>JAXDQP010000059.1:0-2799 GCA_034667745.1 Thermoplasmata archaeon
CTGGGACGCCTACCACACGCTGCGTGAGCGCCTGGCCGACGCGAACTTCCGCACGATGGCGGCGATTGGCAAAATCAAGGGCCAGTCCGAGAAGGAGATTCGCAAGGAGGCCGAGAAGAAGTCGCAGGAGATGGCGCGCTACGTCGTCCCCATCGCGGCCGGCACCCAACTCTACCACACCGTCTCCGGCATCGTCCTGCTGCGCTACATCCGGATGTGCGAGGCCGCGAACACACCGCGCGAGGCCCGCCGCATCGTCGAGCAGATGGTCGAGGAGGTCCGCCGCGTCGACCCCGCGTTCGTGGCGGAGATCCAGGAGACGCCGCGCCCCCGCGCCGACACCATCGAGGCGCAGCTCGCGGAGGCCGCCGCCGTCGCGGCGCCGCTGCCCCTGCCGCTCAACGAGCCCGCCCTGCTGCTCAACGCCACGCCCGACGCGCCCAGGCTGGTCGCCGCGGCCGTGCGCGAGGTCACCGGCTCCACGCTGCCCGACCGCGACCTGCTGGCGCGCGTCCTCGACCCCGCCCTCAACGCGGCGTGGGGCGACACCCTCAACACCTGGGACCACAGCCCCGTCCTGCGCGCGCTGCGCCACGTCCACTACACGTTCCGCAAGCGCATCAGCCTCTCCGCCTACGCGCAGGACCAGCGCCACCGCATGACCCCCGGCACGCGCCCGCTCCTGGCGCAGTGCCTCCACCCCAAGCCCGACGTCCACGTTCCCGACATCGTGGCCGAGGACCCGGAGGCGCTCGCAATCTACCACGGCGCCATCGACGCCCTGTGGTCCGCGATGCTGCGGCTGCGCGACGTCCACGGCATCCCCGCGGACGACGCGACCTACCTGCTGCCCAACGCCACGCACGTGCATTTCCACCAGAGCGGCGACCTGCTGTCGTTCATCCACAAGTGGCGTCTCCGCCTCTGCTTCAACGCGCAGAAGGAGATTTTCGACGCCAGCCTCGCCGAGCTGCGGCAGGTGCAGGCCATCCACCCCGAGCTGACCGCGTTCCTCGGCCCGCCCTGCACCTTCGTCGCGCTGCGCCAGCCCGCCGAGCTGCAGGATTCGGTGGAGGCGTGCTGCCCCGAAGGCCCGCGCTGGTGCGGCATCAAGGTCTGGAAGACGTTCGACGCGCAGAAGGGCGTTCCGAAGAGACCCTACTGAGGGGACCGCCGGTTCATGGCAACGCCCATGACCCGCAATCGCCTGTCCCTCCCGTGGAAGCGCCGCCCGACCGCCGTTGGGGCCTGGTGGTGGGCGTCTCCGGCGGGATGGCGTTGGCGCGCGCCCTCGACCTGTTGAGCACCCACTCGCTCGACTCCGGCCTGGCCGGCGAACAGAACCTCCTGCACAAGATGTTCGGGGCCGGGCTGGGCACGCTCGTCGCCGTGAACGTCGTCGTGGTGCTGGGGCTGTCCGCCCTCTTCGCGCGCTCCGTGTGGCTCCAGCCCCGCGTCCGCCCCCCGCCGCCGGGCCTCCGCCTCGCCGGCTTCCTGTCGGCGTTCCTGTTCGCGGGCGAGTACCCCTGGTGGCACATCGCGTGGCGGCGGCCCGGCCCGACGCGGGCGCGCTGGCTCGTGGGCCGCATGGTGCCGTGGCCCGCCGTCGCCATCAGCCTGCTCGCCGTCGCCGGCAACCTCCTGTCCCACGCGAGCGGCCCCTTCGCGGCGGCGTGGGAGTCGCTGGTCGGCGGGCCGGCGCGGCTGCTGGCGACCTTCGCGGCCTACCTTCTCGCGGTCCTGGGGGCGTGGCTGCTGTGCGAGTATGCCCTTTACCGCACGCAGCGCCCCGAAGCGGACGCCGCCTAGGGGCTGGCGAGGTCGTCGAAGTAGCGCGTGAGGGCGCTGCTGACAATCTGGGAGAAGTTCTCGCGCTTCTTCATGCGCGCGTAGTGGAGGCGCAGGATCTGCTCGACGGGGAGCTTGACCTTGACCTCGCGCATCTCGCCGTCCTCCGGCGGCGGGGGCGGGACGAGGTGCAGGGCGGGTTGGGGGGCGGGGCCGAGGTGCAGGGCGGCGGGCGGGGCGGGCGAGAAGGTTGGCATCATGGGCAAGCCGGGCATCGGCCTCCCACTCATCATGGATTGTCCGTCGCGGCCTGACACACAACCGCCCTTCCAGGAGGGGCGGTCCGCGAATGCTCAGATGATGCCAATGGCGGGGAGCCCCCACAGGATGAACAGCCCCGCCCCAACGCCCGTCGAGGCGTTGATGGCGGCGTGCAGGGCGGCCCCCTCGATGCGGCCTCCCTGGACAAGCTCGAAGAAGACGCCCGCCGCCACGCCGTGCGCCGCCACCAGAACCAGGAGGACCTGCTGCGACAAGGCGACGTCCGTCGGCGGCACGACGTTGAACAGGCCCTGCTGCACGAGGGCCGTCCCCTGCCCGAAGGTGGCGGTCAGCTTGGCCAGGATGCCCGAGCCCATGAACAGCACCGCCGCCAGCCCGACGCCCAGGCCGACGAGCAGGCCGCGGAAGGTGCCGGCGGTCGCGCGCCGCGCGGTGCGCAGGGCCAGCACGTCGAGCATGTTCTGGCTGATGATGCCGCTGATGGGGCCGGGCTTGCCGCCCGCCGCGATGCCCTGCACGAACATGTCGGAGAAGGAGTCGATGAGGCGGCTCTCGGTCTGCTCGCCGAACGAGCGCCACGAGCGGCGGTCGTCGACGCGCCACATCAGGCGGCGGTGCAGGTGGCGGACCGGGGCCGTCAGGTCGCCGAGGTTGTTCGCCTGCAGGTTCCCCAGCACGCCCCGGATGGCGCCGCCCCGCGCCGCGGCGGCCGCGCCCAGGCTGCGGATG
>JAXDQP010000060.1:0-28301 GCA_034667745.1 Thermoplasmata archaeon
GCGCTCGCGGCGTGGCCGGAGGCGGACTACGCCATCGGCATCGAGGCCGGCCTGGTGCGCTTCCCCGCCCACGAGGGCCACCTGGAGGCGCAGGCGTGCGTCGTCCTCGACCGCGCTGGCCTCGAGACGCACGGCTGGGGGCCCGCGTTCCACTACCCCGATTTCGTCACCCGGCGCGCGCTGGCGGGCGAGATGGTCTCCGACATCCTGGGCCCCATCGCCAACGACCCCGCCCTCGGCTCCACCACCGGCGCCATCGGCTACCTCACCCACGGGAGGCTCGACCGCACGGGCCTGTCGCGCACGGCCATCCTCATGGCGTTCGTGCCGCGCCTCCGCCGCGACCTCTACGCGAGGACGGCATGAGCCCGGCCGGACCCAAGCCGCGCTTCTTCGCCTCGCCCGCCGCGTTCGGCAAGTGGCTCGCCGCCAACCACGCCAAGCGCGCGGAGCTTCTCGTCGGCTACCACAAGGTCGCCACCGGCAAGCCGAGCCTGACCTGGGCCCAATCCGTCGAGGAGGCGCTGCGCCACGGCTGGATCGACGGCGTGCGCAGGAGCCTCGGCCCGGAGGCCTACACCATCCGCTTCACGCCCCGCAAGCCGGGCAGCCACTGGAGCACCGTCAACGTCCGCACCGCCGAGCGGCTCGTGCGGGAGGGCCGCATGGCGCCGGCGGGGCAGGCCGCCTTCGACGCCCGCACGCCGGAGCGGACCGGGCGGGCCTCCTTCGAGCAGGGCGACGTCAGGCTCACGCCCGCGCAGGCCAAGGCGTTCAAGGCGGACGAGGCCGCGTGGGCCTGGTTCACGAAGCAGGCGCCGCCATCCTACCGCAAGGCCGCGACGTGGTGGGTCGTGTCGGCCAAGCGGGACGCGACGAAGGCGAGCCGCCTGGCGCAACTCATCGCGTGCAGCGCGCAAGGGAAGACCCTCCCGCAGTACACGTGGCGACCAAGGAAGTGAACGGTCCCGTCCACCGGCATGGGCGGCCGCGCCGAAGCAGCGAACGCTCGCGGCTCAGTAGCCTTCGTTGTCCTGCGCGTACTGGAGGTTCTCGAATTCTTCCTCGGCGCTGAACTCGACGCCGCGGCCCTCGCGCTGGTGCTCGCCGACGGCGAACTCCATGTCCATCGTCAACTCGCGGAAGAGGGCCTCGAGGCTGCGGCTCGTCAGCTCCTTGTCCCCCTCGGTCTCGGTCCAGATGACGGCCGAGTAGGTGCCGTTCTTGTTCCGCAGGATCTCCACGCGGGCAAGTTGCTCTTCCATGGGCTCGAGAGGCCTTCATGCCGGCGACTATTTCATGCTAGCGGCGAGCCGGATAAACTGCCCCTGGACGATTCGGGCGGGATTTGGGGGAAAACGGCGTGGATGGGGCGTGCCTGGCGCGTGCCCGCCTCAAGCGCCTTAAGAAGCCCCCTCTCGTGCCGGGGCCCGATGGTCCGCATCCGCAAGCTGGGCGAGGACGACATCGACGGCATCTGCGCCCTGTGGAAGGAGTTCGCGCGCCTGCGCGAGGGCCTCACGCAGTCCAAGATCCTCAACGAGGACGCCGCCGACTACTTCTTCGGCTACGCCACGGGCCTCGTGCAGCGCAAGGACACCCTCACGCTGGTGGCGGACGACAACCACAAGCTGGTGGGCTACCTCATCGCCAACAAGCAGCGCCGCCCCCCCATCTACCGCCACACCAAGGTCGCCTACCTCTCGGACGCCTTCGTGAGCGACGGCTACCGGGGCAAGGGCATCCTGAAGCACTTCATGGCGGAGCTGCAGAAGTGGTGCAAGTCGGAGGGCATCACCGCCATCGACGTGCAGCTCTTCGAGAACAACAAGGAGGCGCAGGCCATCTACCGCAAGATGGGCTTCACCGACTACCGCGTCGTGCTGCGGCAAGAGGTCGCGCCGCCGCTTCCGCCCGCCCCCGGCGGCCCGCCGGCGTCGTAGCGCCGAATTGCCTGCGGCCAGCCGTCCACGCGCCCAAAACCACGGGGGGCTCCGTCCCCGGCCCGTCCCTGCACCCCCCGGGGAGCGATGGCTGCTGCCCGCAACGGCGCCGCCCACCGACCATATCCTGAAGAACAGGGTTCCCGTCGCGCCGCCCGTGGCCCACTTCACGGTCCGCGACGCCGAAGAGATGTACCAGGTCCCCGGCTGGGCGGACGGCTACTACCGCGTCACCGGCGCCGGCACCCTCGCCGTCAACCCGCTCGGCCCCGACGGCCCCGAGGCGGACGTCTTCGACATCGTGCAGACGCTGCAGGAGCAGGGCATCCACACCCCCATCACGCTGCGCTTCCCGCAGGTGCTGCAGCACCGCGTCGACCGCCTCAACCGCGCGTTCGAGAAGGCGCTCAAGGACAACAAGCTGAAGAAGGTCGACTACCGCGGCGTCTTCCCCATCAAGGTCAACCAGCGCCAGGAGGTCGTGCGCACCCTCGCCAACTCCGGCCGCAAGTGGAAGTACGGCCTGGAGGTCGGCAGCAAGGCGGAGCTCGTCGCCGCGCTCACGATGGACCCCAACCGCAAGTCGCTGCTGGTCGTGAACGGCTTCAAGGACCGCCCCTTCCTGGAGGCGGCCTGCCGCGCGACCCACTTCAAGGACGAGGTCATCATCGTCCTCGACGAGGTGGGCGAGCTGGACATCCTGCTGCCGCTGATGCAGGAGCAGGAGCGCAAGCCCATCCTCGGCATCCGCCTCAAGCTGCGCTCCAAGGCGCCGGGCAAGTGGGCCCTGTCGGGCGGCGAGCGCGCCAAGTTCGGCCTCACCATCCCGGAGGTGCTCTACGCCGTGGAGCGCGTCAAGGAGATGGGGATGCTGGACCGCCTGCAGCAGATCCACTTCCACATCGGCTCCCAGATCTCGGACATCCGCCGCATCACGCAGGGCGTCCGCGAGGCCAGCCGCATCTACGCCGAGCTGCGCAAGATGGGCGTCCCGCTGAAGTACCTCGACGTCGGCGGCGGCATGGCCGTGGACTACGACGGCTCCGGCAGCACCGGCAGCAACTCCGCCAACTACACGATGGAGGAGTACGCCAGCAGCATCGTCGCCACCCTCAAGGACGTCTGCGACGAGGCCGGCATCCCGGTGCCGCACATCATCAACGAGTCCGGCCGCGCCGTCGTGAGCCACCACGCGCTGCTGGTCGTGGACGTCATCCGCCGCGTCCCCTACCTCAACCTGGAGCCCGACCCCGAGGGCGCGCACGACGACGACCCGACCTCGCTGTGGAACCTCTTCAGCACCTACGACAACCTCTCGCCCAAGAACGTCTTCGAGTCGTTCCACGACGCCGTGCAGTACCGCGAGGACCTGCAGAACCTCTTCGACCTCGGCCACCTCAACCTGGAGAGCCTGGGCCGCGCCGAGACGGTGTTCCGCAGCATCCTGGGCAAGGTGCGCGACATCCTCAAGGAGGAGGACGAAACGGAGTCGGAGGAGTACGAGCAGGCCAACAGCCTCGGCAGCCAGAAGCTCGTCTGCAACTTCTCGCTCTTCCAGAGCCTGCCCGACGTGTGGGGCGTCAAGCAGCAGTTCCCCATCCTGCCCATCCACCGCCTCCGGGAGCGCCCCAACGAGGTCACGACGCTGGCGGACATCACCTGCGACAGCGACGGCGAAATCCGGCGCTTCATCGACCCCGAGGGCACCAAGTCGAGCATGACCACGCACAAGCTCCGCAAGGGCGAGCCCTACTACCTCGCGATGGCCCTCGTCGGCGCCTACCAGGACACCCTCGGCGACTACCACAACCTCTTCGGCGAGACCAACGAGGCGTGGATCGACGTTGACGCGAAGACGGGCAAGTGGACGCTGAGCCGCCTCACGCCCGGCAGCAAGGTCAGCGACATGCTGCGGTGGGTGCGCTACAACCCGGCCGACATGAAGGACAGCCTCAAGGACCGCATCAAGCGCATGAAGGAGAAGGGCACCATCAGCGCCGCCACCGCGCGCACCCTCGTCGACCAGTACGTCGCCCTCATCGACTCCAGCACCTACCTCGAGCCGGCGCGGTCGTAGATGGCCAGCCCCTGGCGCGCGTGGGACACCTTCGCCTGGAGCCTCGGCGCCGCCTTCTTCGCCCTCCTCGCGTTCCTCGGCGCCGCCCTCTGGCTCCGCCTCAAGGGCGAACTGAACGTCGGCGAGTCGGAGGCGCTGCTCGGCCTGCTGCGCTATGGCACCTATCCCCTGGTGTTCCTGGCGCTCGGTGCCCTGCTCTGGCACTTCGTGCGCTTCTACCGCGGCGACTACGCCCGGCGCTGACCCCTAGCGCCAAATACGGCTCGCGGGCTTGCGGCGCGTGCCCGCCAAGAAGACGACGCGCAAGCCGTCGAAGCCGAGCAAGAGCGCCACGGCCCGCAAGCGGCCGTCGAAGCCTGGCAAGGGCGCCGCCGCCCGCAAGCCGGCCAAGGCCGCGCCGCCCGCGGCGTCGTCCGCCGTGCGGAGCATCACGCCCTTCCTGTGGTTCGACAACAACTTCGAGGAGGCCGCGCGCTACTACGTCTCCCTCTTCCCCGGCTCCCGCATCGACGGCATGAACCCGATGGGCGGCAGCTTCACCCTCGCCGGCCAGAAGTTCATGGGCCTCAACGGCGGCCCGCAGTACAGGTTCAGCCCCGCCGTCTCCTTCTTCGTCGTCTGCCGCGACCAGAAGGAGGTCGACCGCCTCTGGTCCGCGCTCGAGAAGGGGGGCAAGCCGAGCCGCTGCGGGTGGATTGACGACAGGTTCGGCCTCACCTGGCAAATCGTCCCGGAGGCCTTCCTGCGCCTTACCAGCGGCCCCAACCAGAAGAAGGTGGGCGCGGTGTTCCAGGCCATGATGGGCATGGTCAAGATGGACGTCAAGGGGCTTCAGGCAGCCTACGACGCCGCCTGACGGCGGCCACATCAGCACCGATTTATCCCCCGCCGCGCTGGAAGGCGTGATGGCACGGGACGCGGGGCTGGACGGCTTGGGCCGCTTCGTGGGACGCCGCGAGCTGGCCCTGCTCCGCAGGCGCCTGGAGGGCGACGAGCGCGTCCTGGGCGCCGTCGACGCCACGCGCGGCCGCCGTACCGGGCTCCTGGCCGCCACCGACCGCCGCATCGCCTGGGTCGCGGTGGGCGTGCTGCGCCGCACGCTGGTGGCGTGGCCCTACGAGGAGGTCGCCAAGGTGGAGGTCCACGTCGCCCGCGACGGCGCCACGGTGGACCTGCTGCTCGGCGGCGCCAGCGAGACGTTCACGGGCGCGGACCGGGCGCAGGCGCGCGCCTTCGCGGACGCCGTGCGGCTCGCGAGCCCGCGCCGCGCCTTCCGCAAGGTGGTGGCCGTGCGCGACCCCGCCACCGCGACCCCCATGGAGGAGCTGCTGGAGGAGCCCTACCGCAGCCGCCTGGCGCGCCTGGAGCGGATGCACGCGCGCGGCACGGTCACGGAGCCGGAGTACCAGGCGAGCCGGCGCGGCATCCTCGACGAGGCCGGCCGCTGACGGGCCGACGCGGCAACCCCTTTAACCACGCCGTCGGCTGGTCCCCTGTTGCCTGCGCGCCGCCTCGACACCCACGTGGCCAACGGCCTGGCCGCCATCTCGATCGCCTGCTCGCGGCACGCCAAGCTCGTCCTCGTCGTGATGCTGCTCATCACCGGGGTGTTCGGGGTCGGCGTCAGCCGCATCACCACGAACGTCGACGTGGCGGACGTCCTGCCGCGCGGCAACTACAACACCGAGGCTGCGCACGACCTGACGGACAAGTTCCGCTCCACCTTCACGCAGCAGGTGACGATGCAGCTGCACATCGACGAGCAGGGGCAGCATTGGGCGGAGGACAACGGCAAGCTGGTGAACCGCAACCAGGGCGCGGGCCTCTTCCCGCCCGCCACCGGCAGCGCCTCGGGGCCCGGCAAGCTGAACCCCGACCCGCGCAACATCACGGACGAGGTCTACGTCCGCGCGATGGACGAGCTGGTGCGCTTCGTGCAGGCGCGCACCGACTTCAGCCGCTCCATCAGCATCAGCAACATCTACAACCTGGTGAACTGGACCGTGGCGGGCGGCGACGGCTCCGGCGGCGGCAGCCCCGCGCCCCAATCGGCCTTCGCGCTGCCCGGCTACCGCACCCGCGAGCAGGCCGCGCAGTACCAGCTCGTCGACCAGGCGGTGAAGGCGGCCGTCCTCGACACCGTGGACGCCATCTCCAGCCCGAGCTGGACGCACGCGGCGGCGCTCTTCATGCCGGCGGCGGACAACCAGCAGCCCAGCAAGGCCCTCGGGGAGCAGGCGCTGCGGGTGCGCGACGAGTACGTGGCGGCCGTCGCCGCGGGCAAGACCGAGTTCACCGTCTTCGGGCCGGCCAACCCGCCGCTGTTCACGGTGGACCTGCCCATCGCCAACGCCCACTCCAGCGCGCTCGTCAAGGAGGATTCGCTGAAGCTGCTGCCGCTGATTGGGCTGTTCATCGTGGTCTGCCTCTTCATCGCCTTCCGCAACCCGCGCGCCATCGTCGTCAGCCTCGGCACCCTCGTCGTCGGCCTGGTGTGGAGCTACGGCACGATGGGCTTCATGGGCATCGCCCTCAACACCCTCAACATGACCATCGTGCCGCTGGTCATGGGCATCGGCATCGACTACTCCATCCACATGATCAACGAGTTCGTCGAGCACAAGGCGGAGGGGCACAGCGACATCGAGGCGTTCCGCATCGCCGGCACCCGCAGCGGCGTCGCCATGCTCATCGCCACCGCGACGACGGTGGGCGGCCTCGCCGTCCTCATCTTCAGCCCCAGCCTCCTCATCGCCGACCTCGGCATCGTCGCCACGGTGGCGCTGACCGTCATCTACCTCCTGGCCATCACCTTCATCCCCGCCGCGCTCACCGCCATCGGCGGCTCGAAGAAGATGGGCGCGTCGTTCAGCCGCTCCCGCCTCATGCCCGCCCTGGCGCGCGGCATCACGCGCGGGCGCTGGGCCGTCGTCGCGCTGCTCGTCGTCCTCTCCGCCGTCGCCTGGCCGCTGGCGGACAACATCGGCAAGGAGGCGTTCGGCGACCCCGGCCGCAACTACCTCCCCAACGACCCCATCCGCAAGGAGCACGAGAAGGGGCTGGCGTGGTTCTACGAGGCGCCCGACAGCGACGAGAAGGCGAACATCCTCACCTTCAGCGGCCCCGGCATTCTCACGCCCGACGCGATGGCCTACTACCGCGCCGTCGAGGCCAACCTCAAGGGCGAGCCGCGCGTCATCCCCGACACGCTGCGCACGCTGCCGTTCTTCATCGAGACCTGGCTCACCGTCAAGGGCGGCCCCACCGGCGCCATCCGCAGCGTCGTCGAGGAGCGCGCCATCCAGAGCGTCCTCCAAGGCCTGCCCTTCCCGCTCCCGGCCCCCCTCCCGCCGCCCGTGCAGGGCCAGGTCGAGAGCTTCCCCGCCACGGAGGAGGCCATCAAGAAGGAGATCGAGGCGATGTTCGCCTCCCCGATGCGGGAGCTCTCCTCCATCATCATCAACCACCCCGCCAACGACATGGCGGCCATGACCTTCAGCGTCCGCGCCGCCACCTTCCCCGAGGCGGAGGAGGTGTGGCACCAGGTCTGGGACGCGGTGGCGAAGGCCAACGCCACCTTCGGCGGCGCCCCGCCCAGCGGCATGCGGGTGGCCTTCGTCGGCAACACCGCCACGAACTACCTCTTCATCGCCGAGGAGTTGCCCTGGCTGACCTACATGAACGTCGTGGACAACATCATGCTCGGCGTCCTCGTCGGCCTGATGACCCGCAGCGTCAAGGTCACCTTCGTGACCCTGCTGCTCTCCACCCTCACCAGCCTGTGGTGGCTCGCGCTGCTGCCGTTCTTCGGCATCGGCCTCGCCATCACGCTCGTGCTTCCCCTGGCGTTCATCATCGCCATCGGGACGGACTACGGCATCCACTTCATGTGGAACATCAAGCAGACCGGCGACGCCCGCGAGGTCTTCGAGTCCACCGGCAAGGCGGTGCTGTTCTCCGCCCTCACGACGACGGGCGCGTTCACGTTCTTCATCCTCGTGCAGAACGTCGCCGTGAGCCGCACCATGTTCGCCACGATGCTCGCCTTCGTCGTCATCTTCGTGGTGACGCTCCTGACCATCCCGGTCTTCTTCAAGGTCGGGCCCAAGCGCAGGCGGACACTCGATGCGCCGGCCGCTGAGTCGGCTGACGTTTTCAACTGAACCACGAATTTCACGAATTGCACGAAACGGCCCTTCGTGAAATTCGTGTAATTCGTGGTTAAGAAAAGGGGAGAGGGAGAAAGAGGGAGAGCGGGTGGGAGCAGAAGGCCGCTGAGCGGCCTCCTGCCTTGCTGAAGTCTGTCGCTTCGCTCCAGACTTCAGAAGTCCATGTCGCCGCCGCCCATGCCGCCGGGCATGCCGCCAGCGCCGCCGCCGGGCGGGCTGAAGGACTTGGCCGCGATGACGTCATCGATGCGCAGGATCATGACCGCCGCCTCGGTGGCGGCCTTGATCTCCTGGGTGCCGACGCGCAGGGGCTCGATGACGTGGTTGTCCACCATGTCCTCGATCTTGCCGGTGAACACGTTGACGCCCGCGTTCTTCTGGCCCTTCTTGTGGGCGCGGCGCAGGTTGAGCAGGATGTCCAGCTCGTCCAGGCCGGCGTTCTCGGCCAGCGTGCGGGGGACGACCTCGAAGGCGTCGGCGTAGGCCTCGATGGCCAGCTGCTCGCGCCCGCCGATGGTGGTGGCGAACTCGCGCAGGCCCATCGCGATCTCGGTGGCCGCGGCGCCGCCGCCGGGGGTCATCTTGCCGTCCTCGAGGGCGACGGCGACGACGCTGAGGGCGTCGTGCAGGGCGCGCTCGGCCTCGTCCACGACGTGCTCGGTGCCGCCGCGAAGGAGGATGCTGACGGCCTTGGCGCTCGGGCACTGGGTGACGAAGGTGAACTTGTCCTCGCCGATCTTGCGCTCCTCGACCAGGCCGGCGCTGCCGAGGGTCTTGGCGTTGAGGTCGTCCAGGGTGTTGACGATCTCGGCGCCGGTGGCCTTGGCGAGCTTCTCCATGTCGCTCTTCTTGGCGCGGCGGACGGCGTAGATGCCGGCCTTGCTCAGGAAGTGCTGCGCGAGGTCGTCGATGCCTTTCTGGCAGACGAGGACGGTGGCGCCGGACTTCTTGACCTTCTCGACCATGTCCTTGATGGTCTTCTCCTCCTGCGCCAGGAACGCCTCGAGCTGGTTGGGCTGGGTGATCTCGATCTTGGCGTCGACCTCGGTCTTCTTGATCTCGAGCGCGACGTTGGCGAGGGCGATCTTGGCGTTCTTGACCTGCTGCGGCATGCCGGAGTGGACGCGCTCCTTGTCCAGGATGATGCCCTGGATGAGCGTCGTGTCCTCGAGCGAGCCGCCCTTGGCCTTCTGGACCAGGATGTTGTCGAGGTCGACCTCGACCTCCGAGGTCTTGCCGGTGCCCAGGGTCTCGGCGACGGCGGTGCAGGCGTCGACGACGATCTTGGTCATGGTCTCGGCGTTGGCGCTCGCGTTCTTCGAGGCGAGGCTGGTGTTGGCGATCTGCATCAGGGTCTTGTTGTCGCCCTTCTTGATGGGGAGGGCCATGCCCTCGAGGATGCGCAGCGCCTCGCGGGCGGCGATGTTGTAGCCGCCGGTGATGGTGGTGGGGTGGATGCCCTTCTCCAGCAGGTCGCCCGCGACCTTCAGCAGCTCGCCGGTCAGGATGACCGACGTGGTGGTGCCGTCGCCGCACTCGGCGTCCTGGGTCTTGGCGACCTCGATGACCATCTTCGCCGCGGGGTGCGCGACGTCGATCTCCTTCAGGATGGTCGCGCCGTCGTTGGTGATGACGACGTCGCCCATGCTGTCGACCAGCATCTTGTCCATGCCGCGCGGGCCGAGGGTGGACTTGACGGTCTCCGCGATGAGGCGGGCCGCGTAGATGTTGTTGGACTGGGCGGTGCGGCCGCGGGTGCGCTCCGTGCCGTCCTTCAGGATGTAGATGGGCTGTCCGGTGGCTTGTCCATTCGTCATGGTGGTTCACCTGTCAAATGGCCCGGCCGAAGCCAGGCTCTGGATTTCCGCTATGCGAACTACGTAAAGAACCTGTCGGCCGTGACAGGAGGGAGCCCTACGCGCGCCGCCACAGCACGAGCCGGTCCGGGTGGCTTGGGTCGGGGGCCGCGAAGGCGCCTGGCACCGGCGCGTAGGCGGAGGGGAGGTGGCCGGTTGCGTAGTTGGGCGCCAGCACCCACGTCGTGTTGAACGCCTCGGGCCGTGGCGCGCTGCCGGGGCAAAGCGGGTTGCCGAGGCACGCGATGATGACGGGCACCTCCCGCGTCCCGCCGTGCGTGAGCTGGAAGTAGTAGCGGTAGGCGAAGTGGTTGTTGCCGTCCACGAACCCGACCGAGTCGCCGTCCGCCATGCGGGGCGCCCAGTCGTCCGCGATGGCCTGGTTGTAGGCGGTGCTGGGCTTGGCGAAGAACAGCGACCCGGAGAGCAGCAGGACGACGGTGGCGAGCAGCGCGAGGCGGGTGGCGCGGGCGTCCCAGCGGGCGTGCCGCAGCAGGAGCCACGCCAGCGGCACCGTGACGAAGGAGACGTAGCGGACGTTGTTGAGGAAGAACTCCTTCTCGATGAGCCAGAGCGCCGCGTCGATGGCGGAGGTCAGCAGCAGCGGCAGGCCGAGCGCGAGCCAGAGGCCGGAGTCGTGCTCGCTGCCGAGCTTGGGCGTGCGCACGAGCGTCGGCAGCCAGGGCAGCGCGGCGAGGTAGAGGAGGTAGCCGACGGTGGCGTAGAAGACCAAGGTGACGAGGAAGCGGAACGCCCAGGCGCCGGGGTGCGCGAGCGCCGTGTGGTACGCCTCGGAGATGTGCTGGCTGGTCTCCCACGAGCCGAAGAGGAGATAGTTGCGCGCGGCCCACACCGCGACCATGGCGCCGAAGCCGGCGATGGCCACGAGGTAGGCGGGGTCCTTCAGGACCTTGAGGCCTTTCCAGTAGAGGCGCCAGCCGAGGCCGCCCAGGCCCGCGAGGATGAAGAAATACCCCATGCTGGACTTGGTGAGGTAGCCGATTCCCGCGAGCAGGCCGGCGGGGACGATGAACCAGGGGCGGTCGAGGCTCTTGAGGATGGCCCACAGCGTCGCCACGAACAGGAGCAGGACGAGGTTCTCGCTGTAGCCCTGGCCCGTGTTCTGCACCAGCAATGGGCTGATGGCCACGATGGCGGTGGTGACGAGGGCGGGCCGCTTGCCGTAGAGGTCGCGCGTGCAGAGCCAGGTCACGAGCAACGCTGCAAGGCTGGTCGCGATGGAGGCGATGTGCGTGGTGGACTGGCTGAAGCCGAGCAGCTTGTAGAACGCCGCGAGGTACATCGGGTAGAACGGCGGGTAGTGGTGCGACGGGACCGGCGCGGTCAGGTAGGTGTCGACGTCGCCCCACGGCATCGTGAAGGAGCCGTCGCGCAGGAAGGAGTGCGCCATCACCGCGTAGGAGTAGGCGTCCACGGCCAGCGGCGACCACCAGTAGCTCGCGATGCGCAGCGCGACGCCGGCGCCGATGATGCCCAGCAGCCAGGGAGCGGCCCGCCTCGCGGCCTTGCGGACTAGGGCGTCCAGCGTCTCCAGGGCGGCCGTCAGCAGCGACGGGTGGGCGAGCGCGCCCTCCGCCAGCAGGAGCCCCATGCGGCACAGCCCGAACCACGCGAGGCCAAGCAGCAGGCCGGCGAGGACGTCGCTGGGCCACGCCTGCCCCGCCGCGAGAGGAACGGCGACGGCGACGAGGGACGCGGCGAGCAGCCAGGCCGGGGAGGTGCGCTTGCCCGTGAGCCGCGAGCGCAGGAGCGTGAGCAGCAGCGCGAGGGCGGGCACGAGGGCGGCGAGGTCGTTGGGGAACGCCATCGGCCCCGCGAAGAACGCCTGGGCGCCGGGCGGCACGCGCGGCCAGATGACCTTGAGGATGACCAGGATGGCGCCAAGCCCGGGCCCCGCCGCGAGCGCGAAGTAGGCCTCGGGCCAGCGCAGCCGGCGCGCCGGCCACAGGAACAGCAGGAAGAGCGCGAACAGGGCGATGGGGAACGAGAGAGCCAAGGCCAGCAGGCGGGCGGCGGGGGCGAGGGAACCCAGGACGCGCCAGGAGTCCATCGCGAGCGTCCCCTGCCCGAGGGCGCGCACCAGGAGAGCCAGCCCCACGGCGGCGGCGAGAGTGCCACCAAGCAGGGCGGCGGCCGCCTTCCCGCGCAGGGCGACGCGGCCCTTGGCGGCCTCGAACGCGAACAGCCCGCCGACGGCGACGAGCAGCGCGGCCAGGGCCGGCGGCACCGCGGCAAGGACCGCGAACTGCGGGTCCGGGGGGAGGCTCCAGGCCACGCGCGCCCACCTTCGGCACGCCTTTCAGGGCTTCGGTGGTCGGCCGGGCGTGGGCCGCTCTCCGCTCGTGTCGGTGGTGATGACGACCTACGACTCGGAGCGCCACGTGCGGGAGGCCGCTGAGAGCATCCTGGCGCAGGACCTCGCGGACTTGGAGCTCATCGTGGTGGACGACGGCTCCACCGACCGGACCCTCGCCATCCTTGAAGGAATTCCGGACAAACGCCTGCGTATCCTGCGCATCCCGCGCTGCGGCCGCATCCCGAGCCTGAACCACGGCTTCCGCGCCGCGCGGGCCGCCTACGTGGCCAACCAGGACGCCGACGACGTGTCGCTGCCGCATCGCCTGCGCGCCGAGGTCGAGGCCCTGGAGCGCAACCCCGGGTGGGCGATGGTTGGGGCCGCCGAGGTCCCCCTCATCGACGAGGAAGGGCGGCCCCTGGGCACGCGCACCCGGCCGACCGACCCCGGCCACCTGCGCCGCGCGCTCGCCTACAGCATGCCGTTCTTCCACAGCTCCTGCCTCTACCGCAAGTCCGCGTGGGAGGAGGCGGGCGGCTTCGACGAGTCGCTGGCGCTGCTGGAAGACTACGACCTGTGGGTCCGGCTCGCGGCGCGGCACGACGTCGCGAACCTGCCCGGCGCCCTCGGCCGCAAGCGGCGCCACGCGGGGCAGGCGTTCGACGGCATGCACTGGACGAACCAGGGCTACCGCACCCGCGCCCGCATCCTGCGCCGCTACTTCCGCCTCGTGCGCCGCGACCCACGCGTGCTGGTGCGCGCCGCCGCCTACCAGGTGATGACGCCCGGCCTGCGCGTAGCCTGGATGCGCGCCACCCACCGCGACCCGACGGAGCTGGAAGTCCGCAAGGCGCTGCGGCGCTAGGCGCGCGCCCCGGCCTCTTCCTCGCGCCGCTCGCGCCGCGTCTCGACGTAGCCCCACGTGAACACGCCGGCGGTGACGCTCAGGGAGACCGCGACGGGGACCCAGGCGCTCACGTGCAGGACCTTCCCGAGGCCGTAGTCGACCAGGAGCGTCCACATCACGGTCGTCGTGGCGATGGCGCTGCTCACCACCACCATGATGCGCAGCGGCGGCAACTGGGCGATGCGGCCGAGCGCGATGCCGACGAGCGGGCTGTTGAAGGCGAACGGCACCAGCATGAAGACGTAGATGCCGATGGCGCCGTAGCGGTCCACGATCTTGCGGCGCTTGTTGGCGTTCTTCTGCGCCGTCCGGAGCATGGAGCCCAGGAGGCCCTTGCGGCGCTGCACGCCGTCGAAGGCCGCGTGGACGAGGGGATAGAGCAGGAACGTCATTGCCAGGTCGGTGCCGAAGATGGCCATCGCCACGAGGGTGGGGTCGCCGCCCGCCGCGATGCCGAGCGGGATGCCGCCCTCCTTGCCGGCGATGTAGAGGGCGCCGACGGTGCTGACGGCGGGGAAGAACTGCGCGCGCCGCATGAGGTACACCCAGAGCAGCCCCAGCCCCAGGAGGAGGGCCATGGCGCCGCCGATGACGGGGTACCAGCGCACGAGGGTCGGCAGCTTCGCGGGCGGCCTCTCCTGCGCGGCGACCTCGGCGAGGCTGGGCGCCTCCTCCACGGCCTCTTCCGGGCTCATGCGCGCCTCCGGCGGCCGCCGCCCTTGATCTTGGCGCCGAGCTTCAGCAGCGCCTTGCCGCCCTTGCGCCGCAGCAGCGAGGCCACCAGCTCCTCGTTGAACTCGCCGTCGCGCCACAGCGTCTCGAACTTGCCCAGCAGGTCCTTGGCGAACGCGCGGTCGTCCATGTGCACGACGGCGAAGTAGGTGCGCGGGTCGAGCGGGTTCTTCACGCCCAGGACGACGCGCTCCCCGTCGAGCAGCGAGAACGGCAGGATGTCGGTCTTCGACAGGCGCACCTGGAGGTTCTCGCCCAGGTAGGGCATCGTCGCCTCCAGCACGCGGTCCACGTAGGGAGTAGTGAGAAGGTAATCCACGTCGGCGGCGCGCAGCAGGATGCGGGTCCGCACGCCGCGCACGACCGCCTGCCGGAACGCGTCGAAGAGCGCGAGGTCGTCGTCCTGGATGTGCTCGAAGGCGAGGTAGGCGTCGACGCGCTCGCGGGCCTCGTGCGTGGCCTCGATGAGGAACTCGCGCGCCGCGTCCTCGCCCAGGCGGACGCCGTAAAGCGTGCTGCCGGGCGCCTGCCTGGGCTCAAGCCGCGAAAGCTCCGCCTCCAGCGCCGCCGCCTGCTGGCCCATCGTGCGCTCCTCCTCCTGGAGCCTGCGGCGCGAGGTGGCCAGGAGGCGTCCAGGCACCGCGCTCGCGGCGCAAGAGGCGAACAGGCGGGGGCGGCCGCCCCTCGAGGTGGCAAGGCCGCGCTCGACGAGGGCGTTCAGGGTCTCGTAGACCCGCCCGAACGGGATGCCGGTCTCGCGGCTCAGGTCCGGGCCCGTCCGCTCGCCATGCCTCAGCAGGTGGACGAGGGCGCGCGCCTCGTAGCCGTTGAGGCCGAGGGCCTCCAATAGCTCCTGCAAGCAACCTCCCGCAAGTTGTTGCCCTCGATAACCCTTAATGAAGCGGCCCTCGTCGCAACGGCCGTGCAGGGGGGACAGGTGCGGGCCATCCTGGGCGCCCACGCGGCGCGGCGGGCGGGCGTGCCGCCGCAACCCGCCGACCCCAACGCCTTGGGCCCGGTGCCGCCCCTGCGCGAGGCCTTGGAGGGGCTTCAGCGCGAGAAGGGCGAGGCGGCCGTGCGCGCGGTCGCCGCCGACTACGCCGCCCTCTGGGCGCGCACCTTCCGCACCCTCGTCGTCCACCTGCGCGGCCGCCCCGAGCGCGCGCTGGCCCTGTTCGCGGAGGAGGTCTACCCCTTCCTGCGCGGCGACCGCCTCGCGGCCCGCGTCGAGTCGGCGGCGCCGGGCCGGGCGCGGCTGCTGCTGGCGCACGACCTGCCCGACGCCTACCTCGCGGGGCTGGTGGAGGCGTTCGTGGGCCTGAGCCGCGCCCGCGCCGACTGCGTGGCCCTCGGCAACGGCCTGTTCGAGGTGCGCTACCGCGTCGAGGGCGCCGACCGCCTCGCCCGCTTCAGCCAGCACCTTGCCTCGCTGCGCGTGCCGCTGCTGGTCGCCGCGCTCCTCTCGACGCTGCTCGGCATCGCGCTCGCCCACCGCGAGCACGGCGCGCTCCAGCCCTGGCGCGTCGCGGCGACCCTCGTCGGCGGCCTCGCTGCGCAGGCGGCCGCGAACGCGCTGCACGACCGCCGCAACCCGCACCCCGCCGGGCTGCTTGGGCCGGTGCGCCCCTCCGCGCGGGCCCTGCGCGGCATCATTCTCGGCGGCTACGCCCTCGCGGGGGGGCTGGGCCTGCTGCTGGCGGTCCGCGCCCCCACCGTCCTCGCCTTCGCCGTCGGCGGCCTCGCCGTGAGCGTCCTGTTCGGCAAGTTCCGCGCGCAGGGCTACGGCCCCATCCTCGCCGGCATCACGTACGGCCCGCTCATGGCGGAGGGCGCGCTGCACGCCGTCGCCCCGCAGGCGCACGACCTTGGGCTGCACGCGCTCTACGTCCTCGTGACGCTGCCGCTGGGGGCGCTCGCCGCCGCCATCCTGTACCTTGACGACCTCGCGGACCGCCCGCTCGACGAGGCTGGCGGCCAGCGCACGCTCCTGGTCCGGTTGCCGCGCGGCATCCACCTCGCGGGCTACGTCCTGCTCCTCGCGGGCGGCCTCGCCTCGCTGCTCCTCGTCCTCCGCCAGCTTGCCCCCGCCGCGCAGCCCTTCGCGCTCGCGCTCGCGGTGCCGGCCACCGCCCTCGCGCTGACGGTGCGCCGCAACCTCGACGACCCGCACGGCCTCGGCCCCGCCCGCCTCGGCACCCTCGCCCTCCTGGTGGCCAGCGCCGCCATCCTCCTCCTCGCCCTGGTGCCCGCATGAGCCACCCCATCACCGCCGCCTTCCCGCCCGCCACCGTCGCCCAGCTCGCCGAGGTGGAGCGCAGGCTGGCCCTGCAGGCGCAGAGCCGCGAGCCGCGCCTGGCGGAGTGGTCGAAGGAGTCGCTGCTGGCGGGCGGCAAGCGCGTGCGGCCGCTGCTGCTGCTGACCGCGTTCGACGCGTGCGGCGGCGACGCCCTCGGCCCCACCGCGCGCGGGCAGGCCATCGACTCCGCCGTCGCGCTGGAGCTGGTCCACACCGCGAGCCTCGTCCACGACGACATCATGGACGAGTCCGCCGAGCGCCGCGGCCGCCCCAGCATCTACGCCGCGCACGGCCGCGACGGCGCCATCCTCGTCGGCGACTACCTCTTCACGCAGGCGTTCGCGCTCGCCGCCAGCCTGCCCAAGGAGGCGATGGCGCTGACGGCCGACGCGTGCCGCCGCCTCTGCGAGGGGC
Organism: Thermoplasmata archaeon; assembly: GCA_034667745.1. GTDB lineage: Archaea > Thermoplasmatota > E2 > JACPAO01 > JAHFTW01 > JAHFTW01. The sequence continues at coordinate 16,712 of JAXDQP010000060.1, forward strand.
AGCTTCGCGAGCAGGCGCTCCTTGCGTCAGGCGCGCCCGACCGCGCGGGCTACGTCGCCGTCATCCGCGACAAGACCGCCGCGCTGCTGGCCGCCGGGTGCGCCATCGGCGCCACGATGGCCGGCGCCACACCGGCCCAGGTGCAGGCGCTCTACCGCTACGGCGATGCCATCGGCCACGCCTTCCAGGTCCTCGACGACCTGCTCGACGTCGCCGGCGACCCGCAGTGGACCGGCAAGCCGGCCGGGACCGACTTCGTGGCCGGGACGCTGTCCAGCCCCTACCTCAACTTCCTGGAGCGCGGCGGCAGCCTGCCCCCGCAGCGCAGCGCCGACGCGTTCCCCGGCGTGCGCGCCAGGCTGTTCGAGTCCGGCGCCGTCGCCGCGAGCCAGCTTGAGGCGTCGGGCTACACGCAGGCCGCGCTGCTGGAGCTTGAGCAGGTGCCGCCGTCCCCCGCGCGCGCCGCGTTGGAAGGGCTGGCGGAACTGCTGATGGAGCGCGCGGCGTAACTTCGACCGATGCACGAGTTTGCTGGACCTATACCAGGTCGCGCCGGATTCTCTGCGCCGCGTCCCGCAACCCAAGCGCGCAGGCGGCGATGGCCAAGCCGGACAGCAAAGCAAGCGTGAGGAGCGCCGTGCCGTCCAGGTCGCCGGTGGCGAGGCGGGCGACGAGGTTCAGCACGTCGCGGGGCAGGAACAGGCTTCCCACCGAGAGCAGGATGGCCACGAGGGCGTACGCCGCCTGGGTGGGGCCGTCGCGGCGGAGGCGGGCGGCGAGCGCGAAGCCGAGGCTGCACAGCAGCAGCGTCAGGGCGAGGCTGAGCAGGACCAGCCAGCCGAGGCCGGCGACGGGCAGGCCGTTGAGCGCGAGCAGGCCGACCCAGAGCAGGAACTGGGCGGGCGCGAGCAGGAGCGGCACGAGCATCTTGCCCAGGAGGATGCGGGGCAGCGAGAGCGGCGCGGAGCGCAGGAGCAGCAGCGTGCGGTTCTGGATTTCGGACGAGAACGCGTCGCCCGCCACCGCGCCAGAGAGGAAAATCGGCGTGAGGAACAGGAGCGGCACGAGGGTTGCATAGACGAACGGGTAGGGGACGACGCCCTGCCGCACCGTGGCGGGAAGCTCCATCAGGCGATGCTCCAGCTTGGGCTGGTTGGCCTCGCGCAGGGCGCGCTCGTAGGCCTGCAGCAGGTCGCGGAACTGCGTGACGAGCAGGGTCGACTTCAGCTCGCCCTCGGGAACGAGCAGCGTCACGGTGCGCACGCCGCCCGCGTCCACGGACTCCTGGATGACGGCGTCGAAGCGGCCCGAGTTGAACGCCTGCAGGGCGCCCGACGCGTTTACCGCGAGGCGGAGGTTGGGCGCCGTCCGCAGCACCGCGTCGAAGCCGCCGGGGCCGCTGTACGCGACGTCGGCGGGCGGGTGTGTTGCGATGGAGCCGGGGTCGTACAGCCCCAGCAGGCCGACGGTGAGGAACGCGCTGAACGCGGCGATGAAGAACTGCACGAGGAGCGCGACGACGATGCTTTTTTCGCGCAGGATGTCGCGCAGCTCCTTGCCGGCGACGGCGAGCAGGCTCACGGCGAGCCCCCCACGACGACGGCGACGTTGTAGAGCGCGTGCAGCAGGACGGCGGCGACCCAGGCCAGCGCGCTCCACCTGCGGCGGCCCTTCCCGAGGCCCGCCACCGCGGCGGCGGCCATGTGCAGCGCGAGCGGGCCGACGAGCAGCCAGAGCGGGCCCTGCACGCCGAGCAGGCGCAGCGTCGGCACGCCGAGCTGGAGGCTGCCGAAGCCGGCGAGGGCGATGACGAGCGCAATCTTCTCCCCCGCGAAGAAGCCGGCGCCCACCCAGAGGCCGGACTGCCAGCCGGGGCGGCGGTCGGGGCGCGCGCGGGTGGCGAGCATCTTGAGCGACTCCTCCAGCAGCGCGGCGCCGACGATGAAGGCGGGGAAGGCGGCGACGAGGCCCAGCGGAATCACCATGGCCAGCACGAACATCTCCAGCGCGAGCGCGAACGGCACGAGCAGGATGCCCGCGACGAGGAGGCCGCGGCGGGTGCGGGTCCAGCGCGCGACGGCCTGCGCGACCTTGCGGGCGAGGCCCTGCTGCGAGAACAGCGTCTCCTCGTGGAACAGCGCGGCGCCGACGAGGCCCAGGGCGATGGTGGTGAGCGCGAGCGGGAGCGTGGCGTAGAGGAACGGCCCAATCTCCACGGCGCGGCCCTCGATGGAGGCGGAGAGGACGCTCACCGGGCTCAGGAACGCGACCGGCGGCAGCGCGGCGAAGACGGCGGGCAGGAACAGGAACGTGCTGAACATCGTGGTCGTGCCGGTCAGCAGGAACGTGAGCTCCCGTTCGCTGCGGGCGACGAGGCCGAGGACGAGCGCGGCGGCGAGGACGAAGAGGACGATGGGCAGGGCGGCGAGCCAGCCGAGCGGGCCGGCGCCGATGAGGAGGCTGGAGGCGACGAGGACCAGCAGGCCCGCCGCGAGGTAGGGCAGCGAGCGGCCGAGGAGGATGCGGGCCGGCGTGAGCGGCGCGGTCAGGACCAGCAGGCCGCGGTGGCGGATGCGCTCGCCAAGCAGGGAGCCGGCGTAGAGCTGCGCGAGGAAGTTCATCGGGATGAGGTAGGCGAACGCCAGCAGCAGGCTGCGGACCGGGAACGGCGGGTTCACGTCGGCGGGCCGCAGGTGGGGAAGCTGCCGCGACGTGTTGGCGGTCTGCTCCGCGATGGAGGGCTGCGCAGTGGGGCCGGACGTTCCCGGGGACGCGGTGGGCGTGGGCTGCGGGGCGCCGGGCGCGGCGGCGGTGAGGTCGCGCGCCTGGAAGACGAGCGTCACCTGGACGGGGAACGCGGCGGCCTGGTCGCGCTCCTTCGCCAGCTCGTCCTCCTGCCAGCGTTGCAGCCCGTCGCGCAGCTCCGCGAGCGCGGCCTTCGCGGCAGCGTCGCTGCCCACGAAGACCTTGTCGCCCTCCAGCCGCAGCACGCCGCCCTGCGTCACCTCGCGGAAGCGCGCGTCCGCCTGCGCGGCGGGGCCGAAGCTCGCGCCCGGCTGGATTTCGACCGGGTAGAGGCCGCGGTCGGGGTGCAGGCCGCGCTGCTGCACGGCGGGCCACGCGACGGCGAGGAGCAGGACGATGCCGGCGAAGGCGGCCTTGGTGCCCTTGCCCTGGAAGGCGCCCCCGAGGCGGCGCACCTCGTGGCGGGCCAGCGCGCCCAGGGCCCCCATCACGCCTCCGCGGCGCGGCGGAGGATTTCGTCGAGGGCGGGCGGCACGGACTCCAGGTTCAGCACCTCGCCGCCGGCCGCGCGCACCTGCGCCATCGCCTTCTCGGCGGCGCCCAGCCCCTCCAGCAGCGCGGTGTGCAGCGTGCCGGCGGCCGCGCTGCCCGCGAAGGCGACGGTGGCGTGCAGGCGGTAGCGGTGCGTGCCCCACTGCGCGCGCAGCTCCTGGAGCGTGCCCTGCGCGACGATGCGGCCCGCGTGCAGCAGGACGATGTCGTCGCAGAGCGCCTCGACCTGGCTCAGGTTGTGCGCCGACAGCAGGATGGCCGTGCCCTGCGCGCGCAGGTCGGACAGGAAGCCGTCCAGTTCGCGGCGCGTGGCGGGGTCGAGGCCGCTGGCGGGCTCGTCGAGGAGGAGGACCGGCGGCGCGTGGAGGAGGCTGCGGGCGATGGCGACCTTGCGCGCCGAGCCCTTGCTCAGGTTGCCAATCGGCTTGCGCCAATGCTCCTCGCCGAGCCGCAGCGAGCGCAGCAGGCTCTCCGCGCGTTCCTTCGACGCCTTCGCGGGCAGGCCGTAGAGCCGCGCGAAGAACGCCAGGTACTGCAGCGGCGTCTGGTCGTCGTAGAGCGGCGAGTCCTCCGGGAGGAACCCGATGCCGCGCCGGGTCTCCGCCAGCGTCGTGGGCCTGCCGCCGAGCGTGGCCGTGCCCTCGGTCGGCTCGAGGACGCCGCACAGCATCTTCAGCACGGTCGTCTTGCCGGCGCCGTTGTTGCCCACGAGGCCGACGATGCGGCCCGCCGGCACCACGACGTCGAACCTGTGCACCGCGACCGCGGCCCCGTAGGCCTTGCGGAGCCCGGAGGCCGCCAGCATCGGGCCGCGACCGGGCCGCCGGGTTATCACCGTGCCGTCCTGGGTCTCACCTGCCGCAGCGCGCGCCTACGCCTTCATCATGCAGGCGGTGCAGCTTGCGCCGCTCGTCGGCTCCCCGCACTCGGGGCAGGAGGCGACGGCGATGGGCGGCAGCGCGGCTTGGAGAATGGGCTTGAGCCGCTCCTGGCCCCGCACCAGGGCGTGGCGCGTGCCGGGGGTCTGCTCCTCGAGCCCCATCAGGACGTCGCGCAGGGCGAAACGGTGGCTGCGCGCGGCGTACGGGCACTCCGCCTCGTCGTGGATGGGCAGGCCCTCCAGCAGCGCGTAGAGCAGCACCTCCTTCTCCGGGATGCTGCAGAACGGCAGGAGGCGCGGCACGAGCCCGGCGTGGCGGCTCGCGTCCTGGGCGGTGTGCGGCGCGAGGCGCGCGAGGCGGTCGAGGTCGCCCTTGAGGTGGTTCATCAGGATGGTCTGCGCCTGGTCGTCGAGGTTGTGCCCCGTCGCGATGGCGCTGGCGCCCAGCTCGCGCGCGAGGCGGTTCATGCCCACGCGCCGGAAGACGCCGCACGGCCCGCAGACCGCCCCACCCGTCTCGGCGGCGCGCTGGTCGATGGTGTAGCCCGCGAGGTCCTGCGTCCGCACCACGTGCCACGGCACCCCAAGCCGCTGCGTGACCTCCTTGCAGATGGCGAGCGCGGAGCCGCGGTAGCCCGCGATGCCCTCGTCCACGGTGACGGCCGCCAGCTCCACGCGCGGGTGGTCGCGGGTCAGCTTGCGCAGGAAGTGCAGCGCCGCCACGGAGTCCTTGCCGCCCGACAGCGCGACGGCGACGCGCCCCTCCGGCAGGCAGCCCTGCCGCGCGACCTCGGCCTTGGCGCGGCGCTCGAACGACTGGAGGAAGTGCGCGCGGCAGAGGTGCGCCCCGGCGTAGCGCAGGAACGTGACCGCCGGCCCGGGGCACTTGGAGCAGGGCGGCACGGGGATTCCAGGCTGCGCTGGGGCTTCAAGCTTCGTGCGCCGACCGAAACCGCGGATTGCGCGGATGACGCGGATTCACTGTGCATCCGCGAAATCCGCGCCATCCGCGGTTTGTGGGGAGTCCTACAGCAGGCCGGCCTTCTGGAGGGTCAGCAGGTCCTCGGTGGAGAGCTTCTCGCCGGCCTTGAACTTCTGGAAGACCATCTCGGCGGCGGCCTCGTTGCGGGCCTGGCTGCCCTCGCCACGGGCGCCGGGGTTGCCGGCGGCGGCGTCCTCGATCTCGTGGATGGCGTTCACGAACTCGATGTAGGTCTTGTGGATCTTGTCCGCCTCCATCTTGGCGATGACGAACTTCTCCTGCAGCTTGTCGGCCTGCTTGCGCAGCTTGTCCGACTGCTTGTAGAGCTTGATCATCGCGTCGTGCTCGGCCTGCGCCTTCTCGGCCATCTCGCCGACCTTGGCGTGCGACTTCTCGGCCTTCTCCTTGAGCTGGTCCGCCGACTCGAGGGCGGCCTTCAGCTCGGGGTCGGACCGCAGCGTGCTCTCCTTGGAGCGGATGAGCTTGCCAATCTCCTTGAGGCGCTCCATGAGGGCCTTCTCCTTCGCGGGAGTGAGGACCACGGTCATGTGCTGCATCTCCAGCGTGCGCGCCTCCTTCTTCAGCTTCGCGATGGACTCGCCGGGGGTGCCGTCGGGCATGCGCTCGCGGCGCAGCGTGTCGGCGCCCTTCTGCGCCTCGTCGGCGGCCTTGTTGGCCTCGTCGCGCAGCTCCTTGGAGCGCTTGACGCCCTCGTTCATCTCGTCGCGGCGCTTCTTGTGCTCGTTGGCCTGGTTGACCAGGCCGCGCACCTCGGCGTTGAAGCCGTCGCGCTCCTCGGCGTGCTTGCGCGCCTCGTCATTGAGGCGGTCGCGCTCGCGGCGCAGCAGGTTCGCCTTCGACTGGAGCTCCTCCTTCTTCATCCCAGGCTTGGGACCGTTTGGGTTGGGCGCCGGTGGCGCCGGTGGCGCGGGCGGGGCCTCGGGGGCGTCCGGGGCGGCGGGCGCGGTCGGGTCGGGGGTCGGGGGGTCCGTCGGGGGCGCCGCAGGGGGCGCGACCGAGGCCACGTCGGTGGTCTCGCTCATGGTCCAGTCACCAGGATGGCTGCGCGGACACCCCTCCCCTAGATAACGGAATTGGCCTTGCCAACAGGAGGGCGGCGGGGCCCGCGCGACAACGGTCAAGTAGCGGCCCCGTCTGGTCGCCGCCATGCGCAGCTCCCTGGCGGCCGGGTTGGCCTTCCTGACGTTCTCCGCGGCCCTGGCGGGCTGCATCTCCGGCAAGACCGGCGACACCGCCACGCAGGGCGCCGCCAACGGCGTCGCGAAGGTGCAGGACCGCTACGCCCTCCCCTTCAACGTGACCGGCTACTACAGCCGCACCCTCGAGGTCGGGCAGTTCGCGCTCAAGCTCCCCCAGTCCGTCTTCGTGGACGTCACGCTCCCGCCCACCAGCGGCGGCGCGGCGGTCCTGAACGCGGGCGGCAACGGCCTGGCGCCCCCCAAGGTCCACCTCGGGCTCTTCCTCCCCGACGTCCCCGCCGGCACCAAGGTCCCCGTCATCGCCGACGTCGGCCCCTACTACGGCGACTCCGACGAGCCCGCCACGAGCGCCAAGACGCACCGCCTCGGCGGCTTCCTCATCGACAACTTCGTGCCGCACGGCTACGCGGTGGCGCAGGTCTCGGTGTTCGGCACCGGCCTGTCGAACCACTGCATGGACCTGATGGGCCTCGACGAGCAGAAGGGCATCGACGCCGCCGTCACCTGGCTCGGCTCGCAGGAGTGGTCGAACGGCAACGTCGCCCTCATCGGCCGCAGCTACGACGGCTCCACCCCCTGGGAGGCCGCGACGACGGGCAACCCGCACCTCAAGACCATCGTCCCCATCTCGGGCCTCACCGGCATGTACGAGCTGATGTGGCGCAACGGCACCAGCGAGACCCGTGGCGCCATCATGCACAACGTTGTCTACGGCACCTTCGGCATCGACGGCCAGCCCGACCCCGGCGCGCCCGAGCAGGGCGTGGACAGCGCGCAGATCATCGAGAACACGCAGACCGCGTGCGCCGACTACCTGCAGGGCCCCGCCCAGGGCGCGGGCGCCGTCGCCACCGGCAGCAACCTCGACGTCGCGCCGAACGGCTACTGGACGGACCGCTACTTCTTCGACCGCGCCCTCGCGAACTACAAGGGCTCCGTCTTCCTCATCCAGGGCCTGCAGGACTGGAACGTGAAGCCGCACGTCGTCTTCCCGCGCTACGCCCAGATGCAGCAGGCCTGGGAGACCCGCGGCCTGTTCGGCCAGTGGAACCACATGTACCCCGACCGCCCCAGCGAGCACGTCAGCACGCCCAGCGGCGAGGGCCACGAGGGCTACCCCGCCTCGGTGCGCTACGACTGGGCGCAGATGCTCCTCGAGTGGTTCAACTTCTACCTCAAGGGCCAGGGCCCCAAGCCCGCCCTCACCACCGAGGTCGAGGACAACATGGGCCACTGGCGCAGCGAGGCCGGCGCCTACCCGCCGACCGACGCCGCCTGGCTCAGCCTCGGGCTGGGCAGCGAGTTCGCGCAGGCCTCCGGCGGCCAGCCCATCGTCCTGCCCGGCAGCAACCTCGTCGGCTCCGGCGGCAGCGGCATCGTCACCTACGCCGCCACGCAGCCGCTCGCCGCCGAGACGCACATCTCCGGCCTCGCCGGCCTCGGGCTCCAGGTCACCCCGCTCGGCTCCGGCGGCCAGGTGTACGCCGAGCTGCGCGACATGACGGCCGACCTCCGCCTCGGCCACGCCATCATGGACCTGCGCTACGCCGACGGCAAGGGCACCGGCACCGCCGACGCCAAGCCGGTCATCCCCGGCGTGCCGCTGCTGGCCAAGATGCAGTTCGAGATCATGGACGCCGTCGTCCCCGCCGGCCACCGCCTCCAGCTCGTCCTCGCCGGCACCGGCCGCGACTACCTGCCTAGCGCCGACGCCGCGCCCGTCCTCATCCAGGCCGCCAGCAGCACCCTGAGCCTGCCCACCATCGCGGCCAGCCACGGCGCCTACTTCCTGCCCCCGGCGTGGAGCGGAAACGCGACGGCGACCGCGCCGCAGCCGTAGCGTAGAGGCGCCATCCTGACGCATACCTTCAAATCGGAGGCCCCCTGGGCGCCCCTGGGAAGGCGGGCGCGTGCTTGACGACCAGACGGTCAAGGGCCTCTTGCAGGCGTACCACGAGGCGACCCAGGGCGAGGAAGGCACGCCCACGCCGCTCATGATTCTCCACGGCCTGCGCGAGGAGATCACGATTCGGCCGCACATCGAGCTGCCGAGCGCCTACCACATGGCGCACTACCTCGACGAGTTCGTGTCGGAGCGCACCATCGGCATCACCGTCTGCGGCCGCTTCTTCAAGCAGATTGGCGAGAAGGTGTTCCAGGGCACGCTGCTCTACCACGTGGACCGCATCGGCAGCCACCTGGTGCGCGGCATCAACGCCGAGACCAGCCTCTACACCGTCCTCGACGACAGCCCGTACTGGAACAAGTTCCCGTACGACTTCGACCAGGGCCCCCTCGACCCCGACTTGCCCATCGGCTACCACCCCGGCCCCGAGCTGGAGAGCGGCGAGGGCAACGGCGAGCCGGGCGAGGACGACGGCAAGGGCGACGACGACGCCCCCTCCGGCGCCTGACCCGACGGCGCCGGGATGACGCGGGTTTCACGGCTGCGGCGCGCGCCTCAAATCGTGTTCAGGCGCCCGCCGTCGATGGGCAGGACGATGCCACGGATGAACGAGGCCGCAGGGGAGCAGAGGAACGCGATGGCGTCCCCCAGCTCCGACGGCCTGCCGAGGCGGCCCTCCGGCGTCGCGTTGACCCACTGGTCGCGGATGGCCTGCTGGCCCTTGCCGCTGCGCAGCCCCATGTCGGCCGAGAGCGTGGCCAGCCGCTCCGTGTCGATGTAGCCGGGCAGGACGGAGTTGACGGTGATGTGGGGCGGCAGCTCCTTGCTCAGGGTCTTGGACCACGCGGCCATGCCGGCGCGCACGGTGTTGCTGACGCCGAGGCCGAGGATGGGCTCGCGGACGCTGCTGCTCAGCACGTTCACGATGCGGCCGTAGCCAGCCTCCCTCATGCCGGGAACGGTGAGTTGCGCCAGCAGGTGGCTCGCGAGCAGGTGGCGGCCATGCGCCTTCACCAACTCCTCCTCCTTCGCCTCCAGCAAGGGACCGCCCGCCGGGCCGCCCGTGTTGTTGACGAGGATGTGGATGGGGCCGGCCGTCTCCAGGTGGGCCGCGACCGCAGCGCGCAGCCCGGCGCGGTCGTCCATGTCGGCCACGAGCATGTGCGTCTCCGGCGCGCCCGCCTTGGCGAGGACGGGGCGCAGGCTCGCCAGCTTGGCCGGGTTGCGCGCCAGCACCGTCACCGTCGCGCCCAAGCCGGCGAGCGCGACCGCCGCCGCCTGCCCGATGCCCTGGCTCGCGCCGCACACGAGGGCGTGGCGGCCGGTGAGGTCGAGGTCCATGCGGCCGGCAAGCTCGGATGCGTCAAGAAGCCGACGCCTGCTGGAGCGGAGGATTGCGGGGAAGCTCTTCGCCCTGACCAACCACGAATTTCACGAATTGCACGAAGCCCGCGGACCTACGCCCTAGTTTCGTGAAATTCGTGGAATTCGTGGTTCAGGAAGGGTTCGATTCCCGTTTTGCCAGGGGCGAAGCTTACGAGGCGGACGGCATGGCGCAGGCGTGGACGTTGCCGGGACCGAGCGCCTCTGGCTGACCGAGCCGCGGCGGACGACCTGCCTGGCGAAGGTCACGGCGGTGCGCGGCAACCTCTTCGCGCTCGACCGCAGCCTGTTCGCGCCGACGAGCGACGCGCACCGGCACTCGCAGCCGATGGACCAGGGGACGGTGTGGTGGGAGGGCGAGAAGCGCCGGCTCGTGCGGGTGGTGGAGCGCGGCGGGACGCTGTGGCACGAGCTGCGCGGGACGGTGCCCGACGTTGGCGTGCAGCTGCAGTGCCACCTCGACGCCGAGCGGCGGGAGAAGGAGAGCCGCGCGCACACCGCGATGCATCTCTGGCTGAAGGCGCTCTCGGACCTCCGCGCGCCGCCCCACGTCGCCGACCCGCAGGTGAAGGGCGGCGGCACGTTCCGCCTCGACCTGCAAAGCTTCGTCCCGGCGCCGCTGCTGGCCCAGGCGCGGCAGCAGGTGGAGGGCTGGATTGCGCAGGACCTTCCAGTCACGGTCGAGCACCTGCCGCGCGGCTTCGAGGCGCAGGAGCTGACGCCGCAATCGTTCGCGCCGCCCAATCCCTATCCGGGGCCGGACACCACGCTCTCCGTCGTCCGCATTGGCAAGGTGTGCGCCTACCCCTGCGACGGGACGCACGTGGCGCGCACGCGGGCCGTCGGCGCCACCGTCGTCGCGCAGGCGCAGCCGACCCGCAACGGCTTCATGCTGGTGTGCCGGGTCAAGGACTGACGCCTCACGAAAACCACGGGTTGCAGGGGCAGGAAATCCGCGTCATCCGCGCAATCCGTGGCTCGGTCGGGGCCGGTCACGCGAAGCTGGTGAACTTCTCGTCGCCCGCCGGGTCGCCGTCGTGGTGCAGGACGTAGAAGCCGCCGTTGCCGTCGGCCGTGAGGACGTAGCCGCTCCAGACCACGACGTCCCAGTCGCCGGCGCCGTAGGGCTTGCCGTCGGGGCGGGGCATGTGCGGCAGGTAGGAGCCGACCGGGTTGGGCGCCTTGAGCAGCTCGGGCGTCGAGACGTCGATGACCCAGATGCCGGCGTGGTACATGGCGATGTAGATGCGGCCGCCCACGACCTGGAAGTTGTGCATCGAGAAGGTGCCGTCCTCGCCGTGGAAGTCCTCCAGCGCGCGCCACTCGGCGACGGGGACGGGGTTGTTGAGGTCGGTGGCGTCGAGGATGAACAGCGTCGGCGGCGTGGCGCCCTCGGGGATGGTGGCGATGATGCGCCGGTCGCCCTGCTTGAACGCGACAGTGGTGTGCAGCGCCCCCCGGAAGTACTTCGACTGCTCGCCCGACCACGCGCCGACCTCGCTGGGCAGCGCCGGGGTGCTGACGTCGACGATGCGCATGCCGAGGTTCCAGAACGACACGAAGAGCGTCGGCTTGCCGGTCAGGGGGTCGAGCTGGTAGGTCATGTCCTGGTGGCCGGAGACCTGCGAGAGCGGGTAGCCTGCGGGGTCCGCGGTGGCAGAGGCGGCCTGCTCCTGGACGAACTTGGCGGAGGTGGGCACGAAGCGCGCGACCTGCACGACCTCGCGGTGGCCGGTGGCGGTGGGCGGCAGCAGCAGCCCGACGTAGATGGCGTTGTCCAGCGGCGCGCAGAAGAGGTACTCCTGCTCGTTGATGACGGCGTACTCGACCATGTGGCAGCCGAGCAGCAGGCCCGGCTCGGGCCAGAAGCCGGCCAGCTTGGGCGCGGCCTTGTCGTGGGCGTCGTAGATGAGGACGCCTGG
>JAXDQP010000061.1:0-29020 GCA_034667745.1 Thermoplasmata archaeon
CGCAATCGAAGAAACAGGAAGGAAAAGGAACGGGAAAGATTGCCCTAAGCTGCCACGGGGCGGGGCTGCGCGGCGGGGGCGGGCGCGGTGGCCGGCTTGGGGGCGCGGGCGCCCTGCCACAGCTCCATGGCGCGCTGGCGGAAGGCGCCGATGTGGCGCGGGTCGCTGGCCTCGGGGCGCAGCGGCACCATGGTCGCCTTGAACACGCCGGGGGTGCGGGCGTGCACGAAGAGGAGCAGGCCGTTGGCCTCGCGGATCTCCACGATGTCCTTCCAGGCGTACTTGCGGCGGCGCGGGCCGGACTCCACGACGAGGGCGTCGGTCTCCAGCTTCAGGTCGCGCAGGCCGGGGTACTCCTTGAGGGCCATCTTGCGCGCCTTGCGCTCCATCACCTGCCACCGGCTGGCGGCCCACAGGAAGATGGCGCCCGGCACGAGGACGGCGAGGGGGTCGGTGTGGACGAGGTTCGCCCAGCCGCCGGCGCGCCACGCCTCGAACGCGGTGACGCCGACGAGGACGGCGGGGATGGCGAGGACCCAGGCCCAGAAGCGGCGGCGGAAGACCGTCTGGTCGGTGTACTGCACGAAGGCGCGGTAGTCGGCGCGCTCGGTGACGACGCGGAGGACGGGGGAGGACGACAGGGCCGGGGTCTGCATACCTCAACGTTGCCCTAGGGCGCTTATCTGGTTGAGCGGCAACCCTTTAGGGAGGAAGCCTGCGGGGAAATCAACTCCTTAAGGATAGCTACGGCTCGATGTCAGTAGTCACCACTTCGAGGTGGACTTCAAAATCTCGAATTACCTGCCCGAGTGTATCCTCACGGTCTCGATTTCTAAGGCTGGCTCCAATGATGCAAGCTACGCTTGCCAAGAACAATCCCACACTTGAAGTGAAAACAAAAATGCGGAGGGCGTTGCCTTGGGCAGTGAAACCGGTAAGAAAACCGCCAAAGGCGACACCTGCGGCCGTCCATCCTAGAGGCAGGAGGATATGCCCACGAGGTTTGCACAATTTCATTCTCTCAATGAAACGCTCCCACTGGCGCCTAGACACTGGGACTCCGGGTTGGGGGGTCGGCGTGTAGCTTAACTGGTTAGTGACCAAAACGTCCGGTACGAATGCCGCCGCGTTTGGGGAGTATGGAATAACTTTCGTTTTTGGCTTGGCTGCCTTTTTGCCCGTCTTAGGCATCTTTCTTACCTCCTAGGTAGAAGGTATAATGGACAATGCGAGGCGCTTCGCCATTCAGAGAGTAGGAAACGAAGGCCAAGAATAGACGATGATCGTCCACGAAGCCAACCTCAAGTGGAACGGTTGTTCCGGCTCCAAGACTGTCGCTCAAGTTGTAGGCGTGCAGGATTAGCGACTTGCCGGTCTTTGGACCTTCTTCAAGTCGCTGCTTTCCAGAGTCTTTTTTGAATTCAATCCCAAACTCAATCCCTGCAAAAGAGAAACGAACTTCTTCTGGCTTGTTCAGGACTACTGTGCCACTGTGAGCGACCTGCATGTCCCCTGAGGAAACACGAATGGTCCCGCGAAGTTGATTGAGCCTAGCCTGGTCCATATGTCGCCTATGGGCTAAGCCGAAAAAAGTTTGGCCGTCAGGTTGAGAGAAGAAAGGAAAAGGGGCATTCCGACTTAACGGTCGACTCTCGCTAAGCGCTCCCCTTCCGGACGTGCAAGCACATCCGGAAGGTCCGCTCGCGCCTTCGGCGCTCGCTGAACGAGTGCCCAAATCGCGCGCCTAACGCGCGCTCTTGGCCACTCGTTCTACCTCGTCGCGCTTGGCGACGGCGAAGCTCTGCGGGTCGTTCTTGGCGGCCTTCAGGATCTCGTCCGCGATGCACTGGCTGATGGGCTTGGTGCTCTTGAACGAGGTCTGCGTCGCGCCCATCGCCAGGTGGCGCAGGGCGACGTTGAGGCGGCGCAGCGGGGCGACGTCCACCGACTTGGGGACGTTGATGCCGCCGTAGCGCAGGCGGGTGACCTCCTCGCGGGGCGCGGCGTTGATGATGGCCGTGATGAGGACCTGGACCGGGTTCTCCTTGGAGCGGTCGGCGATGCGGTCGAACGCCTCCTCCATGGCCTTGTACGCCTTCGACTTCTTGCCCTGGTAGGTCTCGCTGCGCATCAGGTCGTTGATGAAGCGCTCGACGACGTGCACCTTGGTCTTGCCGAAGTGCTTGTTGGCATGGCGGGCGCCGTGGTGCATGACGCCGACGGCCTCGAGGCTGATGTACTTGGCCAGGCCGACGTCGCTGACCTCGATCTTGTCGCTGGGCCACTTGCCGAAGATGGGGGTGGCGGGCAGGTCGACCTTCTTGGCCACGGGGGTGGCCTCCTGGGTCGCGAGGGTCGCGAGCTGGTCGGTGGATTCAATGGAAGTTTCGTCAGTCATGGGAATCACCGCATCGGCTTCTCGACCTTGCCCTTGACCAGCATGTCGAGGGAGACGTTGTTGACCTTGATGACCTTGTAGCGGACGCCCGGGATGTCGCCGTAGGAGCGGCCCATGCGGCCGCCGATGCCCTCCACCATCACCTCGTCGTGCTCGTCGATGTAGTTGATGGCGCCGTCGCCCACCGCGAACGCCGTGATCTGGCGGCCGTTGCGGATGAGCTGGACCTTGACGCACTTGCGGATGGCGGAGTTGGGCTGCTTGGCCTCGATGCCGACCTTCTCGGTGACGATGCCGCGCGCCTGCGGGATGCCGCCCAGCGGGTCGGACTTCTGCTTCAGGCGCAGGGTGCGGCGCGAGTAGTAGCGGTCGGACCAGCGGAGCTGCTGGCGGTTCTTCTGGAGCTTGCGGGCTGCGTTGATGCCGGTTGGAATGGGGATTCCTCCTGTTGAGGTGCCGGGGCCGGGTTCTTGGGCCGCCCCTGCGGTGACTCATCCCGGACGGACCGACGCCAGCCGCCAAGCTTGTGTCGGTCCAGCCCGGGGGTCAGCCCGGGGCCAGGACGTGGCAGGTTGGCGACAAAGGGGCTGTATAAAGCGGTGACGGCGGCCGGGCGGCCGGCGGCCAAGCGACCAACGGCCGCGCGGGCAAGGGGGAGCGCCCCGTTCCGTGGCGACCCGTGCTTGTAGGACCGGGACGCCGCCCACCGGGCAGTTGGCCAGCCCGTTTTCCTGTCCACCTTCCTTCGGCTTTTGGCCAGGAGGGGGACACCTCGTCGTGCATAGTCTTGAATGAGGGGTTTGCATGGCAAACACAGGAAATCATCATGGAAGGCAAAAAGAAAATTGCAGCGAAGAAACGTCTATTCCTGTGCGCTCTCGCTTGCGCCTTCGTGGTTTCCGCGATGGCAGGAGTCGATTCCGCCCAAGCCCCACAGACCGCCGACGCACACGCAAAACGCATGGCGATGGCGAGCCAACTTGGACACACGCACGCCGGAATGTCAATGGCTATGTCCACAGGCGGGAGCAGCCAATCCAACGAAAGCGACGTTCGCAAGGCCGAAAGCTACCCGTTGAACATGAACCATCTTGCCGACAACGTAGCGCAGACGAATCTGCTTTCGGTATTGGTGACAAACGGCCAACGAATGACGCTCAAGTTGGCCGAGTTTGACAATTTCATTGGGAACCACACCTACATCACCACTGGCCCCAACGGAACCAGACTTTCGCACCCGTTCCTCGGGCGTAGCTTCGGGGGCAGCCTCGTTTCCGACTCGAACAGCCATGCAACGCTGCTGATTGCCCCCGAGGGCCTGTATGGGTCGCTTCAAACCCAAGGCAAGGTTTGGTCCTTCCAACCCAAGAAGGATCAAGGGCCTCCAAGCAACGGGACCATCGTGCAGGAAGTTGCCACCTACACGGTGCCTCCTGCCGCAGCAGGCAACTCGGGCAATTCCACCGGCTCCCTTCCGGTGCCGCTGCCGCCGCTTCCCATCCCCCCGCTGCCCTCGAACACGTCCTCCGCGCCCAAACCCCACGCTCCCAACCCGCTTTCCCCCAAGCCTGCGTCCGGCGCCGGAGCGGGTGGCGGCTCGGGCAGCGCCTCCCACGAGGACACAAGCCAAGGGGTTGTAACGCTGTATGAGCATTGCAATTTCCAGGGATGGACCGCCGCCTTCGGCGTCGGCATCTTCAACTTGGCTGACATTCAGACCCGCGGCGGCCAGAACGACCAAGCCTCGGCGGTTGGCGTGACGGGCTCGACACTCACTGTGACGCTGTATGAACATGACCACCAAGGCGGCCAGACCCTCACCCTTGGACCGGGGGACACCGCCTGCCTGGTGCCTTACAACTTCAACGACATCACATCCTCTCTCGTCGTGGAAAGCTCAAGCTCCGGCAACAACGGCGGTGGCCAGGGCAGCGGCCTTGTGACCCTGTATCAGCATTGCGACTACCAAGGCTGGACGGCCAGCTTCGGGGTCGGCACGTTCAACTTGGCCGACATTCAATCGCGCGGGGGCCAGAACGACGAAGCCTCCGCCGTCGCGGTCAGCAGCGGAGTCACCGTGACCCTGTATGAGAACAATTACGAGGGCGGACAGCAACTCCAGTTGGGGCCAGGAAGCTACACCTGCTTGGTCGATTACAGCTTCAACGACCTGACTTCCTCGATCCTTGTCAGCAGCCGCGGCGTGAGCGGAGGAAACGGTGGATACCAACTCTGGGTCAAGCCCTACGCGGACTACGACTATCCGAGATACGCCTTCGACTGATACAATCGGATTGTTTCGGCCTACAACGAAGGGCTGAGCATGTGGACCCAGGAGACCAACATCAATCTCCTCTACTACGCGCCCGAGCAAGCGCCCTACAATTTCGCCCAAAACGGGAACGACGGCGGGCTGGCGGTTTTCAACCAATGGATTCACGGCCTTGGCTTGACAGGCCCGAACAGCTATGGCCTCTTTCAGGCCGCCAACGACCCCGGCTGGAACCCGGCAGGGCTTGGGGGCCAAGCTTACACGCACAAGGATTCCGCCTACTGCGACAGCCTAAGCTATCAGTCTGGGCGCATCGCGGACGGCTCCTGCCCTGCCCACATGGTTGTTGCAAAGGACTGGTATAGCAGCGACTCTTGGGCGCCGGATGACACATGGTATCTCGGCCTGGGCGCGAACCATGAACTCACGCACAACGCGGGCGAATGGTGCCACCCCTCTGATGCAGACGGCAACGGCGTTTGCGACGGCAGCAACTACGGAGGTTGCTCGGAGAACATCATGGAGAATCCCACGCCGTACTGGTGCAAGAATTACTACCGGATGGGTGTCTCGCAGTATAGGGTATCGGTTTATGCGCCGCAATTCATGCACTAGTGGTGAGCATGGCTGAACCTCAACTGCCGTTCTACCGCCGTGTGTGGTGGTGGACCGTCGTTGCTCCCCTGCTTCTGCTTGTCGTGGCCGGAGTGGCTGTAGTCACTTGGGGCTTGTCGCACAGCGGCGGCTACATTGTGACCATAACCCACTTCACGGGTGTGACAGACGGCCCTACCTACAACCTCACGGATGAAGAGGCCGCAGCATTGCCGGGTCATATTCCGCAGGCGTTGGCAAAGGCCAGTCAAGAGGGAAGCGTGCGCGTCACGCTGCCCACCAGCAAGGATGTGGACCGGCTTTCGCAAGGTTTCCACCACAGCAAATACATCCGGTTCCACGGAGCGGTTTTCAGAGTGGAATCTCTGATGGTCATAAACTGACCTTTCCCCCTTCCTCCTTCTTCCCCTCTCTTCTCCGAAGTGTCCAGTTTTAGAGCATCATGGACCGCCCCGGTTTGGCCCCCCGGCGTCCTGGCAAAAAAGAGGGCGAGGGTCGGGCGGGGGAGGTCCAGTTCGCCTAACTGGAACCGCGCGGAACTGAATGGGCGGCGCAACCAGAGGCTGCAAGGGACGCTCCCGGCGGTGGGGCCGCCTCGCGTTCCAGAGGCCCCCGCCCTACAGGTCGGCCCCGAGCGAGGTCATGGTGTGCAGCGCCGCCTCGAGGGCTGCCTCCAGGCTGGCGTACGCGGCGTGCACGTGGCTGGAGGCGGCGGGGTCCAGGATTTCGACCACGGCCATGCGGCCGCGGATGTCCATCGAGTGGCCGTGCGCAGGCGGCTGGCCCTGCAGGTGGATTTGGATGGCGCAGCGCCCCCTCGCCTCGTCCCCGGGGGTGGCGTAGAGGAACGCGATGGAGCCGGCGTCGGCCCGGTCGAAGCCCTCCAGTTGGGGCAGGCCGGGCGGGATGCGGGCCGACCCGGCGAGGACAATCCGGACGGGGCCGATGGCGCCCACCGTCCTCCCGTCCTGGTTGCTCCACGTGACGCGGTCGGCGTAGAGGAGGGGCGGCTCCATGCGGCAGGAACGGCCTCAAGGACAAGAGGTTCATGGTATCGGAGCGCCCCTTTGCAAACCGGGGTGGTCCCCGGCGGAGCGCTACTTCGCGGCGGGCGTGACGGCCGCCTTGTAGAGGTTCACGGCCGAGGCGCCGACGTGGATGTGGAACTCCGCGTAGTCGCCGATGTTCGTGGTCGGGGAGTCGAACGAGACCGTGCCCGCGTGGACCTCGAAGCTCTCCTTGGGGCTGTAGCCGGTCGGGCTGGCGGGGTCGGCGGCGTAGAGGCGGCCGACGAAGGTGCCGTTGGCCGGCAGGCCCGCGATGCTGAGGTCCAGGTGCTTGCCGCTGAAGGTGCCGGTGACGGTGAGGCCGGCGAGCGTGGGCGCGAGCGCGAGGGTGTGGTTGCCGGCGGTGCCGGGGGCGCTGGCGACGGCGACGCCGTCCATGCGGACCTCCAGCGTCTTGACCTTCGCCGAGAGGTCCTCGGTGGTGACGTTGGCGGTGCCGGCGAAGCTGCCGGCGCTGCCCTTCAGGCTCATGACCTCCAGCTCGTAGCCGGGGCCGACGGCGTAGACCTTGTAGCCGCCGGCGCTGGGCTCGGGCAGCGCGGCCTGGGCGGAGAACGTGGAGTACGGGCCCTTGCAGCGGGCGACGACGGGGTCGGTGCTGGGCTGCGCCTGGGGCGGGATGCTGCCCTGCGCGCACTGCGTCTGCTGGCCGGCCATGGGGACGGCGCCGGTCGGGTTGGCGCCCACGAAGGGCTGGTAGGTGGCGACGATGGAGCCGCCGACGGGGGCCTTGTAGTCGAGCGCCTTGAGCGTCCCGCTGGGGGCCTTGGCGGCGCAGCCGGCGGCGGCGAGGGCGGCCACGGCCAGGATGGCCACGATGCGGATGGACATGGGACGCGCGATTTTGGGTCGCGATATGTAGTTTCTGACGAAGGCGTTGGAGCGCGCAGCCAACTCCCCGCTTGGCCCCTTCCGCCCGCCCGGCCCCGGCCCATCGGCTTATGTCGCGCGGCCCGCAAGGCGGGAGCGTGCCGGAGGTCGTCGTCTACACCACCAACTGGTGCCCCTACTGCGTGCGCGCCAAGGCGCTGCTGCGGCGCAAGGGGGCGGCGTTCCGCGAGGTCAACATCGAGGAGGTGCCCGGCGCGCGCGAGGAGATGGAGGAGCGCAGCGGCCGCATGACGGTGCCGCAGATCTTCATCGGCGGCCAGCATGTCGGCGGCTGCGACGACCTGCACGCGCTCGACCGCGCGGGCGGCCTCGACCCGCTCCTTGCGGCCTGACTTCGCCGTCTCGGTTGCAGGGTCGCACCGCTCTTGTTATGAGGGATGAAGGAGCCGTCTCCTGCATGGCGGTCCCCCTCGGGGCAATCCCCCTCCCGGATGGCGGCTGGGCGCTCGTGCAGCGGCTCGGGCGCGACGACTTGGCTGGCCTGGCGGTGGCGCTGCCGGCGCTCTGGCTCCTGCTGACGGCCTCCGACTGGCGCGCCGTGTTCAGCCTGTAGGCCTCAGGTCACGGCGGGAGGCCGAGGCTGCGCTTGAACGCCCGCAGCGTGTTCTGGAGCAGCACCGCGATGGTCATGGGGCCGACGCCGCCGGGGACGGGCGTCACCCACGCGGCCTTCTCCCACACGTCGGGCGCGACGTCGCCCACGACCTTGCCGTCGGCAGTGCGCGCGATGCCGACGTCGACGACGGTGGCGCCCGCCTTCACGTGGTCTGCGGTCAGGAGGCCGGGCACGCCGGTCGCCGTGACTACCACGTCGGCGCGCTGGGTGTGGGCCTTGAGGTCGCGGGTGCGCTTGTGGCACACCGTCACCGTCGCGTCGCGGTTGATGAGCAGCGCCGCCAGGGGCTTGCCGATGAGGTTGGAGTGGTTGACGATGCAGACCTCGGCGCCCGCCAGCGGCACGCCGGTCTCCTCCAGCAGCAGCAGGACGCCTTGCGGCGTGCAGGGCGCGAGCGTCTCGTCGCCAATCAGCGCGTGGCCGACCGACTCGGGGTGGAACGCGTCGACGTCCTTCGCGGGCGGGATGGCGTGCAGCACCCTGGCCTTGCTGACGAGGGGCGGCAGCGGCAGTTGGACGAGGATGCCGTGCACCTTGGGGTCGCGGCCAAGCTTCTCGACCAGCCCGACCAGTTCCCCCTCGGTCACGGTGGCGGGCAGGCGGACCTCGTCGCTGTGGAACCCGGCGCGGCGGCACGCCTCGGCCTTGCGCTTGACGTAGATGCTGCTTGCGGGGTCGTCGCCCACGAGGACGACGGCGAGCCCCGGCGCCTTGCCGGTGCTTGCCTTGAGCGCCGCGACCTCGGCCGTCAGCGCGGCCTCCATGCGGGCCGCAAGGGCCTTGCCGTCGAGGACCCGCGCGCGGCTCACGCGGCCGGCCACTGCGGGCCGGTTCAAATGCCCTTGCGGGCTGCCTTGGGCGTGGAGGCGCTGGCCGTGCTGTGGGACCTGGACGGCACGCTGCTGGAGTCCAACCTCTCCATCCGCCAGACGATGAACCACGTCCTGGGGGAGCGCGGCCTGCCGGCGTTCACCAAGGCGGAGCTGGACGCGCTCATCGGCCACCCGCTGCGCGACATCCTGGCCACCAAGACAACGGACCGCGCCGCCGTCGAGGCGATGGCGCTGCGCTACCGCGACGTCTACAGCGAGTCGGGCTGGGTCACGGTCAGCCTGCACGCCGGGGTGCTGGAGCTGGTGGAGCACCTGCGCCGCCGCGGCCACCCGCAGGCCATCGTCACCTCGAAGGGCCAGCAGGAGTCGGAGATTTTGCTGGAGGACCTCGGCATCGCGCACCTCTTCGACGCCGTGGTGGGCGACGACGACGCGCGGCCGCTCAAGCCCGACCCCGCGCCGGTGCTGGAGGCGTGCCGCCTGCTGCGGCGCGCTCCCGCCGACGCCACCATGGTGGGGGACACCCGTTTCGACGTCGGCGCAGGCAAGGCCGCGGGCGTCTACGCCATCGGGGTGCTGTGGGGGAACGGCTCGGCGCAGAGCCTCGTCGAGGCGGGCGCGGACGCGTTGGTTCGGGACGCGGCGGACCTGCAGCGGGTCCTGGCGCGCCTGGGCGGAACCTAGGGCCTACAGGGTCCAGAAAATCTTCATCAGGACGACGCCGACGCCGACGACCGCGGAGAAGACGAGCACCACGGAGGGCGGCATCTTGAACGAGGATTCCTCCTCGTCGTCGTAGTAGCGGATGAGGCCCGCGGCCGACTGGATGCCCGGTCCCTTGTTCTTCTGCGCCACGCGGGTTCGACAGGCCTTGGCTTCAAGAAGGCTTCGACGGGGCGGGGCGGGCGGCACGAATGGCGGTTTCCCGGAGCGGACGGCCCTGGTTCTCTCCTGGAATGGCCGTGGACCGGTGGCCTTTTGCAATGCACCCGCGCTGCGGCCGCCACCGTGACCCCCCGCCCGGCGACCGCCGCGACCCCGCCCCGCAAGCGCCTCATCGTCTGCCTGGACGGGACCTGGTCGCGCGCCGACGACCGCAGGCACGCCACCAACGTCGTGGCCGCCATGCGCGCCATCGCCCCCACCGGCAGGGACGGCACGCAGCAGGTCATCTTCTACGACAAGGGCGTGGGCACTGGCGGCTTCGTGGACCGCCTCGTCGGCGGCCTCACGGGCGCGGGCCTGGAGGACAACATCAAGGACGCCTACCTCTTCCTGGCGAACAACTACAACGAGGGGGACGAAATCTACGTCTTCGGGTTCTCGCGCGGCGCCTACACGGCGCGCAGCCTCGTCGGCTTCCTCTCCGCCGTCGGGCTGCAAGACCGCCTCACGCTGCGCAACCTCGCGGCCGCGTGGGACATCTACCGCACGCCGAAGGAGAAGCGGCCAGCGGACCCGTTGGCGGAGGCGGGCGGCCGCCGCGTCCACGTCGAGGCGCTGGGCGTGTGGGACACCGTCGGCTCCCTCGGCATCCCCGTCCGCTGGTTCAACCCCTTCGACTTCCTGAAGCTGCGGCACCAGTTCCACGACGTCTCGCTCTCGGCGTGGGTCCGCAACGCGTTCCACGCCGTCGCCGTGGACGAGAAGCGCGGCTCGTTCCCGCCGACGATGTGGCAGCGCAAGGTTGGGGAGCCGGACCGGGGCCAGCGCGTGGAGCAGGTGTGGTTCGCGGGCGTCCACAGCGACGTTGGCGGCGGCTACTACGGCAGCGACAGCGAGGAGGCGGCGTACGGCATCCACCAATTGCCGCTACAATGGATGATGGAGCGCGTCGCGGCGACGACGGGCCTGGAGCTGCACCCGCGCTTCGGCCAGATGGTGGCCGCCGCGGACCCGCTCGCGCCGATGCACGAGTCGCGCACCGCTCTCTTCTTCGTCTCGCGCCTGCTGCCGTTCGACCGCGTCATCGGCGGCAAGGACGGCTGGGCGCGCACGTTCCTGCGCAGCCGCAACGAGCCAGAGCCCGGGTGGGAGTTCGCCGGCGAGGCGCTGCACGAGTCGGTCCTGCTGCGCCTCGGCAACCCCGTGGTGACCCTCGACGGCGGCCGCGAGCTGCACGCCCCTTACGCGCCCGCCAACGTCGAGGCCGCGAAGGACGCGGTGCCGCTCGCGCCGTGGAGCGGAGCCTAGCGGGGCTGCCCCTTCGCGGCCGCGGGGTGCTTCTCCCACAGCAGGCCGATGCCGCCTGCGACCAGGGCCAGGGCCACGCCGTCGAGCCAGCCGATGTGCTCGCCGAGCAGCGCGCCGCCCGCAGCCGCCGCGAGGCCGGAGATGGGGATGTTGATGGCCGCCGTCCGCGCCGCGCCGATGCTCCGCAGGGCCATGTAGAACAGGACGGAGCTGCCGCCCACCCCGACGACTCCCACGCCGACCAGGAGGCCCCAGTCGAGCAGGCGCTCCGGCGCGCTGCCGCCAACGAGCCACCACGCGAGGCCCAGCACGGGGGCGGCGCCGAGGGACTTGACGGCGATGAGGTGCCACGGCTTGTAGCCGCCCGTGAGCGTCGTGCTGACGGCGTTGTCGAGGCTGAACGCGAGCGCGGAGAGCCCGACGAGGGCGAGGCCGAGCGGGGTGGAGTGGCCGGAGCCGGAGTCCGCGAACGCGACGCACACCGCCGCGCCCAGCAGCGCGAGCAGGCCGATGCCGTGGCGGGGCGTGATGCTCTCGTGCAGGAACAGCAGCGCCAGCAGTCCCGTGGCGACCAGCTCCAGAGTTAGCAGCAGGCCGGCGTGGACTGCCGTGGTCCATTGCAGGCCGTAGAGAATCAGGGCCGGCGCCAGCGCGCCGCCGAGCAGGCTCATCGCGCCCATCCGCCACAGGTCGTGCCCGCGCCGCTTGGCCTCGACGCGGAAGCCGACCAGGAACGGAGCCAGCGCGAGCCCCGCCGCGAGCGCCGAGACCGTGCCCTTCGCGAGCGGGTGCGCGTGCGCGGCCTTCGACGCGACGGTGATGGCGCCGTAGAGGACGCCCGAGACCCCGGCCAGGAGCAGCCCCAGCCACGGCTTCACCTTCAGCACGGCCCACCATCGGCGGGGCGCACTTGAAGGAAGGAGGCGGCCGGACAGGCTGCGTCAACTGCGCCGGGGCCGCGCGAGCAGGCCCGCTCCCACGAGCAGCAGGGCGACGGCGGCCCCGTGCAGCCAGGAAAGGTGCTCGCCCAGCAGCAGCGCGCCGCCCGCCGCGCCCACGAGGCCGGTGGTGGCGACGTTCATGGCGCTCGTGCGGGCGGCGCCGACGCGGCGCAGCGCCGTGTAGAACAGCAGGCTGCTGACGGCGATGGAGACGATGCCGAGCGCCGCCATCGCGAGCGCGGGGCCGGGGGCGGGCGGCGGCGCGCGCACGGCCAGGAACGCCGCGAGCAGCGCGAGGCCGCCGAGCAGGCCCTTCACGGCGATAAGCTGCCGGATGCCGTAGCTGCCGACGAGGCGCGCGCTCACCGCGTTGTCGACGCCCCACGCGACGGCGGCGCCGAGGACGAGCAGGGCGCCGGCCAGGGTCGTCGCGCCGCCGCTGCCGGCGCTGGCCAGCGCGACGCACGCGGCGGCCCCGAGCAGGGCGGCGAGGCCGACCCCTTCGCGGGCGTGGAAGCGCTCGCCGAGGAACAGCATGGCGAGCGCGGCGGTCGTCACCAGCTCAAGCGTCAGCAGCAGGCCCGCGTCGGCCGCCGCCGTGTGCTCCAGGCCGTAGAACAGCAGCGCCGGGGCGACGCCGCCGCCCACGAGCCCCATCGCGAGGATGCGCCAGCCGTCGCCCTTGGCCACGCGCAGGCCGCGCAGCGCGGGCGAGAGCAGCAGGGCCGCCGCGAGGTAGGCCACCCAGCCCTTCGCGAAGGGATGGAGGTCCAGCGGCTTGGCCAGGACGTTGATGGAGCCGTAGAGGACCCCGGAGCCCGCGGCGAGCGCGAGGCCGGCCAGGGTCGCGCGGCGGTCCACGGGCGGGGCAGAGGGGGACGCGTCTCAACGCTTGCGGCGCAGGGCCAGCGCGGCGCCGGCCACAGCCAGCAGCGGCACGAGGGCGGGCAGCGGCGTCTTGTGCGAGGTCGAGGAGCTGGTGGCCTTACTGCCGGTTGCGCCAGGGGCCGCGCTGCCGCCGGAGGCGCCGGGGCGCTGCGTTCCAGTTGCGCCGGGCGGCGGCGGGGAGTGGGAGCCGGGCGTGGGGGACGGCGTGGCGCCGCGCTCGGCGACGGTGACGGTCTGGTTGACGGCCGCGAGCGCCCTGCCGTCGGGCAGCACGAGCCGCGCGTAGATGGTGTGGAGGCCCAGGGGCACGCCGTGCAGGTCCCACTGCGCCGACCACGAGGCGTTGCCGGCGACGGGGACGCGGTTGGCGGTGCCGAACGAGGCGTCGTCGATGGCGACCTGCACAAGCGCGTCGGGGGGCGGCGTCTGGTTGCCCTTGCCGGCGCTGCCCTGGATGGCCGTCGTGCCGTCGCCGCCGGGGCTGACGGTGGCGCCGGGGACGGGATCCTCGATGGCGATGTGCGCGAGGTGCGCGCTGGGGTCGCCCACGGCGTTGAGCGGGTCGTCCTGCAGCACGAGCTGGAGCTCCAGCCCGGTCGCGGCGCGCACCATGCCGAGGCCGTACTCCAGGGTCGTGCCCTCGAAGTAGGGGATGCCCTCGACGGCGACGCCGTGCGTGAGGACGCCGACGGCCGCGCCGCCCTGCATCCCCCGCGTCGCGCTGGGGTTGCCGATGGCGACGCCGGAGCCGGAGTCGCCGCCGGTGGAGGAGCCGACAGCCGAGAAGCTGCCCTTGCCGCCGCCGAACAGGGAGTTGGCGCCGAGCGAGGTCGCGACGCGGCCCTGGTCGGCCGGGGTGCGCGTGGCGACGGAGCCGCCGACGCCGCCCGCCGAGGAGCAGCAGTAGCTGCCGTGGCCGTAGTGGACGAGCGTGTCGCCGGAGCGCGTGGCGGCCGCTCCGGTGGGGCCGCCGAACTGCGGCATCCAGGGGCGCAGCAGGTCGTGCTTGTCGGCGGGAATCTCGATGATGCCGAAGTCCTGGCCGGGGCCGCCCGACTCGCCGTAGGCAACCGGCTGGTAGCCGTCCTTCGCGGTGAGGCGGACATAGGTGCCGAGGCCCAGCGCGTTGTCGATGCAGCCCGCGACGCAGATGTCGATCTCCTGGTTCACCTTGTCCGGGTTCGCGGCGCCGGTGTAGGGCGTCGGGTCGGACTCGTCGCGCACCAGGCAGTGGCCCGCCGTGGAGAGGTAGTAGGTCGCCGTCGCGAGGTCGCGCAGCAGGAACGCGGCGGTGCAGATGTAGGCCGTCGTGCCCGGCGTGGGGCCCTGATGCATCGCGGAGCCGGGGCCGATGCCGTCCTGGATGGTAGGCAGCGCGGGCCCCGTCGGGGGCGGGCCGGACCGGGCCTCGCCCAGGAAGTGCTGGGGCGGGCTGGACTCGCGCCGCATGAGAATGCGCGGCGCGGCGTCGCGGGGCGTGGCGGCCGCTGCGCTCAGGGTGCCGAGCAGGAGCAGGATGGCCGCTGCGACAAGCGCGGGGCGCGCGGAGGTCACGACAGGAGATAGGGGGACTTCGAGCGGCATAAGGTTTGCCGTCAGCGCCTGCAAGGGATGCGCGGCCCAGTGGGAAAGGGCTAGAAGCTGAGGTGCGGCAGGAGCGGGCCGGAGATGGCGGCGTCTTGCACGATGGCCGCGAACTCGGCGGCGCTGGCGGGGCGCTTGACCTTGATGTCGAGCGCGCGCTTCTTGCCGATGCCGGGCAGGCACTCCAGCTGCTTGACCGAGGCGGAGGGGACGTGGAACGGCACCGGGACGCCCGTGAGGCTGCGGTAGCCGTGGTCGGTGACGAGGATGTCGACGAAGCGGTTGATTTCCGTCTCGTAGGGGATGCCGACCAGGAGGGCGTAGGTCGCGATTTGCCGCCCGTAGGTGAGGCTCGGCTCGACCTTCTCCAGGTAGACCGACTTGAGGACGGTGCCGGCGGGCGCGACCTGGCGCAGCACGTCGCGGTCGAAGCTCTCCCGCACGGCCTTCTTGTGCGTGATGAAGGTCTTCTTGAGCTTGGGGTCGATGGTCTCCTTCTGGCCGCGAATTGGGAGAAGCTGGCGGATGTTGAGGCGGCGGATGCGCAGGCCCGACGCCTTGAGGTCCATGAGGAACTTCCAGTTCAGCTCGTACGTCGCCGCCGTTTCGCCGGGCAGGCCATAGAGGAGGTTGAGGCCGGGCAGGCAGTAGGGCAGGCCGTTGGGGCCGCGCATGCCGCTCTCCTCGTTGAGGATGCGGATGGCCGCCATCGTCTGCTCCGCCGTGGCGTTGAGGTTGTTGGCCTTGTGCACGGCGGGGTCGGCGGACTCCAGGCCCATCGCGGCGATGTTGCCGTCCGTGCCGTGCTCGACCAGCAGGCGCGCGATGGCGCGGCCCTCCTCGGGGTGCGTGGCCAGGATGGCGGGGTTGCAGTTGTCGATGTGCAGCACCTTGCGCTCCGGCGCCGCCTCCTTCACGCCGACCAGGAGCCGCTCGGTTGCGGGGACGTTGGGCTTGGGCTCGTCGGTGAGGCCGACGCCGATGGCCTTGTAGGTCCAGAAGCAGGACTGGCCGCCGAGGCGGAAGTGGCGCACGCCCGCGTCGTGCAGGAGACGCACCTCCTCGATGATGTCCTCCTCGTCGCGGTACCACGGCTTGGTCTTGGCGTCCTTGCAGAAGCCGCAGCCGCCGGAGACGTAGTGGACGCAGCCGAGGAAGGTGTCGAGCTCCGCCATCAGGATGCCCGAGCGCATGTCCGGGTGCTGCGCGACGATGGGGACACCGGCGTGCGCGTGGCGGCTCCATTCCTGCACCGTGCGGTGGCGGTTCACGACCGTCTTGCCGGCGAAGAGGTCGGCGATCGCGGCGTCGCCGTCGCGCGTGATGAAGTGGTCGATGTGGTCGCCCAGCCGGGCGCGCGTCGTCTCGTGCCCGCCGCCGCCGTCCGCGAACCCGAACGCGGCGTTGGCGCCAAAGAGGATGCGCTCGCCCTTGAAGTCGCGGAACAGCCCAATCGTCTCGTCGTGCGTGATGGGCGTCCCGCGCAGGTACTTCCCCGGCACGACGCAGGAGGCCAGCACCGCGAGCGCGTCGCCGTGCAGCTCCTGCGGGCGGGCCCGCAGCGCGTCGATGGTGTGGTACTCCACCTCGACCCCCTGCGCGATGGCCGCCCCGGCGGCGTAGCGGGCGTGCGGGCTGATGTAGGGCGGCACGCCGAACGCGGAGGGCTCATCGACGTAGCCGTCGACGAGCACCAGCTTGGCCACGCCATCGCGTCGCATCGCTCCTACTTCAGGATTGGGGTGGGCGGCAGGTGATTGCCGTGTTTCCGCAAGGCCAGGAAGAAGGGGGGAAGGGGCGGTTGCTGCTCTAGCAGACAGCCGTGGCGGTGGAGCCCTGGGGGAAGGCGACTTCGACCCGCCAGGTCGTTCCCAGCGGAACCGGGCGGGTGTAGACGTTCCCGCCGGGGTTGACCGTGATCTGGAGGAAACCGATGGTGGTGCAGGGCCCGACGGCGACGAAGCACGCGCTCTGCTCCAGGGGGGCGACCCGGTATTGGTCGTCGGCGAACGTGCAGTACAGGTTGTCCTCCTGGCTCACGGTGGCCACCGCGCTCGGGGCGAGCATCAAGGCCAGAATGAACACGATGCCGGCGATGCCGGTGTACTTGGTTGGGTTGTTGGTTGTCATGGGTATTCACCGCCCACCAGTGTGGGCGCTCCAAAGCAACCACCTTCCCCATATAAGACAAGGCAGAGAGTTGTTTGCCAAGCCCACGCATTCTTGGATTCCGGCACTGCTGCGGCGGCGGCGCCCAGCGCAGCCACTGCACCATCATCGCGCCGGAGCCAGGCATGGCCGCCGCGCCGTTGGCCAGCAAGATGCGGTGGCGGCGCCAGGCCGCTTCGGTCTGCCCCTTTCCTTGATTACGCGCCCGGCGCCATGGCTGCAAGCGGCGCCAGCGCGGCGAGGACTTCCTTGGCGGCGGCGTCGGGGCTGGAGGCGCGCAGGATGGCGTGCGGGACGCTCGTGTGGGTGGCGCGCACGTGCGCCTCGGCGCGGGCGAGGGCCGGCGCGTCCGCCTTGGCGGCCTGGGCGGGGAAGACGGCGACGAAGCGCTGCACCAGCTCGCGCTCGGCGGTGTAGCGGGCGAACAGGGTGCCGTTCTCCATCACCATGGCCTGGTGCGCCTTGCTGCCTTCGGCCGCGTCGAAGAGGGCGCAGTGGACGAGGGCCTGGCACTCGGAGGCTGCGGGCTCCATCGAGCCGCCGAGGTCGGCGCGGCCGGGGAACACCGCGACGTTGGGGAGGCGGAAGGGGTCGGCGCCGGGCTCGACGCCGAAGGCGCGCACCTCGTGGCCCGCGCTGGCCAGGGCGCGCACGACGGCGGCGCCCACGGTGTTGGTCGGACCGGTGACGAGGACCCGCATCGGGGCGCGCAAGGCCCCCCGCAAAAAGGCCTTTGGGAACGCTGGGCGGACGCCGCGCTCATTCAAGCACTCGGCTCAGGCTCCTTATATTGGCCTGGAACCCCGTCTGGGTTGGACGGTGTCACATGACGACCCCAAGGACCCTGACCCTGCTTCTGGCCGCCCTGATGCTGGCGCCGCTGGCGTGCGCGCAGGCCCCCGGCCCGGCCCCCGGCTCCGACCCCGTCTCCTACGCGAAGGACTACTATGGCGCGCAGGCCGCGAACGCCTCCGCCGACCCCGCCGCCTACGCCGCCTCCCAGGCGAGCGCCGAGGCCGCCGGGAACCAGACGCGCACCGCCGCCTACGTCGCCTGCTGGGCCGCCTACGAGGCCGCCGGCATGGCCACGGACCCCGTGTGCGCCTCTTTCTTCACGCCCCCTGAGCGCGCTCCCCGCCCGCACAAGGCTGACAACACGACCGATGAGGCGCGCGCGGCGCTCAACGAGACGGTCGACGGCGCGGCCGCCCTCGCCAACACGACCCTGGACGCGCTCAACCAGACCCTCGCCGACCCGGCGCAGGCGCCGTCGCAGGCGGCCCGCATCCTGGACGCCGCCGTCGGCTTCGCCAACGCCACCGTGACCCTGGTGGTGCGCGTCGTGAAGCACGTCGTGGGCGGCGCCGTGGAGTGCGTGCTGGCCATCGTGCACGGCATCCTGCACGGCCTCGGCCTCGGCGCCCAAGGCGCGGGCATGGCGGGCGGCGCGGCGGCCGACGCCGTGCGCACCCTCGTGCAAACAATCGCCGCTGGCGCAGCGGGTGCCGCGGACGGGATTGGCAAGCTCGCCAAGGGCCTCCTGGACGGCATCGGCGCGGTCATCGCCTCTGTCTCCGATGGAGTGGTCGCCACGGTGAAGGCCACGGTCTCCGGCGTCGGCGCGGCCATCTCCGCCACGGCGAAGGGCATCGCGACCGCCGGCAAGGCCACCCTGGACGCCGCGGCCGGCGCGGCCCAGGCGGTCGGCGACGCCATCGGCTCGGCCGTGGACGGCATCACGCACTTCTTCGGCGGCCACGGCGGCAAGTCGGCGCCCAAGGGCATCGGCGGCACAGGCGTTGGGAAGGACCTCCCCACCGGCGACCTCCTGGGCGGCGTCCGCAAGGCCGTCCCCCTCTGAAGGGCAACCGCGCTTCCGGCACTCCCCGCCTTTCCCCCTTTCCCCCCGTTTCCCATCTGTTGGCCCCTCCTGTCGGGAAGGACACGTTTTCACCAGGTGACCACTTGGCTTAATACGCCCAGACCGATTTTCGCTCTGTGTTGGTGCGCCCCTCTCTCCGATGGATGGTTCCGGTCGCCGTGATGGTGGCCGTCCTCGTGCCCGCCGCGGCCGCCCAGGCCCCGGACCTCGGCAGCCTCCCCGCCGCGCCCCTCCCCGACACGCCGCAGGCCCCTGCCACGCCCGCCGTGGACCCTGCGGTCCCCGACGCGCAGAGCGTCCTCGACCTCCTGCGCCAGTGGGAGGCGGCCCACAGCCGCGACGGCAGCGCCCCCTCCGACCACCCCGAGGACGCCGCCCCCGAGCCCACCCTCCCGAGCCAGCCGCAGGGCGGCCAGCCCCTCCCGGTCGGCAAGGCGCGCGACACGGTCAGCAAGGCGCAGGACGAGGCCAAGGGCCAGCAGCAGGCCGCGCAGGACACGGCCGCCGCGCAGGCCAAGGACGCCCAGGACAAGGCGGGCGACGTCGTCAGCGCGCTCCCCGAGGACCCGGTCGGCTTCGCCGCCGGCACCGCGCAGCACGCCGCCGAGCAGGCCGCGAACTCCATCCCCACCGTCTTCACCGACCCCGCCATGGCGCCCGCCGGCTCCGGCGCCCAGGTCGTCAGCCCCGACGCGGGCCTCATCCCGCCCATCCTCGCCGGCTCCATCCTGGTGGCCGGCGCCGCGGGCGCGACCTTCTTCGCCTTCTGGCTGGCCGGCTCCAGCGGCACCGTCGCCTCGGGCGCCGCGGCCGCCAAGAGCACCGAGCTGCGCCGCCTGCTGCCCTTCGCCAGCCCGCTCTTCACCCGCTTCGAGAAGGAGACCGTGCTGGGCCACCCGCGCCGTGAGGCCCTCTACGCGCTCATCCTGCAACAGCCCGGCGTCTCGCTCCAGGCGCTCGGCGAGGCCACGAGCCTGTCGCGCACCGCGGTCCTGCACCACCTCCGGCTGCTCGAGATGCAGCACCTCGTGGTCTCGAAGCGCATGGGCCGCAGCCGCCACTACTACGAGAACGGCGGGCGCTACGGCCGCGACGCCAAGGAGGCCTACGCCATCCTGCAGAACGCGCGCAGCAAGGAGGTCGCGGAGTTCATCCGCACCCACCCCGGCACGATGCAGAAGCAACTCTGCGAGGCGCTCGCCATCCAGCCCTCCATCGCCCACTGGCACGTGCGCCGCCTCCAGGCCGCGCAACTCGTGGACGCGGTGCGCTCGGGCCGCGCGGTGAACTACTTCCCCGGCTCGGGCCTGCTGGAGGTCGCCGCCCAGGCGCCCATCCCGCAGCTTCCGGCGCTGCCGGAGCCGGTCCCCGCGCAGGCGCCGCTGGCCTCCAGCGGCTCGTTCGCCTAGGCCCGCGACACGGAGCCGCTAGGCTTCGCGCTTGACCTCGCGGAAGTCCATGAGGCCCTCCTCGTCGGTCCAGGGCGTGCCCTTGATGGGGGCGGGCGGGCGGTGGCTGCCCGGCAGGACGCGGTCGAGGCCCTTGTAGAGACGGTAGGTCGCGGCCTCCACCAAACGCTCGGTCGCGAGGACGCCGCCGGCGACGCGGACGCCCTCCTTGGCCACGGCGCGCACGGCGCCCTTGCGGTTGGCGGCCACGCCGGAGAGCAGGCGGCCGACGGCGCGGGCGGCGTAGAAGCCGATGCCAATCCAGACGCCGGTGACCATGTAGGCGACGCGCTGGCCGACGAGGCTCTCGACGGCGGGGCTGCCCTGCGCCAGGAAGAGGGCTTGGGCGTGCGCGACGATGGCGAACGAGGCCGACAGCAGGATGGCGACCCACGGCAGCGCGTTGGTGCCGCGCAGCAGGAAGTGGGTGCGCTGGAGCGTCGTGTAGGAGACGTACACCCAGGTGCCCAGCAGCGCGACGTACGCGACGAGGCTGGGCACGAGGCCGCTCGCCTCCTGGAGGTAGTGGACGGCGTCGGCGAGGCCGGTGGCGGCGAGGGCGCCGAGGACGAGCAGGTGCATCTCGCGCACGATGGCGGCGTCGTTGGGGATGGGCTCGATGGCGCGCACGGCCCACCAGCCCAGCATCGCGGCGGCCACGAGGACGGAGGCGACCCAGAGCGCGGGGAGGTGGATGCCGTAGCGGCCCCAGGCGGGGATGAAGAGGGCGAGGCCGAGCGCGAGCAGCGTCGGCAGCGCCAGCCACGCCCGCGAGCGCAGGTGCAGCAGGCGGTGGCCGTCGTACACGATTTCCTCCAGCACGAAGACGAGGTTGAAGCCGGCGAGCGCGAAGATGGCGAAGCTCGTCACGACGGCGAGGATGAAGAGGTCCTCGAGGTGGAACGCGATGCCGCCCCACGCCGTGAGGCCGTAGAGGACGGCGACGAGGACGGTGGCGACGAGGAAGGCGCGGCGGCCCATCCCCATGACGAGGCCGGGCGTGGCGACCAGGAACACGAGCGAGGCGAGCGTGGCGGTGCGCTGCGAGAGCGGCGCGAGGCGGGGCGCGAGGAAGGGCAGCACGATGGCGACGGCGAGCAGGACGATGCCGGCCACGAGCCAGAACGAGGTGTGGCGCGGGTGGAAGCCGGCGGGGTTGTGCCCGGCGCGGCGCAGGCGGGCCAGGAACGGGCGCGCGTGCGGCCCGTCCGGCGGGTCGGAGTTCTCGCTGCCCGTCACCGCGCGGCGATGGGGCGCCCCGCTTAAAGGCCTAGAAGCAGCGCGTCGTGTAGCAGGGGTCCGGCACGTACGCAACGTGGCCCTTCACGTGGACCTCGGCGAGGTGGCCGGGCGGGCAGCCCTCCTTGACGCCGATGACGCAGACGTAGACGTTGTCCGGCGAGGCCGCGGCGGGGGCAGCGGCGAAGGCGAGGGCGATGAGGCAGGCGGCCAGGGCGATGTGGGTCAGGCGCATGGAAGACCGTGGCTCCATCAGCGCCGCGCTGAAAAAGTTTCGTTCAGCCACCTCGCCAGTGTGGGCGGACGCAGATTCCGCAGAGCCGCCTTGCGGGAAGCTCAATCGGTGCAATGGCCTGCTGGCCGTTTCGCCATTGCACAGATTGGGCTGGCGGGCCACGCCTTCAGGTCTGCATAATCTGAGTCCAGGAGGGAACGCGCCCCAGCTTCCCAGGATTCCGTTAATACTTGTAGAACCCGCGCCCCGTCTTGCGGCCCAGGTGGCCCGCCTGCACCTTCTGCACCAGAAGCGGGCAGGGGCGGTACTTGGGGTCCTTGAAGCCGTCGTGCAGGACGTTCAGGATGGCGAGGCAGGTGTCGAGGCCGATGAAGTCCGCGAGCTGGAGCGGCCCCATCGGGTGGTTCATGCCGAGCTTCATGATGGCGTCGATGTCCTCCGCCGTCGCGACGCCCTCGTTGAGGCAGAAGATGGCCTCGTTGAGCATCGGCATGAGGACGCGGTTGCTGATGAAGCCGGGGAAGTCGCGGCAGGAGTGCACCTGTTTCCCCATCTTCTGTCCGGCCTCGACGACGGCGGCGAGCGTCTCCTCGGAGGTGTCGGCGCCGCGGATGACCTCGACGAGCTTCATCAGCGGGACGGGGTTCATGAAGTGCATGCCGATGAAGCGGTCCGGGCGCTTGGTGGCGGCGGCCAGGAGCGTGATGGGGATGCTGCTCGTGTTGCTCGCCAGGATGGCGGACGGGCCGACGATGCCGTCCAGCTCTGCGAACAGTCTGCGCTTGACGTCGGCGTTCTCGACGATGGCCTCGACCACGAGGTCGCAGCCCGCCAGCGCCCTGTTGTCCGTCGCGGTCGTGATGCGGCCGCGCGTGGCGGTGGCGTCGGCGTCGGTGATGGCCTTCTTCTCGACGAACTTGGCGAGCGACTTCTCGATGGTGGCCAGGCCCTTGGCGACGAACTCGGGCTTGAGGTCCACGAGGACGACGGCGTAGCCTGCCTGCGCCGCGACCTGGGCGATGCCGGCGCCCATCTGCCCCGCCCCGACGACGCCGACGCTCTTGACTGCCATGGGGCGGCGACCGGGGCAGGGGTCCTAAACGGTTCGGGCGCGGCGCGGCGCGCGCGAATCCGGCCGGCCTACTTCGCGGGCGCCTTCATCTCGGCCAGCACGCGGTCGCGCGCCTTGGTGTAGCGGTCCTGCGTGATGTCGCCCTTGGCGCGCGCCTCCTCCAGGCCCGCGAGGACCTTCTCCAGGTCGGCGCGGCTCTTGCCGTGCAGTTGGTCGGTCGGGAAGACGAGGGTGTACTGCTCGCGGCGGCGGTAGAGCAGGCTCGCGAGGGCCACCACGGCGGCGGCGATGACGTAGGGCAGGAGGGTGCCGGTCGGGTGGTCGTTGTAGGTGCCGCCCGGGGTGCACTTCTCGCCGTTGGCCGCCAGTTCCGCCGTGCAGGTGGCAGTGTGGGTGAAGAACAGGAAGATGCCGACGGCCAGCACGAGCAGCGCGAGCGGCAGGAGGACCTTCAGCAGCGGGTAGCTCTTGCGGGTGAGGGTGCGCACCATGGCGCTCCGGCAAGGCTGGAGGGAGTCCAAAAGGCCGCCGCTAGAGCCCGCCCGTCGCGCACGGCGGCCCCACGGTGGAGAACGGCGGAACGCGACCTGGCGCCGCAGGGTCTGCCTTAGGCCTTGGGAACCTTGACCATCATCGAGACGGCGTTGCCGCCGCCGAGGCAGAGCGTGGCCACGCCGCGCCCGCCGCCGCGCCTGCGCAGCTCGTTGACGAGCGTCACGAGGACGCGCGCGCCGGAGGCGCCGATGGGGTGGCCCATGGCGACCGCGCCGCCGTTGACGTTGAACTTGTCGTCCGGGATGCCGAGCTCCTTCTGCACGGCGCACGAGGCGCTCGCGAAGGCCTCGTTGTGCTCGAAGAGGTCCACGTCCGCCACCGTCTTCCCGGTCGCCTTCAGCAGCGCGCGGACGGAGCCGATGGGGGCCTCCATGACCCACTCGGGCTTGGTGCCGGCGGCGTCGTAGGCCTCGATCTCGGCGAGGATGGGGAGCTTGTTGGCGAGCGCGAAGGACTTCGCGACCACGACCACGGCGGCGGCGCCGTCGGAGATCTGGCTGGCGTTGCCGGCGGTGACCTGGCCGGTCTCGCGGAAGCTGGGGCGCAGGCGGCCGAGGGCGGCCTCGTCGCTGTCGGCGCGGATGCCCTCGTCCTCCGTGACCAGCAGGGGCGGGCCCTTGCGCTGCGGCACCGGCACCCCGACAATCTCCTCCTTGAAGCGGCCGGCCTTCTGCGCCTCCGCCGCGCGCCGGTGGCTGCGCACCGACAGGCGGTCGGCGTCCTGGCGGCTCACGTGGAAGCGCTCGGCGACGATTTCGCCGGTCTCGCCCATGTGGAAGGCGTTGTAGTGGTCCCACAGGCCGTCGTGCACCATCGAGTCGACGAGCTTGGCGTCGCCGATGCGGATGGTGCGGCTGCCGAGCAGCAGGTGGGGCGCGTTGGTCATCGACTCCATCCCGCCCGCCACGACGACGGTGCGGTCGCCGGCCTTGATGGCCTGCGCGGCGAGCATGACGGCCTTGAGCGCCGAGCCGCACACCTTGTTGACCGTGAACGCGGGCACCGCGACGGGGAGCCCGGCGCCCAGCGCGGCGGCGCGCGCGGGGTTCTGGCCGAGGCCGGCCTGCAGCACGTTGCCCAGGATGGCCTCCTCGACCTGCTCGGGCCGGAGGCCGGAGCGGCGCACCGCCTCCCGGACCGCGATGGCGCCCAGCTCGGTGGCCTTGAGGCTGGAGAGGGCGCCCTGGAACTTCCCGATGGGGGTGCGGCACCCGGCGACGAGGACGGCGGTCTCCACGGCCGTTCCACGCCCGGCGCCTTGATGAAACTTCAGGCCGCGCCGCCGGAGGCAGGGGAGGGCGTGGAGGTGAACGTCCCGCCCGCCCCTGCGCCCGGCGGCGAGGCAAAGAGCCCCCGGGCCCGCGACCATCCTCCGCAGGCCCTTGAGTCTTGGCAGACGCCCGTCTGCCGCCGCCCCAACTCCTTGAAGACGAGGTGGGTGCGGCCCACGGTCACGACGTCGCCGGATTCCAGCTTCACCGTCTCGCCGCCGCGCAGGCGCTCCCAGTTGCGCCAGGTGCCGTTGCGGTTGCCGGGCAGGTCGCCGAGGGAGAAGCCGTCGGCGGTGCGCTCGATGAAGGAGTTGGCCGCGGATGCGTAGGGGTCGTGGTCGAGGCGAATCTCGCAAGGCGCGGAGCGGCCGAGGCGCCAGCGCTGCCCGGTGCGGCCGGAGAGGCTGAAGCCGGCGCCGTCCTCGCGGCCGTACGCGACGGCGAGGCGGGGCGGGGGCGGCAGCGGCGGGTCGTCGAGGGAGGGCCCCGGCATCGTGCCATCGGGGACCACCTCGCGCATGCTCACGGGCCGGATGCGGGCGAGTTGCCGCAGGCCGTCCACGATGCCGAAGAGGCGCGGGTGGTGCAGCAGGTACTGGTCGCCGTGGCCAGCAGGGTCGAGGCGCACGACGAGGCCAATCTCCTCCAGTTGCTCGAGGTGGTGCGTCACCGTCTGGCGCGACAGCGGGCGGCCCGAGCCCTGCGCGCCGATGCGGATGTCGTGCAGGGCGCGCGGCGAGCGCAGCGCGTGCAGCAAGGCGAGGCGGGGCGCCGACGCGAGGGCGCCCAGCTGGTCGGCCAGCTCCGCGATGGCGGCTTCGCCCATCTCTCCCGACTCCACCACCATGCGGCCCCGAGCGGGCGGTGGGCATTTCACGTTTCCTGGGGCTGCTTTGGCCAGTCGCCTAAGCGGGCGTGCCGAGGGTTTGGCGCCAGCGCCGCTGCGCCCGCCAGACGCCCACGGCGGTCGCCAGGGAGACCAGGAGGGCGGCGGCGAGGATGCGGAGCGCGGCGCCGGCGGCGCTCTGCGGGTCCTGCGCGGCGATGGCTTGGCCACGGGCGGCGAGCGCGGGCCACCACGCGAGCAGGAACGCGACGGCGGCGGCGCAGGTCCAGACCAGCAGCGAGCGGATGGGGTGGGTGCGCGGCACGCCGGCGGGCGGGCGGTGGAGCGCGGCGAGCAGACCGATGCTGGCTGCGCACAGCCCCGCCACGGAGAGCGGCGAGAGGTCGGGGGTCGGCAGCAGGGCCATCTCCGCGAGGGTGCCCGCCCAGGCCGCGAGGTCGCTCCACGGCCGCAGGCGCCCGTACTGCATCAGGAGCAGCGCGGCGAGGACGGCCGCCTCGACGGCCCACAGCCACACCGGGGCGCCGGGGAGGATGAAGAGCGCCAGCGCCGCGAAGCAGGCGAGGTGGATGGCGGCGCGGCTGGGGAGCTTCACTGCAGCGCCCCCGCGATGCCCGGCGCGTGCGCCTCGACGGCGGTGCCCGGCTTCCAGTCGACGACCGTCGCGCCGAGGCTGCCCAGGCGCTTCAGGGCCTCCTCGCGCGCCTGCCGGCGCCGCGCCGAGGCGGGAGCGTCCCAGGTCGGGCCGCTTGGCGTCGGGCTGAACACGGTGACGGGGTGGTGGCGGCCCATCATGTCGGCGACCGCCTCGGCGGCGTCGGGCTCGCCCTCCAGCGACGAGAGGACGATGACGGGGCCGGGGCTGCGGATGTCGCCGCGCACGTCGGACCACGCGGCGCGCAGGCCGACGGTGCCGCCGGCCTCAAGGCCCGCCAGCAGGGCCTCGCAGGCGACGATGCGGTCGGGGCCGTGCGCCAGCTTCTCCACCTTGCTGCCGTAGGCGACGAGGCGGACCTGGTCGCGGCTGCGGATGCCCTGCTCGAACAGGCCGAGGGCGACGCGGCAGGCGCGGTCGAGGGGCGTGTCGCCGCGCGGGCCGACGCCGCTCAGCAGGCGCGCGTCGAGCAGCAGCGTGAGGTCGGTGAGGGTCTCGCGCTGGCGCTGGTTGACGATGAGGTCCTCGTGGCGCGCCGACGCCTTCCAGTTGACGTTGCGCATCGTGTCGCCGGCGCTGTAGCCGCGCAGCGTGAAGAAGTCGAAGCCCTGGCCGGGGCGGTTGACGGAGAAGCGGCCCTCGCGCGGCTTGACCGACTTGCTGAGGACGGCGAAGCGCTTGATGTCCGCCCGGCGCGGGATGACCTCCAGCGCCTGCGCCTGGCCGAGCGCCAGCTCGCGGGTCCACAGCCGCGACGGGCTCCACGAGCGGACCTCGACGGGGCCGATGGCGCGCGGGCCGCGCACGGGAGCGCGCACGCGGAAGGAGGTGCTGGGGTCGCGGCCCTTCAGCTCGCCGAAGAGGTTGGTGCCGGCGACCAGCTCAAGCGTGGGGTCGAGCCGGACGCGCACCTGCTGGTCGCCCGGGGAGCCGTGCAGAGTGACGGTGGCGTCGGCCTCCTGCCCCTCCGGCAGCCGCGCCGGGTTGACCGTGAGCGTGGCCGTCGGGGTGCGGTGGGCCACCAGCAGCGCCTCCAGGGCGACGCCGAGCAGCAGCATCCCGCCGAGCGCGACCGGCAGCAGGGTGTGCAGGAGCGCGCCCGCCACGACGAGGCCGAAGCCCGCGAGGACGTAGGCGAGGGCTTGCGGCACCCAGGCCAGGCGGGGGGCGTCCGGCGGCCGCACCAGGCGTCATCCACCCTGGGGGCGGGGCACGGGGACCTTCGCGAGGATGTCCTGGATGACGCGCTCGCGCTGCATGCCGCGCACGCGCGCCTCCGTGGTGAGGATGGTGCGGTGCGCCAGGGTGCAGGAGGCGTAGGCGCGCACGTCGTCGGGGATGACGTAGCGGCGGCCCTGGATGGCGGCGTAGGAGCGCGCCAGCTTCATCAGCGCGAGCGAGCCGCGCGGGCTGGCCCCCGCCACGAGGTCGGGGTGGCGGCGGGTGGCGTCCACGATGGCGGCGATGTAGGTGACGAGCGAGGGGTCCACGTGGACCTCCTCGACGAGCTGCTGCATCTTCAGCAGCTGCGCGCGGTCCATGACGGCCTTGGTGTCGAAGGCGTCGTGCTTGCGCGTCAGGCGCCGGTTCATGATCTCGCCCTCCTCCTCCTTCGAGGGGTAGCCCATGCTGAGCTTCATGGCGAAGCGGTCCATCTGCGCCTCGGGCAGCGGGTAGGTGCCCTCCTGCTCGTCCGGGTTCTGCGTCGCGAGGACGAGGAACGGCGAGGCGAGCTTGTGCGTGATGCCCTCCGCGCTCACCTGCTTCTCCGCCATCGCCTCCAGCAGCGCCGACTGCGTCTTGGGGCTGGCGCGGTTGATCTCGTCCGCGAGCAGGAAGTTGGTGAAGATGGGGCCGGGGCGGAAGTCGAACTCGTTGGTCTTGCGGTTGAAGATGTGGCCGCCCGTGATGTCGGTGGGCAGGAGGTCGGGCGTGAACTGGATGCGGTTGAACTGGCAGCCCGCCGCCTTGGAGAAGGTGGCGGCCAGCACCGACTTGGCGAGGCCCGGCATGTCCTCGAAGAGGATGTGGGCGCCCTCGGTGAGCGAGGCGACGATGACCTTGTCGATGATGTCGCGCTTGCCGACGATGACCTTCTGGACCTCCTTGCGCAGGGCGTCGACGTGCACGTGCAGGGTGCTGAAGCGGTCCGCCTGGCCCGGCGTGGCGGCGTGGTTCCAGGGCGACTTCGCGTCGGTTGCGGGCTTCTGTTGCGTCTGCATTCCAATCACCTGACGTTCTGCTTGGGAAGTGCTGGGCCGTCGAGGAGCGCGCGTGCGCCCTCCTCCAGGGCGGGGTCCTCGGCGGACCCGCTGGCCGTGTGCGCCCGCCACGGGGCCGCCTTGGCCACCTGGAGGGCGGCCAGGAGCAGGGCGGCGCCCACCAACCCGAGGGCGGCGCCCTCCACCAGGGACGGGGCCGAGAGCCATCGGTAGGTGGCCATATAGGCTGCGGTCGCGGGGCCGCGGGGCGCTGATATACTTTCAAGGTAGAGCGTGCCGGTCTTGCCCTCCACGAGGCGCTGCGCGTAGGCCAGGGTTTCGGGGTGGTCGGCCACGTTCCCGTTGCGCCACAGGTCGCCGTCGGCGACGGCGATGACGAGGCCGCGGCCGTGCGGCCAGCGCACCGCCATCGGGAACGGGGAGGGGCCCTGGTCGCCCAGGTCGAGGCGGCCGTCCTGGTTGAGGTCGAGGAAGACTGAGTCGGTGGAGTTGCCGACGGCGGCCGCGCCGGATTGCACGGCGGCGAAGCGCTCCAGGTCGGGGAAGGCGCTCGGCGAGGGCAGGCAGATGGGCTGCGGCGGGCCGTCCGGCACCACGCCGAGCGCGCGCACGCAGGAGCCGTTGGCGCCGGGGGGCAGCAGCGCCGCGAAGCCTTGCAGCTGGAAGCCGAACTGGCGCGCCCACGGGTCGCCGTTGGCGCCGTCGGTGGCCATGACGAGCAGGCCGCCACGCGAGACGAAGCCGGCGACCGCCTGGATTTCCAAGGCCGCCGCGGGGCGGTGCGTCGGGAACAGGAACAGCGCGTCCCCGGCCCCGGCGCTCGCGGGCAGCACGCCCTCGGAGCCCTCGATGACGCGGACGGGGCCGCGCACGGAGAGCGCCGACGCAAGCGAGGTGCCGCCATCGGGCGAAGCGTCCTGCCAGCCGGGGCCGAACTGCGCCGGCGCGGTGTAGAAGAAGAGCGGGACGAGGACGCCGATGGCCACCGCGAGGGGCAGCGCGACGTAGAGGACCTTCACGCCGCGGCCCCCACGCCGGGGTCGGCGCCGAGGTGGGCGGCGAGGCGGCCGAGGGCGTCGAGCGCCGCGTCGCGCTGCTGGCCCGACAGCACCACCTTGGAGTAGCCC
>JAXDQP010000062.1:0-68021 GCA_034667745.1 Thermoplasmata archaeon
CGCCAAGCCGTCGTGCCAGCGCTTGATGTCCGGGTCGTCCAAGAGGAAGGCGTACTTGCGGGTGGTCATGGTATATCCTAATGGGGTCGGCGTGGCGCCAAAAGGATAGTGAGGCGTAACACCCCGACTAACCGCGGATTGCGCGGATGACGCGGATTCAACCCTCATCCGTGAAATCCGCGTCATCCGCGGTTCAGTGGGGCGAAGCGCTACGAATCAACGTCCTGAACCGTCTGCACGCCCTCAATACGTGCCCCCTCGGGGTGCCCCTGCGACTCAAGCAGCGAAAGAAGGGCCGCCGCCACGCCCGCGAGCGCGGCGCCGGAGAGGCGGGTGCGCGCGAAGCCCTG
Source organism: Thermoplasmata archaeon (assembly GCA_034667745.1). Classification (GTDB taxonomy): domain Archaea; phylum Thermoplasmatota; class E2; order JACPAO01; family JAHFTW01; genus JAHFTW01. The sequence continues at coordinate 351 of JAXDQP010000062.1, forward strand.
CACGGTCACGGTGCAGTGGACGCCCGTGGCGCCGGCCTCGACGTCGCAGAAGATGTCCGTCGCGTGGAACGGGACGAGGGTGGGGATGAGGCGCGCCGCGTCCTTCACGGCCAGGACGGCGGCGACGCGGGCGGTGTCGATGGCGTGCTGCGGTGCGAGGCCTGCGCCGGCGAGGGTGCCGCGCGCGACGCTCATGCGGCGGCTGGGCACGACGTCGGTGACGTCCGGGAGGCGCACGCCAATCCCCCTAATGCCCCGGCAGCTCGACGACGGGGCGGGCGGCGAGGTCGGACGCCATCGACTGGGCGGCCTTGCGGGCCTGCGCGATGGCCTCGATGATGCTGCTGGGCCCCATCGCGATGTCGCCTGCGGCGTACACCTTGGGGTCGCTGGTGCGGCAGCGCGCGTCCACCTGGACGTCACCCCACTTGGTGAGCTGGACTCGGCCCTCGACGGCCGCGGCGATGGGGCTGGGGTTCTGGCCGACGGCGAGGACGACCTGGTCGGCGCCGAGCAGGAACTCGGACTCCGGCAGCGGCTCGGCCGTGCGGCGGCCCGCCTTGTCGGGCGCGCCGAGCTCCATCTGGACGCACTCGACGGCCTTGACGCGCCCGTCCTCGCGGGTGAGGATTTGGATGGGGTTGGCGAGCATGAGGAACTTGATGTTCTCGTCGCGCGCCTGCACCACCTCCTCGGGGCTCGCCGTCATCTCGCGGCGGCCGCGGCGGTAGACGATATGGACCGACTTGGCCCCGAGGCGGATGGCGTTGCGGGCGACGTCCATCGCGGTGGAGCCGCCGCCGATGATGACGATGCGCTGCCCCGTGAGGTCGTCCTTCTGGCCAAGCTCCAGGCGGCGCAGCCAGTCGACGGCGTGCGTGACGCCCTTGCTGCGCTCGCCGGGGACGCGGATCTCCTTGGGGCTGTGGCAGCCGACGCCGAGGAACACGAGGTCGTGCGCCTTCTCCAGCTCGTCCAGGGTGTGGCCCTCGCCGAGGCGCCAGTTGGTGGCGAACTGCACGCCCCACTCGCGCAGCTTCTCCAGCTCGCGCTCCACCACGTCGCGGGGGAGGCGGTACTCGGGGATGCCGACGGTGAGCATGCCGCCCAGCTTGGGCAGCGCCTCGTAGACGGTGACGGCGTGGCCGAGGCGCGCGAGGTCGTAGGCGACCTGGAGGCCGGCGGGGCCGGAGCCGACGACGCCGACGCTCCTGCCGGTCGGCGGCGGGCGCTCGATGGCGGGCCACTGGCCGTAGTCGAAGGCGGCGCGCTTGAGGGTGCAGATGGCGATGGGCTCGCCCTTGAAGCCGACGACGCAGGAGTCCTCGCACGGGTGGAAGCAGGTGCGGCCCAGCGTGCCCGGCAGCGGGTAGGTCTCCAGCGCGATGGCGAGCGACTTGTCGAAGTCCGCGTTCGCGATGGCCTGGATGTACTCTGGCGCCCGCGTTAGGGCGGGGCAGGCGTAGGTGCACGGCTTGGTCTTGCAGTCGATGCAGCGCATCGCCTCCGCGATGGCCAGCTTGCGCGTGTAGCCCAGGACGGCCTCGTCGTAGGTCTTGACGCGCACCGCCGGCTGCAACTCGGGAATCTTGACCCGCTCGAGAGAGACCGCCATGCTTCCTGAGTCCAGTGGACGGCTCGCGCGATATGAGGGTGTCGTCTGGAGAGGCATCAGACGGGAGAAGGAGCGGAGGCCTGGGATTTCGGCGATTGAGGGGATTTGGGGAGCGTGGCGCCCACTCGCTCCACATGCAGGGATGGTTCGCCAAAGTTCAAGAGCAGGCCCGTTGGCCGCTGGGTGGCCCGCAGGTAGTGGGCGAGTTGGCTTTGACTGCGTGGTGGGTGAACGTTCCCCGAAATCTGGAAATCGCCGAAATCCCAGGCCTCCCACACTAGCCAGAGAGGCCCAACTCCCACTCCTGCTCGTGCGCCCAGGGTGCCCACGGGCAGGGCTCCGGCGACTCTTCCACGAGCCGGAAGCCTGCGCGTTCGTACATCTTGCGCGCCTCCACCAAATCGCTGACGGTGTGCAGGTGGACGCCCTGGTAGCCGGCCTGCCGCGCGAAGGCCAGGGACGCGTCGAACAGCCTCCGGCCCAGGCCGGTGCCGCGTGCCCGCCTCTCGACGAGGAACCACCGGAGCTTGGCCCACCCGGGCCGGTCGGCGTCGTGGTGGATGGCGACGAAGCCCGTGATGCCCTCCGGGTCCTCGGCGACCCAGGTGCGGTCCTTGGCGGGGTCGAGGCCGTGCAGGAAGGGCGGGATGGTCTCGGCGACGTACTTGCCGAAGACGGGGCCGTAGCCGAACTCCTCCGCATACACGGTGACCTTGCGGGTGCGCACCCACTCCATGTCGGCGGGGGTGCCGGGACGGATGCGCGCCTCGGCGGGTGTCATGCCTGGACGCGGAGGGCCCGCTCCAGGCGGCGGCGCATCTTGTCGTGGCGGCGGACGGAGCCCTTGGCCTGCGCCAGCGCGCGGCTGCGCTCCTTCGAGTCGTGATGGGTGAGGAGCTTCTTCTGGTGCTCCTCCAGGCGGCGCAGCAGCTCCTGCTCCTCGGCCAGCAGTTGGCGCAGGTGCGCGTTCATCGCTTCGGGGTCCATGCCGGCGGCAAGGCCGCCTCGCTCATAACCAAGTCGGGGGCAAGGATTCATCGCTTGCGCTGCGCGGCCATGCGCCCGGCCTTGAGACGCTGGTATGCGGGGTCGGCGCGCACCTTGTCCCACGCCGCCTTGAACGCCTCGGCGCTCGCCTGCTTCTGCGCGTCGGGGTCAAGCGGAAGCTCGCTCCCGTCCGCCGCCTTCTTGCGGCCGCTGCGGTGGCGCGCGTAGCGGCGGCTGCGGGTGTAGCCCATTTGTAGGAACTTGCGGCACATGTCCATCCCCGCGAAGTCCCCTTCCTTGCGATAGGCGCGGTAGCGGGCGAGGATTGCCTTGGCGCTGCGCTTGGCGATGGCTGGCGTGCGGAAGCGCCACAGTGGCAGGATGGCTTGCGTGTACGGGGGCGTGCTGAGGACGCCTTCCTCCCCGCGGCCGATGCGGTAGGCGCGCATCACATCAGCGGCGTGCGGACCTTCTCCCTCTTCGCGACGGCCTTGGCCTTGGCGTACCCCGCGTCGGCGTGGCGGACGATGCCCATGCCGGGGTCGGCGCGGAAGACGCGCTTGGCCTTCTCGCGCGCGAGCTTGGTGCCGTCGAGGACGACGACGACGCCGGCGTGGGTGCTGTAGCCGATGCCGACGCCGCCGCCGTTGTGGATGTGGACCGAGTCCGCGCCCGCCGCGACGTTGAGCATGGCGTTGAGCAGCGGCCAGTCCGCGATGGCGTCGCTGCCGTCCAGCATGCCCTCGGTCTCGCGGTAGGGGCTCGCCACGCTGCCGCAGTCGAGGTGGTCGCGCGTCACGGCGATGGGGCCAATCTCGCCCTTGCGCACGAGGTCGTTCATGGCGAGGGCGAAGCGGTCGCGCTCGCCCATGCCGAGCCAGCAGACGCGCGCCGCGAGGCCCTCCCACGGCAGGTGCTTCCCGGCGAGGTCGAGCCAGTTGTTGAGGGTGCGGTTCCTGGGGAACATCTCGCGCACGAGCTGCTCGGTGCGGCGGATGTCTTCGGGCCGGTTCTGCAGGCTGAGCCAGCGGAAGGGGCCGCGGCCCTCGCAGAACATGGGGCGGATGTAGGCTGGGACGAAGCCCGGGAAGCTGAACGCCGTGTCGCGGGCCAGGCCCCCGAGCCGCGCTCCCTCGCGGATGTTGTTGCCGTAGTCGAACACGTGGCTGCCGGCGCGGGCGAAGCCGACCATGGCCTCCACGTGGCGGGCCATCGACTCCTGCGCGAGCCTCGTGTGCTTGGCGGGGTCCTTCTGCCGCAGCGCAGCCGACGCCGCGACGGTGAGGCCGGCGGGGACGTAGCGCAGGGGGTCGTGCGCGCTCGTCTGGTCGGTCACGAGGTCCGGCTTGAACCCGGCCGCGAGCAGCGCGGGGAACGCCTCGGCCGCGTTGGCGAGGAGACCGACCGAAAGGGGCTGCTTCGCGGCGGCGGCCTTCTCCACGAGGTCGAGCGCGAGGTCGAGGTCCTCCACGACCATGCCGAGGAAGCCGGACTCCAGGCGGCGCTGGGCGCGGGCCGGGTCCACCTCGACGCAGAGGGCGACGCCGCCGTTCATCGTGACGGCCAAGGGCTGCGCGCCCCCCATGCCGCCCAGCCCACCCGTCAGCACGGTGCGGCCGCGCAGGTCGGACTTGAAGTGGGTGCGCGCGGCGGCCGCGAACGTCTCGTAGGTCCCCTGGATGATGCCCTGCGTCCCGATGTAGCACCAGGAGCCGGCCGTCATCTGGCCGTACATCGTGAGCCCCTCCGCCTCCAGCTTGTTGAACTCCGTCCAGTTGCTCCAGTGCGGCACGAGGTGGCTGTTGGCGATGAGGACGCGCGGCGCCTGCTCCCAGGTCGGGAAGATGGCGACCGGCTTGCCCGACTGGATGAGCAGCGTCTCGTCGTCGCCGAGCCCCGCGAGCGCCTTCTTGATGGCGGCGAGCGCCTTGGGGTTGCGCGCCGCCTTCCCGGTGCCGCCGTAGACGATGAGCTTGTCCGGCTCCTCCGCGTTGTGCAGGTTGTTCTCCAGCATCCGCAGGATGGCCTCGGTGCGCCACGACTTGCAGCGCAGCGGCGTGCGGGGGCCGGCCACGGCGGGGCGGGAGGTCGTCTTGGCGGGGCTCTTGGCGCCGGGCACGCGGTGGGGACCGGAGGCGGGCGCATAGCGGTTTCGTGCCATTCCCGGCGTCGCCCCCGAGCGCGCTGGGCCACTTGTCCGATTTGGGACACGCGTGCCCGGCGTTGTTCCCCCGTCGCCACCACCCCTATATTGTCAGCCACGCAGTTCGGGTCCCGTCGTTCATGGTGGACGTTGCCGTTGTCGGCGCCCGGGGCTACCTGGGCCGGGAATTGATGCGCTGGCTGCTCCTGCACCCCGAGGTCACCTCGGTCGCGCCCATCACGAGCGGCGCGCCGGGCACGCCCTACGGCGACTCCGTGCCCGCGTTCCGGCACCGCACCGACCTCGTCATGGCGGGGCCCGCCGCCGCGCAGGACGCCGACGTCGTGTTCCTGGCCACCGACGGCGAGGAGGCGCGCCACCACGCCGCCAGCCTCGCCGACGCCCCGCTCCTCGTCGACCTCAGCCGCGCCCACCGCGCCCAGGCCCTCGACGGCCGGGACGGCTGGACCTACGGCCTGAGCGAGTTCCTGCCGGTCCCCAAGGGCAGCCGCCGCATCGCCAACCCCGGCTGCTACCCCACCGCGACCCTGATTGCCGCCGGCCCCGCACTGAAGGCGGGCCTCTGCGAGCCCGGCCCTCTCATCAGCGACGGCAAGAGCGGCGTCTCCGGCGCCGGCGCCACGCCGCGCGGCGACCTGCACTACCCCGAGGCCCACGACGCCGTGCGCGCCTACAAGGTCCTCGGCCACGACCACCTGGGCGAGATCCGCGGCGCCGCGGCCCGCATCGAGGGCAAGCCTCTCGCCGCTGCCCGCCCCGTCCGCTTCACGCCCCACCTCGTGCCCATGAACCGCGGCCTCCTCGCCACCGTCTACCTGCCGGTCAGCGCCTCCGCCGAGTCCGTCAAGGCGACCTACGCGCAGCACTACGCCGGCAACCCGTTCGTGCGCACCGTCGCCGAGCCCGACACGACCCACGTGCGCGGCAGCAACTACGCCGACGTCGCCGTCGATGTGGACCCCGCCAGCGGCCTGCTGGTGGCGCGCTGCGCCATCGACAACCTCGTCAAGGGCGGCAGCGGCGCCGCCATCCAGAACATGAACCTCGCCCTCGGCCTCGCGCCCACGCTCGGCCTCGACCGCGTCGCGGGAGGGCCCTGATGCTGGCCAGCCGCAGCGAAGGTGCGGGTGCGCCCCGCTCGGGCAGCGCCGCAGGCGGTGCCTGATGCTCCTCGGCTGGCGCCGCACGGTCGCCAAGCTTCAAGGCGACGAGCCGGCATCCCCGGCCCCGTCCGTGCCCCCGCAACGCGTCGAGGCGACCGCCGTGCCGCAGACCTACACGCTCACCGTCGTGCCCGACCGGCACCTCAACCACGTGCCCGGCTTCCGCGCCCAGGGCGTGTGGGCGCAGATCAAGAAGAAGAGCAAGGACGTCTGCCTCATCGTCAGCGACCGCCCCTCCAAGGGCGCCGCCGTCTTCACGCAGAACGCCTTCTGCGCCGCCCCCGTCACCGTCAGCCGTGAGCACGTCGAGAACGGCGACATCCGCGCCATCGTCTGCAACGCCGGCAACGCCAACGCCGTCACCGGCGAGCAGGGCCTGGCGGACGCCCGTGCGATGGCCGCCCACGCCGCCAAGGCGCTCAACCTGTCGCCCGACCAGATGATTGTGTGCAGCACCGGCATCATCGGCCGCCCGCTCCCGCTCGACAAGGTCACGAAGGGCATCGACGAGTGCGCCCGCACCCTCTACCAGGCGCAGGGCGGCGAGGCGGCCGAGGCCATCACCACGACCGACAGCCACCCCAAGCACGTCTTCGTCGAGGTCAGCGTCGGCGGCCGCCACTTCCACATCGCCGGCATCGCCAAGGGCGCCGGCATGATTCACCCCAACATGGCCACGATGCTGTCGTTCCTCGTGACCGACGCGCCGTTCAACGCCACGCTGCTGCAGGCGCAGCTCAAGCAGGCGGCCGACGCGACGTTCAACATGATCACCATCGACGGCGACCAGAGCACGAACGACACCTGCGCCATCATCGCCAACGGCGCCGCCGGCGGCCCGAACCTGCGCAAGGGCACCGTCGAGGCGGACGCGTTCCAGGCCGGCCTCCAGCTCGCCTGCAAGACGCTCGCCAAGCACATCGCCGGCGACGGCGAGGGCGCGACGGCCCTTCTCGAGGTGCGCGTCGAGGGCGCCAACACCCTCCAGGACGCCCGCCTCATCGCGCGCAGCGTCGCCAAAAGCAGCCTCGTCAAGTCGGCGCTGCACGGCAAGGACCCCAACTGGGGCCGCATCGTGGCCGCCGTGGGCGCCTGCGGCGCGACCGTGGACCCCGGCAAGGTGAGCGTCCGCTTCGAGTCGAGCAAGGGCAGCGTCCCCGTCATGGACGACGGCGAGCCCCTGGGCGGCGCGAGCCTGAAGGAGGCCAACGCGGTCCTGCAGGACCACGAGGTCCGCATCCTCGTCCAGCTCGGCCTCGGCCAGCACAGCGCCGAGGCGTGGGGCTGCGACCTCTCCGAGGAGTACGTCACGTTCAACAGCGCGTACACGACGTGACCCCATGGCCCAGGTCGTCCTCAAGCTCGGCGGCGCCGTCGTCCTCGACGCGGAGCAGGTGCGCATGGTGGCGCGCGACATCGACGCGCTCCTCGACGAGGGCCACACCCTCGTGCTGGTGCACGGCGGCGGCCCGCAGCTCGACAAGGCCCTCGCGGCGGCGGGCGAGCCTGCGTCCAAGATCGACGGCCTCCGGGTCACGAGCAAGAGCGCCGCCGGCATCGTCCAGACGGTGATGGATAGCATCGGCGCCGACCTCGCGGACCTGCTGGAGGACGAGGGCATCCAGGCCGAGCACGTGAACTCCGGCGAGGAGCGCCTCGCGGCGGTGGCAAAGAAGATTCCGAACGGCGACCTCGGCCGCGTCGGCACCGTCCAGAAGTTCTCGGCGCGCGACCTGCCGGACGGCATCCCGGTCATCACCCCCGTCGGCTTCGACGGCAAAGGCCCCCTGAACGTCAACGCCGACGAGGGAGCGTGCGCCGTCGCCGCCGCGCTCAAGGCGGACTGGCTCGTCCTGGGCACCGACGTCTCCGCCGTACGCGACCACCTGGGCGCCAGCATCGAGGAGCTGACCCCCGCCAAGGCGCGCGAGCTGATTGCGTCCAGCGCGGCGACCGGCGGCATGATTCCCAAGCTCACGAGCGCCATCGCCGCCCTCGACGCTGGCGTCGGCCGCGTCCTCATCACCCGCCTGCAGCCCGGCACCCTGGCCGGCGCCATCCTCGACGGCAAGTGCGAGGGAACCCTCCTGCGCGGAGACGCCGCATGACCTACAGCCCCGCCCGCTGGGAGGCCGCCATGGCCCCCAACTACCCGACGCCCGCCCTCCAGCTCGTGAGCGGCAAGGGAGCGAAGGTCACCGACAGCGAGGGCCGCACCTACACGGACCTGCTGGCGGGCATCGCGGTCAGCAGCCTCGGCCACGCCCACCCCGCCCTCGTCCGCGCCGTCACCACGCAGGTCGGCCTCATCGCGCACACGAGCAACCTCTACGCCAACGCGCCCAGCCTGCGCCTCGCGGAGCGGTTGCAGGAGCGCACGCGCGGCTTCTCGGCCGGCCACAAGGTCATCTTCCAGAACTCGGGCACGGAGGCCAACGAGGCCGCGCTGAAGCTCGTGCGCCGCCACGCCCACGCCCAAGGCATGCCGGACGCCGTGGTGCTGTCGTTCCAGAACTCCTTCCACGGCCGCACGGCCGGAGCCGTCCGCCTCACCGGGCAGGCGCACTATCAGGAAGGCTTCACGCCGCTGCCGGAGCAGATTGTCCACGTTCCCTTCAACGACGCGGCCGCGCTGGAGCAGGCGTTCGCGCGGCACCGCGTCTCCGGCGTCTTCTTCGAGGCCGTCCAGGGCGAGGGCGGCGTCCTCCCGCTCACGGCGGACGCGGCGCGCACGATGCAGAGGCTCTGCACGGACAACAACGCGCTCCTCGTCGCGGACGAAATCCAGACCGGCGTCGGCCGCACGGGCAAGTTCTTCGGCTTCGAGCACGACGGCCTCGCCCCCGACGCCATCACCCTCGCCAAGGGGTTGGGCGGCGGCCTGCCGATTGGCGCCATCCTCATCCGCCCCGACCGCGCCGCCCTCCTGCCGGCCGGCACCCACGGCACCACGTTCGGCGGCAACCCCGTGGCCTGCGCCGCCGGCAACGCCGTCCTGGACGTCGTGGAGTCGGAGAACCTGGTCGGCCGCGCGACGGCGCTGGGGCGCACGTTCCAGTCCGCGCTGGCTGAGTCCGGCGTGCAGAGCCGTGGCCGTGGCCTCCTGCTGGGGCTGCCGCTTGCCGGCCCGACCGCGCCGGACGCTGTGAAGACGATGCGCGAGGCAGGCTACCTCGTCGGCCAGGCGGGGAAGTCGGTGGTCCGCATCGCGCCGCCGCTCATCATCCCCGAGGCGGACCTGCTGGGCGCCGTGCCTCACCTTGCCAAGGCGGTTCAGTCAGTCCCTGCGCCGGCCCAGTAAGGGAGGCCTGGGATTTCGGCGATTTGGGGAGGTGTGGGGGATTCCTAAAATCTGGGAATCGCTGGAATCCCAGGCCTCCCACACTCGCCTTAACCGGTCTTGATGAGCCCGTTGAGGACCTCGAACGCCGGAAACAAATCGGCCTCGTCGATGAGGAAGATGTTGTCCTTGTAGCAGGAGACGACCTCGTTGAAGTTGATGCCCTTGCCCGCGAGGCTGCTGGCGAGGAACGCGAGGATGCCGGGAACGTCCTCGATGGAGTCCGGACTGCGGATGTTCAGTTCCACGAGCCCCTTGCGCGTCTTGAACGCCTCGTCGGCCATGATGGCCTCCATCTCTCCCAGGAGCGCCTCGTCGGTGATGATGGTGATGGACTCGCTGCCGTGCAGGACGTGGATGGGGTGGCTGCGGCCCTGGATGGCGGCGAGCGCCTTCTCCAGGCGCGCGAACGTCTTCCAGTTCGGGTGCGCCGTCAGCGTGGCGACCTTGGTGCGGACCTCCAGCTTCGACTTGTCCAGCACGCGCCGGATGGCGGCCTGGTAGTCGGGGCCCGCGGTCTGCGGCTTGTAGCGTCGGCACGCCACCAGGACCGCCTCCTCGGAGCCGAGGCCGGTCTCGTCCTGGATGCGCCGCGTCAGCGCGCTCAGGTTGACGATGCCGAGGCTGAGGGCGTCGCGGACGACGGGGCGGGCGTCGATGTAGGCGCGCACCGACTGGGCGACGCTCCGGGTCTCCGGGCGCTTGCGCTTGGGCACCGGTCCGGGAGCGGTTGTCCGATTTTAGTCATGCCTGCCCAGGCGCGCCGAGGAATCGCCACGCGCTTCATATCCTCTCTCCCGGGATTCCGGGTGTGCCCAAGCACATCGTCCTCGCCTACTCCGGCGGCCTCGACACCTCCGTGATGGTCCACTGGCTCAAGACCCGCCACGGCGCGAAGGTCACCTGCGCCATGCTGGACCTCGGCCAGGGCAAGGAGGCGCTCGCGGAGGCCAAGGCGCGCGCCATGGCCAACGGCGCCGCCGCCTGCATCGTGCTGCCCGCGAAGGAGGAGTTCGCCAGCGACTTCCTGGCCCCCTCCATCCGCGCCAACGCCATCTACGAGGGCGTCTACCCGCTCGCGACCGCCATCGGGCGCCCCCTCATCGCCAAGAAGCTCGTCGAGGCCGTCCAGCAGGTCGGCGGCGACGCCGTCGCGCACGGCTGCACCGGCAAGGGCAACGACCAGGTCCGCATCGAGGCCGGCGTCAAGGCGCTCCTGCCCGGCATGGTCTGCCTCGCCCCGCAGCGCAGCCACCCCATGACCCGCGTCGCGACCGTCGAGTACGCGGCCAAGCACAAGCTCCAGGTGCCGCAGCTCAAGCGCAGTACCTACTCCACGGACGAGAACCTGTGGGGCCGCAGCATCGAGGGCGGCGACACCGAGGACCCGGCGCACGCCGTCCACGAGGACGCCTACCTGTGGACCGTTTCGCCCCAGAAGGCCCCCAACACGCCCGCCGAGATGAGCATCCAGTTCGAGGCGGGCCTCCCCGTCGCGGTCGACGGCAAGCGCATGGCCCTGTGGGACCTCGTCGCCCACGTCGGCAAGCTCGCCGGCGCGCACGGCGTCGGCCGCATCGACCACGTCGAGAACCGCCTCGTCGGCATCAAGAGCCGCGAGATCTACGAGGCGCCCGCCGCCGTCACCATCCTGTTCGCCAAGAAGGCGCTGGAGGCGCTCACCCTCACGAAGGAGGAGATGAAGCTCAAGCCCTTCCTGGAGCAGCAGTTCGCGCAGAACGTCTACGACGGCCTCTGGTACGCGCCGGTCATGCAGGCCCTCCGCGCCGGCATCGACACCATGCAGCAGCACGTCTCCGGCACGGTCAAGGTCCAGCTCTACAAGGGCAACGTCAGCCTGCTCGGCCGCACCAGCCCGCTGTCGCTGTTCAAGGACAACCTCGCCACCTACGGCACGAAGGACGCCTTCAACCACGGCGCCAGCGAGGGCTTCATCGAGATCTGGAGCCTGCCGACCGAGACCGCGAACGCGGTGCGCCAGGGCCAGAAGAAAGCCGTCGGCGCCAAGCCGAAGGGCGCCCAGGCGGCCGTCAGCGTGGGCAAGCCCGGCAAGGACATCACCGGCGTCGTGGCCAAGGCCAAGGTGGCCCTCAAGGCGAAGGCATGAGCACGGCAGTCTGGCAGGCGCGTACCGGCTCCGGGCTGCACCCCGACCTCCTGGCCTACTCGCAGACCATCGCGGAGGACCGTCCGTTCCTGGTGCACGACCTCGCCGGCAGCAGCGCCCACGTCCTCGGCCTCGCCAAGGCGGGCCTGCTGACGAAGGACGAGGCGAAGCAGCTCCTCGCGGGCCTGCGGCTCGTGCTGCGCGACCACGAGGCCGGCACCTTCGCCCTCGACGTCGAGCTGGAGGACGTCCACATGAACGTCGAGGCCCGCCTCACCGCGCAACTCGGCGACGTGGGCCGCCGCCTGCACACCGGGCGCTCGCGCAACGACCAGGTCGCCACCTGCATCGTCCTCTACGCGCGCGCCGGCTTGGCCCGCCTCGCCCAGGGCCTCAACGCCCTCGGCGACGCCGTCGCCCGGCAGGCCGAGGCCAACCTGGAAACGCCGTGGGTCGCCCGCACGCACGGGATGCCCGCGCAGCCCGCCACGGTCGGCTTCCTGCTCGCCGCGCACGCGCACCGCCTCCAGGACGCGGCCAAGGCCACCCTCGCCGCGTTCGAGGCCGTCGGCGAGTCACCGCTCGGTTCCGGCGCCATCGGCGGCTCCACGCTGCCGCTCGACCCGGCCTACACGGCGCGCCTCATGGGCCTGCGCCCGCCGCGCAGCGCGCTGCTGGCCACCGGCACCCGCGACGCCGTGCTCCTGCCGTGCCTTGCGGCGCAGCAGGCCGGCCTCGCGCTCGCCAGCCTCAGCCAGGACCTCATCGACCTGTTCAAGGAGGGCGCCCTCAAGCTGCCCCCTGGCTACACGACGGGCTCCAGCCTGATGCCGCAGAAGCGCAACCCAGACGCGTTGGAGTTGGCGCGCGGCCGCAGCAAGGCCCTCGCAGGCCCCGCCGCCGCGGTGTCCGCCATCCTGTCGGGGCTGGGGCTGGGCTACCAGCGCGACTTCCAGCTCACCAAGCCCTACCTGGTGGCCGCCCTGGGGGACGCCGCCGCGACGGCCGAGCTTCTCGCGCCGCTCGTGGACGGGATGCAGTGCCTTCCTGCCGGCGCCGAGTGGGGCAAGCCGGGCATCGTCGCCACCGACGTCGCCGAGGCCCTCGTGCGCGCGGGCCAGCCGTTCCGCACCGCCTACGCCACCGTCGCGCAGGCGTTCGCCAAGGTGGAGTCCGGCATGACGTTCCAGGCCGCGCTTGAGGCCCAGGGCCTCTCCGCCGAGCACCTGGAGGCCGCGCTCTCGGCCTTGCAGCCGGACCCCTCCCGCCGCGCCACCGTCGGCGGCCCCGCGCCGGTCGCCGTCAAGGCCAGCCTTTCCCACTTCACTGCACAGTCCCGCGAGGTCGCCGCGCGCGTCGCCGCCGCGCAGAAGGCAGCCGAGTTGCCCCTCGACCTCCTGACCCGACCGACCGACACCCTCCTGGAGAGCTAGATGACCACGACCGTCACGAAGGCCCGCGCCGCGACCGCCGCCCCCACCCCCATCCGGGCCGCCGCCGTCCCCGGCGCCCGCAGCGTCTTGGGCATGCAGGACGTCGCGCCCTACCTCGGCGAGCTGCTGGAGGACGCGATGGCGCTCAAGGCGCAGGGCCGCAAGGGGCCGCTGCCGCAGAGCCTCGCCGGCAAGGCCATCCTCATGATCTACGAGAAGAACTCGACGCGCACCCGCGTCAGCTTCGAGGTCGGCGTGCAGCGCCTGGGCGGCATCGCCATCAACCTCGACAGCCAGACCTCGCAGCTCTCGCGCGGCGAGTCGATGGAGGACACTGCACAGGTGCTGTCGCGCTACGGCCACGCGCTGGTCTACCGCGCCAACCGCCACGACTCGCTGGAGGCGCTCGCGCGCTACGCGACGGTGCCGGTCGTGAACGCGCTCACCGACAAGGAGCACCCGTGCCAGATCCTGGCCGACTGGATGACGCTGGCCGAGCACTACGGCGGCGTGGCCAAGCTCAGGGGCAAGGTGTTCTGCTACGTCGGCGACGGCAACAACATGCTCCACTCCTACCTCCTGGGCGCGGCGATGGCGGGCATGCACGTGCAGGCCGCCTGCCCCAAGGGCTACGAGCCCGACCCCGACGTCCTCGAACAGGCCAAGGCCATCGCGGCCGCCAACGGCACCCGCATCGTGGTCTTCCGCAAGCCCGAGCAGGCCCTCGACGGCGCCGACGTCGTCGCGACCGACACTTGGGTCAGCATGGGCGACGAGGCGGAGATGGTGCAGCGCCAGAAGGCGTTCGCCGGCTACACCCTCACCGAGGAGTTGCTGGCCGCCCACGCCGCGCCCGGCGCCGTCTTCCTGCACTGCCTGCCCGGCCACTGGGGCGAGGAGGCCACCTACGAACTGGCGCACGGCCCGCGCAGCCTCATCTACGACGAGGCCGAGAACCGCATGTGGGCGCAGATGGCCCTCCTGGTGCGGCTGGTCGGCGACGGGCAAGCCTAATCCGGCGCGGCGGGGTGGAACGCGCGTGCGGGTCCTGGACCTGGGGCGCATGGAATACGGCGAGTGCCTCCAGCTCCAGCACCGTCTGCGCGACGAGCGGCAGCGCGGCGAGGGCGAGGACACGCTGCTGATGGTGGAGCACCCCCCCGTGGCGACGCTGGGGCGGCGCGGCAGCCCCGACGAGGTCTTCGACAAGACGCTGCCCGTGTTCACCATCGAGCGCGGCGGCAAGGCCACTTACCACGCGCCGGGGCAACTGGTCCTCTACCCCATCGTCCACCTCGGCGAGGGGAACCGCGACGTGCGCGCCTGGGTGCAGCACCTGGAGCGCTTCGTCATCGGACTGCTGGCGGCGCACGGCATCGCGGCGCGCATCGAGCCCGACCTGCCGGGCGTGTGGACGGGGCCGCGCAAGGTCGCGAGCATCGGCATCGCCATCCAGCACTGGGTCAGCTTCCACGGCATCGCCGTCAACGTGACGCTGGAGCCGAAAGAGTTCGAGCGCATCGACCCCTGCGGCCTGGGCGCGCAGGTGATGACGAGCATGGCGCGCGAAGGCAGCCCAGCGACGCTTCAGGATGTGAAGCAATGGGTCGTGCAGCACGCGCCAGGGCATTTCGGTAAGTTTGTTTCAAATCGCAATCAAATCACGAATTAACGATTCTTAGTGATTGATTGCTCAATTGCAGTATTTTACTAAATGAATGTATAGCTCATATAGTATTTAAGATTCAAATTGACGCATGGGAAATGCGCATTGCGATAAATTGAAGCTAAATCCAGAACAAGCGAGAACAAATCGCGCAGAAGAAAAATCTAAGGAGTGAACCTGACGGTTTCTTGTGGAGATTCCAGGAGTGCAGTGCATGGTCCGGGTTGCGCTCTACACCCGCGTCTCGACGGAGGACCAGGCGAAGGAGGGCTTCAGCCTGGACGCCCAGCTCGACCGCCTCCGCTTCTACTCAAAGGCGCAGGGATGGGACGTCGCGGGCGAGTACGTCGACGAGGGGCACAGCGGCCGCACGACGAAGCGCCCAATGTACCAGAAGATGATGGCCGAGCGCGCCGCGTGGGATGTCCTCTTGGTCCTCAAGATGGACCGCATCCACCGCAACAGCCGCAACTTCATGGCGATGATGGACGAGCTGCGCAAGGAGCAGAAGGAGTTCGCCAGCGTCACGGAGAGCCTGGACACCGGCACCGCGATGGGCCGCTTCGTCATGGACATCATCCAGCGCATCGCGCAGCTGGAGTCGGACCAGATTGGGGAGCGCACCTACGTCGGGATGGAGCAGAAGGCCAAGACCCGCGCCGGCAACCTGGGCAAGCCCGCGCCGTTCGGCTACCGCTACACGCCGGAGGGCCCGTTTGCCATCGTTCCAGAGGAAGCTACGTTTGTCAGGATTATGTTCGATTCATACGCGAAAGGCGAAAAAAGAGGCGATATAGCGCAAAAGTTGGTCGAAATGGGGTCGAGGACCCGGTCCGGAAAGGAGTGGGACCGCTGGGCCGTCGCTGACATTCTGCTCAACCCCACCTATGCCGGCGCCACGCAGTGGGCGGACCAGGTGCAGCTCGACACCCACCCCGCCATCATCCCGCCGGAGCAGTTTGACGCCGTGCAGGAACGCACGAAAATGGACAGTCCGAAGGCAAACGTGACCTTCCTGACCCGGCTCACGGTCAACTGAAGCGACTCGGCTTGGTTAGACCATTTTGGTGCCATACGGGCTCCCGTATGGCACTCGGAGAGAACCAGGGGTCCTGCCGATTGCCATACGGGGTTCCGTGCCACGTGCGGCACGACGTCCGGTATATTTGACATATTCCGGCGGCCGCGCCGGAGATATTTTCTCCAGCTCGGCCGTGCAGGGGGCATGGACAAGCCGTTCGGCTGGAAGGCGTGGGTCGCGTTCGGGGCCTGCTCCGTGTTTGGGCTCGGCGCCCTCGCCTGGATCTTAGTGTCCTAGGCAGTGGACCGCGACGGTGACGACCCCGAGGACGGCGGTCGACGCGAGGCCGAAGGCCCAGGACGCTAGGCGGGCGACGAGCCTCTGGTTCGTCATTCCCACTTCCTCCAGGGCTGGAGCCAGTCGCGGAAGGTGGCGAGGCCGTAGGGGTCGCGCTTCGTCTTCTCGACCTGCTCGGCGGACCACTCGCGGACCGCGCGGTCGGGGGCGTCCCCGGCGCCGGGCGTGGCTGCGTTGACGAGCCAACGGGTGATGCCGGAAACGATGCCCGCAGACCCGGACGCGGCCTCGACGCCCGTGACGATGGTGTGCCGGGCCGCGTAGTCGACGCCCCCGATGAACTCGTGCCCGACCGCGCTGCCGGTGTCGGCGCTGCCAGGCCAGATGATGGGCTCGAACGGGACCTTGACCCAGTCGCCCAGGTCAAGCTGCTTCTTCTCCGTCAGTCCGTCCCATCCTACGCCTGCGCCCCAGCCGGAGCTGGAGGATTTATCGCCCTCGAGCGGGAGATATTCTTGCGAGCTGGGTGGGGGCGGGGCGACGTCGGCGTAGTGGGCGCCTGCGGGGTCGCGGCCGAGGTCGGCGGGTGGCGCGTCGAGGAAGTCCCAGTGTCCGTCCTTGGCGTCGTCGCGCAGGCGGAGGTTCAGGTCGAGGCGCGTCTGCGCTTCGGCTGCGGCCTGCTCGGGGTCGGCGTAGGTGCCGCGCACGTAGTTGGGGCCGCGGATGAAGTCGAGGATGCCGCGCGACTGCTCCACTTGAGCGTCAATCTGCGGGAGCCACTTGGACGCGTCCTCGCTGCTGCGAACGGAGTCGGCGAGGCGGCCCGCGTTCGGGGTCCACTTGAGCAAGTCGCTCCACGAGATGCGGGACGGCGCCGGAGCGGGCCCAGGAGCGGAGGCGGGCGTGGGCTCCGGCGCAGGAGTCTCTGGCGAGGGGGAGCTCCCAGGCGCAGGAGCGGGAGGGTGTTTCTTGCGCCACCAGAGCCACCCGCCCCAGCCCGCGAGGGCGGCCGCGCCGAGGGCGGCGGCTGCGACGTCGTCGCGCTGGGTCAGGTGAACTTCAACTCCCCGCTGACGGCGACGCCGTTGATGCCTGCGTCGGTGCTGACGACCTGGATGGTGATGCGGTCGCCGAGGGCGGCGACAGGTTCGTTCACGGTGTCGGCTTGCGCGTCGTTGGCAGCGGCCAGGGCGGGGTGCGTCACGGTGAGCGCGGACGCCACGCCGTTGATGAAGACCGTGACGACGACGGTCTCGCCTGCGCCCAGGGCGGTGCGCAGGACGCTGCGCAACTGGCGGATGCTGCCGGCGCGCGGCATGACGTAGCTGGATACGACGCTGACGGCGCCGAAGCCGCCGAGGCTGGCGTCCGTGTAGCCCTGCGGGTGGATGTAGCAGGTGGCGGCGGCCTGGAGCAGGGCGCCGCACCCGAAGGGCTTGCCGCGCTGCGAGTTGCCGAGCTTCGGCGCAGTGACGGCCTGGTCGTCTATCTCGGCGGTCTGGATGGTCTGGCCGACGCCAGCGCCGCGCCCGATGGTGGTCACTCGTAGGCCTCCAGTTCCTCAACATAGAGGTTGCCCGAGGCGGCATCCAAGTTGACCCAGAACTCGCCTTGGATGCTCTTGCCGTCGTGCTCGTAGTCCTTCACGATGCTGCCGCCGACGGCGTCGAGGCGGACGCCGCCAGTCAGGCTGCCGCCGGGGCGGCGGCGCAGGTGCGCGGCGTTGGCCTCGTTGTTGACCACGACGAGCGCGACCCGCAGGGGGTTGAAGGGGAGAAGGAGGGTGTCGACCGTGCCGACGGCCACGTTGCCCTCGGTCTTGATGCGCACGTTGCCCTTGGCGATGAGCGCGCGGACGTCGGGCATGGCTTACACCTTGGTGTTGACCGGGCGGACGTAGAGGTCCACGATTTGGACCTCATTGTCGGCGGCGTCGACCAGGAAGTCCGCCGTCGGCATGACCTGGGTGCTGAAGCGCCCGAGGACGCCCAGCTGGCCCGGCTCGAACATGGCGTGCGCGACGTCGGTGCGGGTGTCGTAGCACAGCACGCCGGGGCGGTGCGTCTGGCCCGCGAAGGCGAGGCGCATGGCGATGCCGCTCGTGCTGATGGGGAACGCGGCCAGGACGTCGTAGACGCCCTCCAGCAGCGACTCGTCGGGGGTCAGCGCGCGGTTGTTCCAGTCGTTCGCGTTCATCGCGGCGGCGGCCGTGACGGTGCGAATCCAGAACCCGCCCTTGGGGTCCACGGCCTGCACGGGGCCGTCGCAGAACTGGGTCACGATGAACTGGTCCGTGGCGGCGGCCGGGTTGTTGACGGTCTCGTAGCCGACGAGCTCGCCGGGGCGCAGGCGGATGGGCTCGCGGCGGAAGTCGTTGACGACCGGCGGGGAGCCCGGCTCGACGGTGCTGGAGAGCTTGGGGACCTCGATGGCGCTGCGCTTGTAGGTGTCGCGCAGGCTGGGGGCGACGATGCGGCAGCGGGGCTGCACGGTGGCGTCGATGCCCGCGAACACGAACGCGACGCCGGGCAGTTCGCCGGGGACGCGGTAGAAGTCGCCGCTGCTGTCGCGCTGGAACAGCGGGGACAGGGTCTCCGCGATGGCGGCGAGCGGCTGGAGCGTGGCGGCGCCGTCCTGGTTCTCGAACCAGGCGACCATGTGCTGCCGCGTCACGCGAGCACCTCCAGGGCGGCGACCACTTCAGCGGGCGCGAGGGGCTGGAGGCGGGTCAGGCCGGGGCGCTTGACGGTGCCGTCCGCGTTGTAGACGAAGCCGGTCTCGGGGTCCCAGGCCTCGCGGTCCTTGTTGAGGATGACGGGCATGGTTCACCAGATTTTGCGGCCGAACACCTTCGGCGAGCGGATTTTCAGGGCGCTGGCGATGCGCTTCTGGAGGCCGCGCCCCATCACGGGGATGGCCATCTGGGCGATGTTCCGGGCGGACACGGCCTCCTTGAGGGCGGGCTTGGCGGCGTTCATGGCGCCCTGCATGTCGCCGTTCATCGCCGCCTGGACGGCAGGGGTGAACGGCTCGACGGCCTGGACGACGATGTTCGTGGCGACGGCGAGGTCGCTCCAGGACTGCTTCGGCTTGCGGGGCTTGCTGTTCTTGGGCTTGGTCATGTCAGTGGTCTCCTTGGGTGTCTTACTTGCCCCACGTGGGGCGGGGGGCGAGGCGGCGCTTGCACTTGTTGTAGGCGCTCTTCTTGCGGTGCAGCCCGTGGCAGTACGGGCACTTCTTCAGTTGGGCCATGTCAGGCGGGTCTCCAGGTGTTTTCCTTCGTTGCGTCGTTCATGTGGGGGACAGTGCGGAGGAACGGTTCGAGGATGGGCTTCCAGCGGGCGCCGGACTCGTAGACGCCTTGCATGGTGTCCGGGCCGAGGAAGGCCTCGATGCGCGCCACGTTGTCCGGGCCGAAGCGCTGCGCGATGAGCGTCTTGACCTCGACCTTCGTGGCGAGGGCGGTCAGGCGCTTCTCTTCGGCCTTCTGCCAGCGCAGGGCGGCGGCGTCCGTGGGGTCCACGCCGCCGCGCATGACGCCGGGCTTCAGCAGCGCATCCAGCCGAGCGCCTAGACGCGTCTCGGCGGCTGCAATGTCGCGGTTGACGCGGGGGATGGTGTGCAACGTGGCGATGCAGGTGTCGGTGACGCACTGGGCGAACAGGCCGATGATGAAGGCGCCGATGGTCAGCAAAACCTGGTCCATGTTTCACAGCAAGGATTGAACAGCATTTAGCTAGCGAGGTTTTCGGCTAAACGAGCGAATACATGTGGCGAGCTTGCGCTAAACAGCGTCCCAAATGCGTTCCGTGCGTTGACCTTAAGGGGAAACGCCAGCGTTGGGGGGTTTGGGGGGCGTAGGATGGAGCACAGGATTACCTGGGCGCACAGGCGCACAAGGCGACCGGACAAGGCGGCATCCTCAGCGGCCGGACAAGGGGGAGGTATGGAGGGGGAGCACCCCTTACGGCACGGTGCTCGCTTCGCTCGCGCCCCGTCATCTTGGGCGCGCTGCTGCGCGCACCCCCGACCGAGAGGAATCCCCCGGACCCCAGCCCGGAATCGACGGCAAGGCCCCTAGGCGCGCGTCCCTTGGCTCAGAAAAGGGAAGAAGGGGGAAGAGGCGACCGGGCTAGGATTCGAGCCAGCGCGCGCCCTGCGGAAGGGGCTCGTTGGCGGGCCACCACCCGGCGCGGCCGTCCACGCCCGCGGCGTAGCGCACGTGGGTGTGGCTGCCGTCAGGCCAGCTGACGCGCATGGTGCGCGCCCGAGGCGTAGGGCGGGCCGGTCGGAAGTCTCGGCGGGCGAGTTGGCAGCGGCAGCTAGTCGTCTTCTTGGCCATCGGGGGCCTCCACTCCAGACCTAGCCGAGCTGGCGGATTTATTCCGTGCCGACGTCGCCTTGCCCAGCTGGAGCTCCGCGAGGCGGCCCAGGCGCGAGCTCACCGAGTGATAGCTCCAGGGGCGGTCCTTGAACGCGGGGTGCTTGTAGGCGTCGAGCTTGCGGATGCGCTCGGCCAGGCTGACCGGGATGCTGATGGTGGTGCGAGGCTCCTTGCTCACCGTCACACCACCGTGGGCGCGCGGGGACAGGTGGCGTGGTAGCAGGCGCTGCACACCACGGGCTTGCTGTCGGGGTCGAGCCAGCCCGGGTGTCCGCCCCGGCAGCCAGGGCACGAGTCGCAGAAGCCGCTCACGCGATAGCCCCCCGGCCGATGGCGTCGAGGATGCCGGGCTTGTCGAGGAGCTTCTCGACGCGGTCGAGGAGCCGGACGCAACTGGTGAGGGTTCCTCGACACTCGACCTCGACCTGTCCGATGCGGACGGAGATGCTGTTCCCGTAGTCCGGGCGGAGCCGGGCGGCGCGGCCCATCGTCAGGCCCCCGGCTTGCGCCAGCTGTTGCCGCCGTGCTGGCGGCAGTCGTTGTAGCTCAGGAGCTCGTAGGTCTCCGAGTTGCGCGACCAGGTGCAGCCGCAGGGCGCGGTGACCTGCTCCTCCTTGGCGGCCTTGGGGTGGAACGCCTTGCGCAGCAGGCCCTTCACTGCGACGCCCCCGGCACAGGGAGGTCCGAGTCCGAGTCCGTCAGGGGTCGTGCGACGCTCACGACTGTGAGGTGGAACGTCTTCTTCAGGCCCCGGCCTTCGCTGTGGATATCCAGGACGACGTTGCCGCTCCAGTCGGGGCCGCTGCGCACGATGACGTCACGCAGGGAGACGGCCGCCGGGAGGCTCAGGATTTCCCAGACGCTCTCACGGGCGGTGCCTACTTCCAGGAAGGTCGCCACCGCGTACTTGGTGACGGCCTTCGAGCTCACGATGTTCCCGTTGTCGTCGTGGTTGGCGATGGTGTGCGGGATGCCCTGGGGGCCGTAGCCCTTCACGTCCACCAGGACGACGCGCTGGGGCGTGCTCTCCGGCTGGAAGAACGTGGGCTTCGCCTTGTCGGGGAGGTTCAGGCCCGCGAGCCACGCGCCACGGTCAAGGGTCTTCTGTTCAGGGGTCGTCTCTTGCATACGGTTCGCTCCAAATTGGCTCGAACTCCCGTATGGCACTCGAAGAGAACCGCATTTTTCCCGTAGATTTTGCTCATTTTTGTGCAGAACTGGCCAAAATCATCAGGATGTCCGCTTCCAACTGGCTCAGCAGCCGGGTGAGGAACAGGTAGACCAAGGTGAGGAGGCCGGTGAGCGCGCCGGCCACGCGAACGGCGGCGGTGACGACCGGGGTTGCCTGTGAGAGTCCGGGGACGAAGTTGGCCGCCAGGCCGACGACGGTGCCGGCGAAGCCCAGGTAGAGCAGCACGAGGGCGCCGGTGCGGACGCGGTCCCAGCGGCGCAGGCTTGCGGCGCGCTCGTGCAGGAGGCTGTCGCGGCCGCGGCTGCCCAGCTCGAGGGCCTGCAGGATGTGCCCATAGCGGCTGTGCAATAGCCACTGGAGGCGGGACTCGTAGGGGTACACGCGGCCGGCAAGGGGGGCGCGGAGATGGGGTTGCCGCTCCGTTGCGTCGGGAGCAAAAGGGGGAGAAGGGGGAAGATTGGGGTGGTCACGCCAGGCGTTCGGTGTATTCCCATTCGCTGGTGACCACACGGATCCAGACGTAGCTGTCCATGCGATGCCTCCCATTTCCTTGGGGCGCCGACGGCCTCCCAGCCGTGCGACAGAGTCGCGGGGCGTCCCGAGGGAAACCGGACTATGCGTTGCGTGATTTAAGGCGTTCCAAGCGAAGCGACGGTGCCGATGCAACACCACCCAGAAATGTTCCCGTGCAGTTATAAGATTTATAAATAAATGGGAGCAACTTTGCATCAAAGCATTTGATTCGCGCAAAAGCGCAACGACACGACTGATTCTCAATCAGCGAAATTCAATCTGAATCCGCAAATCTGTTCATCAGTCGAGCAGCGTGAACAGGACGTCATCCTGCCCCACGTCGAACACGCCCAGCCGCGCGCCCGCGTCGAGCCAGCCGTGCGCGTAGTTGACCTGCGCGAACGCGTTCACGAAGTCGCCCTGGGCGTGGAAGTGCTGCGCGTCGGCGTAGTAGCGCTTGGCCATGTCGAGGAAGTTGTCGGCGATCTTGGCCGCGAAGGACTTCGGCGGCGCCACGACCTTGACCTTCTCGAAGGCGCGCCGCGTGGTGTCGAGGTACTTCCCCATCTTCTCCGCGGAAATCTCCCTCTGCGGGGTCAACGCCACAGCCGGCGCAAGGTGGAGCGGGTCTTTTGCCGTTCCTGCTGCAGCAGGCGGTGGTAGGTGCAGCCCGCCTGCTCGGGGCAGCGGATGCAGGCCGGTCCCTCCGGCAGGCAGGCGTTCTCCGCGATCTCCAGCAGCAGCCGCAGGCGGGCGTCGGGGTCGCGGTGGTGTGACGCCTCGAGGTCGCCGACGATGGCGACGGTGCGCGCGGGGTCCTGGTCTGGCCCCACGAGGCCGATGCGGGAGGCGACGCGGTGGATGTCCTTGGCGTCCCCGGCGGTCCAGCTCTTGCGGACCTTGTGGGCGAGGAACGCGTCGTCCGGGATGAGGCGGCGCGGGGAGCGGGGCAGCGTCTGGAACTCGACCTCGGGCGCCTGGACCGGGAGGACCGGCTTGGGGCGCGCGGGCGGCGCGATGGCCGGGGCAGCGGGCGAGGCAGCGGGAGCCGGTGGGACGGGCGCAGGCGGGGGTTGGAACGCGCTGGGCGGCGTCCACACCGGCGCCACGGGCTTCGGCGGGTCAACACTCGGGGCCGGGTTCAGGGGCGCGCGGGGCGCAGGGGGCGGCAGAACGGGCGCCTGGGGCGCTTCGCCATCGTCCTCCTCTTCGTCCTCGTCCGACTCCTGGTGCAGCACGGACACGGAGCGGCCGCCGTGGCGCGTCAGGCGGGGGCGCACCGACACGAAGACCGGCTGCGTGAGGCCGCCACCCGCCACGAGGGCCTCCCCCACGGCGAGGCGCTGGATTTCATCGGCGACCTCCGCCGAGATGCCCTCGACGCTCTGGACGATGGCCTTGAGGTCATTCGGGTTCGTGACCTTCAGCACGACCTGGGTGTTGCACTGCGACAGCACGTTCTTGTCGATCTTCGCCGGGCGCTGGCTCACGATGACGAGGCCCATGCCGAATTTGCGGCCCTCCGAGGCCACGGTGCGGATGATGGCTCCGCTCACGGCGTTGCCCACGTTCCTTTCCGGGCAGAAGTTGTGCGCCTCCTCCACCACGAGGATGTGCGCGGGAATCTCGCCGCGCTTGCGCGCCTCCCAGAGCATGTTCGCGATTCGCGTGACGACGATCTCCTGGATGTCGGGGTTGACACCCTTGAGGTTCACGATGGTGCACTGGCCCGGCGCGACCAGCTCCTTGACGGGGGTGCCGCGGATGTCGAAGACCTTCGTGGACTCCAGGACCTCGAGGGCGTTGAGGACGTTCCACTTGGCGTTCGATTTGTTGCGCGCGACGCCGTCCATGATGTCGCGCAGCGTGTAGGCGGGGAGATGCTCCTTGATCTCCTTGATGGCCTGGTAGAGCACGCCCACCTGGCCGCCGGAGAGCTTGCCGCCCAGCAGGTCCACGATGTCGCGGCCCTCCAGGTTCATGCCCTCCAGCACCAGGCGCTGCGCTTCGGGGTTGAGCTGGACGTCGAGGGCGTACTCCTTGACCTGCTTGGCGAACGACTTGGGCTTCACCTTGTAGCGCGCCATCGCCTCCAGCTCGCCCTCGTCGAGGTTGGGGCTCCGCAGGGAGCCGTACTCGCCGTGCGGGTCGAGGATGACCAGCGGCACGTTGGCCTTGATGAGCTCCTCCAGGATGACCGCGACGGTGTAGGATTTGCCGGCGCCGGTCTTCGCCAGCACCGAGAGGTGCTTCTGCGCCACCGTGTCCATGGAGAGCGCGACGGGAATCTTGCTGCCCTTGACGAAGCCGAGGTAGGCGCCGCCCTCCGCCGACTGCTCCAGCCCCAGCACGGTCGTGACGAGGCGGTCGTCGGCGTTGTAGACCGGCACCCCGGCGCGGAACGGCGTGCGCGGCGTCTGGATGCGGCCCTGCTGGTCCTGGTAGCCGATGACGCGCACGCCGGCCGAGAGCTGGTCCTCGGCATCGGCGGCCAGCCCCTCGGGAATCGCGACGGCCTGCTCGTAGCTCAGGCTGCTGCGCCGCAGGACGGCGTCGACCTGCGCCAGGACGCGGTGGCCCTCGGACTCCACCTCGACGTAGTCCAGGCGCTTGAGCCCGGAGTCCCCCACGGCGATGTCGAACGCGGTGCTCGACACGTTGCCGTAGATGATGCCGACCTGGCGGCGCAGGGCCATCAGGAGACCACTCCTGGAGGTCCTATATCAGGCCGCCCAAATGGACCTAGGAGGGCCGCCGGGAACGGAGGCCTGGGATTCCAGCGATTTCAGAGTTTAGGAAACCTGGGCCAAGTCTTCGCAATCCCAAATCACCGCAACCCTCCGGCCTCCCCGCACGCGGGAGGAAAAACCTCGCGTTAGGCGAGCGTCTCGAGCTGGGACATGATGTTCCAGACGAGGGTGCGGCCGTGCAGGGGGATGTTGGGGTCGTTGGCCATGTCGTCCAGGGTGCCGATGGCCTTGGCCTTGCGGACGTCGAGGGGCTCGCCCTGGTTGGTGAGGAGGGCCTTGATCTGCTCCGCGGCGCGGCGGATGTTGCGGGGGACGCTGGTGTCCTCGACGAGCATGTCCAAGCCGGTCGTGATGTTCTGGATGCGCGACGCCATGAAAACGACCCCAGGAGCGGATGCCCCTTGACGGGTCGCGCGACGGAAGGGGCCTCTTAAGCCGTTTCGGTGTGCCGACCCGTTGCCGCGCGCACGCGGCGGCCCTCCAGCTCCAGGATGCGGCGCATCTCGCTGGCCTTCGCGCCGCCGATGCCCTCGACCTCGGCGAGCTCGGCGACGGTGGCGGCGAAGACGCGGTGGGCGCTGCCGAAGTGGTCGAGCAGGCGCTGCGCCAGCACCTCGCTGACGCCCGGCAGCCCCGCGACCAGGAAGATGCGCAGGTCGTCGTCGCTCGCGGGCTTGCCGGGACGGACCGCGATCTTGCGCCCCTCGCGCTCCTGCTCGCGCTTGGCGGCGGCGTGCAGGAAGCGCGCGGTCTCGAGGCCGTCGCGGGTCTGGAGGACGGGGATGCCGTAGTCCACGCTGACGGAGGCGAGGGCGCCCAGGATGGCCTCCGGGCTGAGGTTGCGGTGGCCGTGCAGCGACTCGCCCTCCAGGATGAGGAATGGGCGCGGGTAGGCCTTGAGCTGCCGCAGCTGCTCGAAGAGGCGGCCGTCGACGAGGGACTCCACGAAGTCGGCGCAGGTCTTGCGCTCGACGGCGACGCGGTCGCTCAGGATGAAGTCCGCGACGTCCAGTTGCCGCGCCTCCAGGGCGCACCCAAGCTCGTGCAGGTGGCGGACGACCGCGCCGGACTGCTCGCGGTGGTCGAACAGCACCTTGGGGCCGGGCGGCATGGAGGCGGATGCGGGGGGGGCGTGCTGCTGGCCGAGTGTCGTCTGGCCGGTGGGGCGGGCGGGCAGCGGCGGCAGGGGCGCGATGGGGACGCGGGCGATGGTGCCCCGCAGGGAGTGCAGTTCGCGCACCATCTCCTGCTCCTTGCGGCGGGCGGACCAGTGCGCGGCCTCGTCCTGCGTGCCCTTCGTCATCAGCACGACGACGCGGCCCTCGCGCTGGCGCCCGGTGCGGCCGCGGCGCTGGATGGCCCGGATTTCGCTCGGGATGGGCTCGAAGAAGACCACGAGGTCCGTCTCGGGGATGTCGAGCCCCTCCTCCGCGACGCTGGTGGCCACCAGGACGTTGTGCCCGCCGGCGCGGAAGCGGTCGAGGGTCTCCTTCTGCTCCTTCTGGGTCATGCCGTCCTGGCCGCCGCGCTTGCCCTGCCCGACGAACAGGACGGGCTTGACGCCAGGGAGCTTGGAGAGCGCGTCCACGACGGCCTCGCAGGTGGAGCGGTAGTGCGTGAAGACGATGCAGCGCGCGGTGGGCGCCGCCTCGATGTACTCCTTGACGAGGACGCCGGTGCGCGCCAGCTTGGGGTTCTCCGAGGTGTCGAAGCGCGCGATGTGGTACGCCTCGTTGACGCGCGGGTCCTCCGCGATGGAGCGGCTGGCCTTCGTCGCCTTGGGGCCTTGCGCCTCGCCGCGCATCCCCTCGACGTACTCGATGAACGCGGCCGAGCCCTGCGTCTCGACCTGCTCGATGGCGTGCTGGAGCTTGAGCGCCTGCGCCTGGAGACTCATGGCTTGGAACAGGGAGGGGTCCGGGTTCGGCAACTGGCTCAGCTTGCCCTGGAGGATGCCGGCCAACTCCAGCAGCTCGCGGCGGTTGGGCTTGCTGCCGATGGTCTTGAGGACGCCGAGCCCCTTCAGCGTCCGCACGCGCTCGGCGAGGGCCTCGTGCAGCTTGCCGCTGACCCGCGCCATCGCGGGCGGCAGGGGCAGCGTCTCCCACTCCATCTGCACCGTCTGGACGTAGGGGGCGACGTCGGCGTCGGCGGGGGTGCGGATCTCGACGAAGGGAAGCCCGAGGTTCTGGCGCACCTCGTCGATCTTGCGCACGTCGTGGCCGGGGCTCGCGGTGAGGCCGAGGCGGCGGCCCTTGGGGTGCCGGCGCTGCAGCTCCTGGCCGATGAAGGCATACGGATAGTCGCCGACAGCGCGGTGGGCCTCGTCGAACACCACCCAGTCGAGCGCGGCGAGGTCGAGGCGGCCGCCCACGAGGTCGTTCTGCACGACCTGGGGCGTGGCGCACACGAGCCCCTCGTCCCTGTAGGCCGCGGCGCGCCTGTCGGGTGACTGGGTGCCGGTGAGGCCGTGCACGCGGCCGGCCCACGGCTCGGCCAGGACGGAGGCGAAGAACCGTTGGTGCTGCTCGACCAGGGGCCGCGTCGGGGCAAGCAGGAGCACGCGCTTGGCGCCGGCCTGGAGCGCGTCGGCGATGGCCAGCAGCGCGACGATGGTCTTGCCCATCCCCGTCGGCAGCACGACGAGCGTGTCGCCTTTCTGCGCGATGCGGGCCAGGTTCGCCTGGTAGCCGCGGAACTCCACCGTCTCCGCCTTAAGGAGGGGGTGGACCACATGCACGGCCGTTCCAAGACCGGCGCCGGGATGAAGGATTCGCCTCGGGGAGAAAATGCGGCGAAACCATTCCTGGGCTCAGGGCTGGAGGCGGTCCAGGTTCGCCGGGTCCGGCCGCAGCCTCCCCTCCTCGATGCGGTGCACCAGCTCGACAAGCGCCTCGTTGACCGGCGCCTCCAGGCCGTGCTCCCGCGCGGTGGCGACGATGTGGCCGTTCAGGAACTCCACCTCGGTCCTCTGGCCGCGCTCCAGGCTCTGCAGGCTGCTCGACTTGTGCCGCCCCTGCCGCCGCCCGATGGCGCGCAGCATCAGGTGGCGGCCGGGGAGGGGCGTGGCGAACATCCAGGGCCGGAACCCCGCGACGGGCTCGAACCTGACGCCCGCCGCGTGGCCCGCGCGGTGGCCCTCCTCCACGATGGCGAGGAAGGCGGCGCGGGCGCGGCGGTCCTCCAGCAGCCTCGCCAGCTGCTCGCCGGCGGCCACGCCCAGGGTCGAGATGCAGCTGTTGATGAGCAGCTTGCTCCACTTGACGCCCAGCATGTTCGCGCTGACCGACACGGGCGCCGCGGGGGCCAGCAAGGTTGCCGCCGAGCGCACGGCCTGGCTTGGCGCGCCGCGCGGCCAGGGTCCCAGGATGAGGTGGCCCGCGCCGGTCTGGGCGCTCATGCCTGGGCCCAGCAGGGTCGCGGGGAGGCTGACGGTGCACTCCACGTGTCGCGCGCCGGCGATGGCGGCAAGCTTGTCGCCAAGCACGCCGTTTTGGAGTGTGACGACGGGCGCGTCGGGCCGCACCGCCGCCAGCCAGTGCCGCAGCGCGGGCGCGGCGTCGGCGCACTTGGTGGCCAGCACCAGCGCGCGGGCCTGGGCCCGGACGTCGCCGGGGTGGGCCACCGTGGGGACCGTGGCGCGCAGGACGGCGCCGCGCTCGTCCGTCGCCTCCAGCCCCGAGGCGGCGAGGTGGGCGGCGGCCTCCTCGGTGCGGCAGGCGAGCAGGGTGGGGGTGCCCGCTGCGTGCAGGCGCGCCGCCACGAGGACGCCGAGCGCGCCGGGGCCGACGACGAGCACGGGGTCCACGCCGCCGCAGCCCGCGCGCGGGGGAAAAGGGCGCCGACCCGCGTCGACCCCCCCTTGATTTCACTTCGAACGGTCAAGTAGGGGAGGCCAGTCCGACGGTCGTTGACGGTCGTTTCACCCCTCCCGGGCCAAGGATTCTCCCCCCAGGACGGCATCTAGATGCAGCCGATGGCCCCCGTCCAGCTCACCGTCCAGGACGCCCAGCTCGCGGCGAAGTGGGACTCGTTCCTGCAGGACTACACGAAGTCCCAGATCCAGCAGGCGGCGCTCGACTTCCCGGAGACCCGCAGCGTCACGGTCGCCTTCAACGACATCCAGCTGCGCGACCCCGACCTCGCCAACTACCTCCTGCACAAGCCCACCCAGTCCCTCCGCCTCGGCGCCCAGGTCCTGCACCAAGTGGACGTCACCGTGGACCCGCGGCCCAAGCTGCACCTGCGCATCAACGGCCTGCCGGACTCGCAGCGCATCATCCCGCGCAACCTGCGGGCCGAGCACCTGGGGAAGTTCCTCGCCGTCGAGGGGCTCGTCAAGAAGGTCACCGAGGTGCGCCCCACCGTGCAGGAGGCGGTCTTCGAGTGCAAGGTGTGCACCACCCAGGTCCGCATCCTCCAGGACGACGAATTCCTCCAGGAGCCGGTCCTCTGCGAGACCTGTGACGCGCAGCGGCCGTGGCGCTTCGTCGAGGAGGACAGCCGCTACCTGGACCACCAAAAAGTCGAGATCCAGGAGGCGCCCGAGGGATTGCGCGGCGGCAGCCAGCCCGAGCGCCTCACCATCCACCTCACCGACGATTTGGTGCACAAGGTCGCGCCCGGCGACCGCATCCGCATCAACGGCATCCTCACGACGCAGGCGCGCCGCCAGGGCAGCCAGAAGCGCGTCGAGTTCAACAAGATCCTGAACGGCGTCAGCATCGAGGTGCAGCAGCAGGAGTTTAGCGAGGTGCAGTACACCGCCGAGGAGGAGGACGAAATCTGCACCCTCGGCGAGGACCCGCGCATCTACGACCGCCTGCGCGCCAGCTTCGCCCCGACCATCTACGGCCTCGACGTGGAGAAGGACGCGCTCATCCTGAGCCTGTTCGGCGGCGTCGAGAAGACCTACAAGGACGGCAGCCGCAGCCGTGGCGACATCCACGTCCTCCTGGTCGGCGACCCCGGTGTCGCCAAGTCGCAGCTCCTTCGCTACCTCTCCAAGCTCGCCCCGCGCGCCATCTTCACGAGCGGCAAGGGCGCGAGCGCGGCCGGCCTCACCGCCGCCGCCGTGAAGGACGAGTTCGGCGAGGGCCAGTGGACCCTGGAGGCCGGCGCGCTCGTTCTGGCCGACAAGGGCATCGCCTGCATCGACGAACTGGACAAGATGGACAAGAACGACCAGTCTTCGATGCACCAGGCGATGGAGCAGCAGGAAATCTCCATCGCGAAGGCCGGCATCTCGGCCACCCTGAAGTCGCGCTGCGCGGTCATCGGCGCCGCGAACCCCAAGCTGGGCCGCTTCGACGAGTTCACCCCCATCCACGAGCAGATCAACATGCCGCCGGCCCTCCTGAGCCGCTTCGACCTCATCTTCAGCCTGCTCGACAAGCCCGGCCGCGACAAGGACAGCCAGCTCGCGGGGCATCTCCTGAAGACCCACCAGGCGGGCGAGGTGCGCGAGCACCGCATGGCCCACCCCGGCGGCGCCTACACGATGGAGGACGAGGAGCGGCTGATGCAGCGCGTCAAGCCGGACCTCAGCGCGGAGCTGCTGCGCAAGTACGTCGCCTACGCCAAGCGCAACGTCTTCCCCGTCCTCTCGGAGGAGGCGCTCGAGACCATCAAGCAGTACTACGTCAACCTCCGCAACAGCGGCGACGGCAGCATCCCCTTCACCGCCCGCCAGCTCGAGGCGTTCGTGCGCCTCGCCGAGGCAAGCGCCCGCATCCGCCTCAGCCAGGAGGCCGGCCTGGAGGATGCCCAGCGCGCCATCCGCATCGTCGAGTCCTACCTGCGCAGCGTCGGCGTGGACCGCGAGACCGGCAAGTTCGACATCGACGTCATCGCCACCGGCGTCAGCCACAGCCAGCACGACCGCATGCGCATCCTCCTGGACGTCGTGCGGACCCTGGCCAAGAACGACAAGGGCTACGCGGCGGAGGACGACATCGTGCGCGAGGCGAGCAAGCAGGGCATCGCGCCCGACCTGGCCCGCAAGAGCCTGGAGACGATGCACCGCAACGGCACCATCTTCGCGAAGGGCGGCGCCGGCAAGTACGCTCCCCTCAGCAACTGACCAGTCTGAACAGGGATTTCGGGGATTCCGGGGACCTTCGGTCATCCCTGTGCGATGTAAATAGGGAATTCAGTGGTTCCAGGAAACTCTCCCCGGAATCCCCGAAATCCCTGTCCGGCTGGGGGGAGGGACCCGGCCTCATCCCTCCCCGTTATGTAGGGGTCCCTCGTAGGAAAAACCGAAGGAAACCGTGTTCGCCGTCAAGAACTACCAGCAAGGGCTCCAGCGCCTCCTGGCCGCGTGCGACGAGGAGCTTCTCGGCACCCGCCACAGCGAGGGCAAGTTCCGGCTGGACGTGGCGCCGAACTTCTACGACGGCATGCGCGTGGGGGCGCCCGAGCTGGGCCACTACCTGAAGTCCTGCACCGTGGCGAACCTGGTGGGGCCGCGCACCGTCGGCGTCGCGGTCGAGCTGGGCCTCGTGGACCCCGGCAACGTCCTCACCGTGGGGGGCGTCCCGCACGCGCAGGTGCTGGTGATGGACCTCTCATGATGCAGACCTGCGTGGAGTGCGGCGCCCAGGTGCCCAAGCTCATCGGCGGCTGCTGCCCGGACTGCTTCGTCAAGAAGGAGGCCCTCCTGATGGTCCCCGAGGTGCTGGACGTGGAGCTGTGCGCGCACTGCGACGCCCGCCACGTCGGCGCCCACTGGTTCGACCCCGACGAGGGCGTGCCGCTGTCGCACATCCGCGAGGAGGCCCTGCGGGGCTCCGTGCGGGTGCATCCCCTGGTGCGCAGCGCCGACGTGGAGATCGTGGAGCGGGTGCAGGACGAGCGCAACTTCCAGCACACCGTCCGCCTCGCGGGCGACGTCGAGGGCGTGCCCGTCCACGGCGAGTCGAAGGCCCTGGTGCGGATGCGCAAGAGCGTCTGCGACCGCTGCAGCCGCATGTTCGGCGGCTACTACGCGGCCATCATCCAGCTGCGCGGCAACCAGCGCGACGCGCGCCCCGAGGAGATCAAGCGGGCGCACAAGGTCATCGGCGACGAGATGGACCGCCTGCGCGCCTCCGGCAACCGGCAGGCGTTCCTCACCAAGTCCGGCCCCGTCCCGGGCGGCTTCGACTACTACATCGGCGACATCGAGGCGGCGCGCATCATCTCCAAGCTCATCGCCTCCCGCCTCTTCGCCACCGTGCAGGAGACGGCCAAGCTGGCGGGCCGCAAGGAGGGCGAGGACATCTACCGCGTCACCTTCCTGGTCCGCATCGCCCTCTACTCGACCGGCGACTTCGCCCGGCGCGGCGCCGAGGGCCTCGTGCAGGTGCTCCAGATCGACAAGGGCAAGGTCCTGGTCTACGACATGGGCACCCACCGCCGCGACAAGGTCCCGGAGGAGGAGTTGCGCCGCCTGGGCGGCCCGGAGCTCCTGAAGGAGGCCGTCCTGGTGAGCCAGGACTCGGGAAACCTGCAGGTCTTGGACCCGGTGTCCCTCCATACCGTGGACCTGCCCCGGCCAGAAGGCTACGTGGCCGATGGAGCCACAATTTGGGTGCTTCGGCACGAGGAACGGCTGTTCGTTCCCCCGGTCCTGCCTGCACACCTGAAATGATTTATATAGGTCTGGCAGCAAACCAAGCTCGTCCCTGGGAGTCCGCCGCTTTTGACCCAACGAATCCTGACCCTCGAAGACTTGGCAATGGCTGTCTCCAACCGAATCGGCATCGACGAGGAGGACGCCATGCGCGACGCGAACTTCGTGATGGACATCTTCGGCTTCGACGACCGCGTCATCGACAACGTCCTGGAGCCCGAGGACCGCCAGCTCTTCTACATCCTCGAGGAGGAGGGCATGCTCACCACCGAGCGCGAGGAGACCACCCTCTACGACGGCCGCGAGTGGCGCACCCACTACTGGCTGTTCAAGAAGAACCAGGTCTTCCTCATGTCGGAGGAGGAGCGCGAGGTCCGCCGCCGCAAGAAGGCGCAGCCGACCGAGGCCACCGTCTACACCCAGATCCCTGACGAGATGTGGGCCAGCCGGCAAATCTGAGCCCGCGCCCGCGCTCCCACTTTCACCCCTCTCCCCAACATCCCTTTTTCGCTCCAATCCCTGCCGGGTCCCGGTGCGACTTCCCTACGCCCCCCGGCCCGGCCAGGAGGAGATGGGCGCCGCCATCGAGGCCGCCCAGAAGGAGGGCATGCACCTCCTGGTGGAGGCGGGCACCGGCACCGGCAAGACCATCATCGCCCTCAGCGCCACGCTCGCCACGACGGACCGCGACGCCCGTCGCCTCGTCTACGCCACCCGCACCAACAGCCAGCAGAGCCAGGTCGTGGCCGAGCACAGCGCCCTCCAGGACGCCGGCCAGGCGCCCGGCCTTCTCATCCCCTTCATGGGCCGGCGCCAGTACTGCCCGCTGCTGCGGCTCAAGGACGAGTTCAAGGACGGCACCCCCGAGGAGCTGGGCCGCCTCTGCCGCGACGCCAAGCGCAAGGCGCTCCAGCAGCACGAGACCGGCAAGCCCGTCGACGGCCACTGCCCCTTCTACCTCAAGCTGCTCCAGGACGGCCCCGACCCCGTCGAGGCGCTCCTCTCGGAGGGCGGCCTGGACGGCGGCCGGCTGGCGGCGCGCATCGAGCAGGCGGGCTCCTGCCCCTACGAGGCCCTCAAGCTCCTGATGCCCAAGGCGCGCACCGTCGTCGTGCCCTACATCTTCCTCCTCGACGACCGCCTGCGCGGCACGCTCTTCGAGTGGATGGGGACCAGCGCAACCGAGTGCCACCTCATCGTCGACGAGGCGCACAACCTCCCCGACGCGGCGCGCAGCCACCACAGCCCGAAGCTCACCCGGGGCACGCTGCAGAGGGCGCAGAAGGAGGCCGAGGAGTACGGCGACCCGCAACTGGCCAAGCTGACCCTCACGACCAGCGTCCTCGACGCCCTGCTCGGCGCCCTGCACGACCTCGCGGACGAGCACGTGCGCGACGGCGAGGACGGCCTCGTCCCCCCCGACGGCCTCGACGAGGCCCTGATGCGCCGCCTGCGCCTGCCGACCCCCGCCATCCAGCGCATCGCCACCGACCTGGAGCGCTGGGGCGAGACCATCCGCGAGGACCGCCGCGCCAAGGGCCGCCTGCCCCGCAGCCACCTCGGCGCCATCGGCGCGTTCCTGAGCTTCTGGATGGCCAGCCGCGACGAGCCCTACGTCCAGCTCGTGGCGGGCGGCGACAACCCCAGCCTGGAGATGTTCCTGCTCGACCCCGCCGCCGTCCTCGGCTGGCTCGGCGAGTTCCACAGCACGACCCACATGAGCGGCACCCTCGCCCCGCTGGAGGACCACCGCACCCTCTGCGGCCTCGACGCCGCGGGCACCACGCAGAAGGTGCTGCCCAGCGCGTTCCCCGCCGGCAACCTGCGCATCTACGGCCTCGAGGGGGTGCACCGCCGCTTCGAGGCCATCCAGCGCGACCCCGGCCTCGTGGCGCGGCAGCAGGAGGTCGCCCGCGAGGCGCTGCGCCGCTGCCCCGGCCGCACGGCCCTCTTCTTCCCGAGCCACCAGATGCTGCACGACTACCTCGAGGAGGGGTTCCTGCACGGCACCGGGCGCCAGCTCCACGTCGAGGAGCCGGAGGCCAGCACCGCCGACCTCGTCCGCCTCGTCGGCCGCTTCAAGGAGGACCCGTCGGGCAAGGCGCTGCTGCTCGGCGTCCTGGGGGGCCGCCTGTCCGAGGGCATGGACTTCCCGGGCAAGGCGATGGAGCACCTGCTCATCTTCGGCATCCCCTACCCGCGGCCGTCGGCGCGCGGCCAGGCGCTCATCCACCACTATGACCGCAAGGCCGGCAACGGCTGGCAGGTCGCCGTCCACAACCCGGTCGGGCGGACGCTGCGGCAGGCCGTCGGGCGCCTGATTCGCGGCCCTGACGACACCGGGACGGCCATTGTCCTTGACGACCGCGTCGTGCGGTTCCACGCCCACCTGAAGGGGCTGCGGATGGTCGCGGAGGTCGGGCAGATGGAGCCGCCGGGGGCCTCTTCCGATGCCGGCGATTCCTACCGCACCGCCGACACCCTCGCCAGGAAGGCCCCTCCTGGAGTGACATAAAAGACAACCCCTTTATATGCACGAGAAATGGAGGTCAATACGGAAGCGGTGTGCTGGAACTTTTGAGTGCATCCCATCCCCTCCTCGTGAGGCCAGTGCCCCTTCCTCGGTGAGTGTGCCGGCGTCAAACCCGGCACACTCACCGTTAATTCTCTCTCGCAATTTTCTAAGCGTCGCTACGCAACTTTCTGAACGAGGTCCGCAGGACACAGGCGCCTCGCCGAAGGGCTGCATCCAAGTGCGGGACGCACCCGCTACCAGCGCTTCTTCTCCGCGATGTCGTAGTTGCGGATGACGCTCAGGGTGCCGCGCTTGCTGATGGCCTGCACCTTGCGGATGTCCTCGGGGCTCAGCTCGACGTCCTCGAACTTCAGCACGTCCTTCTGGCCGCTGCGGCCGCTGGGAAGGTTCATGCTGAGGCTGACGACCTTGCTGCTGCCCTGCACGGGGTGGCCGAGCGCCTGGATGATGGCGAGCGCCTTGCCGGGCTCGATGTGGTCGAGGACGGTCCCGTTGCGGATGGGGACGATCTTGAACTCCTTCATGCGTCACCCAGGAGCGCGGAGAGGACTGCCATGCGGACGGGCACGGCATTCCGGGCTTGGTCAAAATACTTGGCCGCGGGGTGGGCGTCCACGTCGGCGGCAATCTCGTCGATGCGCGGCAGCGGGTGCATGACGATGGCCCGGCTCTTCGTGCGCTGCAGCAGCGCCGCGTCGATGCGCAGGGTGCCCTTGACCTGCTCGTAGGCGGCGGCGTCGGGGAAGCGCTCCTTCTGGATGCGCGTCATGTACAGCACGTCGCAGGTGGCCGCGGCCTCCTCCAGGGTCATCGTGCGGATGCCCTTGCCGACCTCGGCCGGCAACTCCAGGCCTGGCGCGGCGACGGAGACCGGGTGGGCGCCGAGGCGGCGCAGCGCGGGGACGAGGCTGTGGACGGTCCGGCCGAACTTGAGGTCCCCCACGAGCGCGACCTCCAGGTCCTCGATGCCGCCCTTGCACTCCTCCATCGTGTAGAGGTCCAGCAGCGTCTGCGTCGGGTGCTCGCCGGGGCCGTCGCCGGCGTTGACGATGGGGACGCTGCTCACGGCGGCCGCGCGCTTGGCCGCGCCCTCGACGGGGTGGCGCATCACGATGAGGTCGGAGTAGCCCGCCAGCATCCGGATCGTGTCCTCCAGCGTCTCGCCCTTCGCGCTGCTCGTCGTCGCCGGGTCGGAGAAGCCGATGACGCGGGCGCCGAGGCGGTGCGCGGCGGCCTCGAAGCTCAGCCGCGTGCGGGTGCTCGGCTCGAAGAATGCCGTGCAGACGATGCGGCCGTCCAGGACGTGCCGCTGCTCCCGCATCCCCTTCTGCATCTCGCGGGCCCGGCGGATGAAGGAACGCAGGTCCTCGTCGCTCAGGTCATGGATGCTGGCGAGGTGCTTCATGGCCCACCCGGTTGCGTTTGCGCGATAGCCCCGACCGGATTCGAACCGATGCCAAAAGCTCCAGAGGCTCCTATCCTTGACCACTAGACTACGGGGCTTTGTATCTCGTTTCGGTGCTGACCCACCGGCTTTGGGATAGGAACACGTGGAGCTTGGAGGACCAAGTCCAGTGGTCAACTTCGGCCACACAAGACCCCCATATAAGGAAAATGGACCTGTGAACGACGCCCGCGCCGTCCACCGCCCCCTTGCCCAGATGCGGCATGGCCATCGCTAGGCAGGAGATGTCATCCAGGTGCGACAACTTAGGGCGCTGTGCCGACTTGGCGCAAGACAATCTCCTCGGTTTGGCCCACCAGTAGGCAGACGGACCATCCGCAGGAAATGATGGCGCAGATGCCATTGAACGTCCATGTGCCGCTGCCGACGCTGAAGTTCGGCACCCAGACATGCGCGCCGATGCCAAACCGGCTCGACTCGGGCCGAACCGGGACCAGGGGAAGAGGCTCGCTGCCCTCCGTCTTCAGGACACAAGGTCCGCTCACCACGCAGATGTCCACACCATAGCTTTGGCATTCCACGGCGACCGTGATATGGTCGATGATGTCCGACGGGTTGGGCAGGGGAGGCGTTTCCGCGGAGACGGAGGGGAGGAAGACAATGAGTCCGACCAAGGCCATGCAGGCAGAGCCACGCATGGTTCTGCATCAAATGCACTCAGACCTTAAGCTTACGCTGGCGGATTTTGTCAAGTCCTAAGGGAAAACTCTCTGACTTCCCTTCCCTGAACAATCCCCGTCTGGACCGCCATCGTCCCGCCGCTGGATGACTGCATCACCGCACCTCCATGTGCGGCAAGGGTGCCCGCGTTCCCAACGTAGCTCAACAGGACGGTGTCGGTGACGTTGGCCCAGACGGAGTGGCCCGCGTTGACCTGATGCAAACGGCCGGGTTCCGTGAACGCGCCCGGCTGGGACGCCGTTGCTTCGCCGCCTCCGATGTAGTCGTACACATCCATGCCCCCGCGGAAAACGTGGTATTGGACAGCTGGAGGGGAAGATTGGTCGTCAATCTGGCCCATCAGCGCGCTGAAACCCAACTGGGCAAACGCGTCGGCAACGGTCTGGCTGTTGACAATCAGTTCAAGGACGTAGAAGTCGGGTCGGGTGGTGGGGTCTGGCGACGCGACGCTGCTGGGGACCAGCGCAGGAACCCAGAACTCGGAAATCTGGAAGTTCTTCACGACGGTTTGATTGTCGAGCACGATGGAATCGCAGGAGAACAGGTTAAGGTTGCCTTGCACGAAGCTGCTGCCCGCCACAGGGTTGGGCGAGTAGCCTTCGGGGAGCAGTGCCTTCACCTTCGATGCCTCTGCCGTGACGTGCGTGGCGTAGCCGAAGCAATCGTTCATCTCGAATCGGTGCGGAACCGGGGGCGGGAGCGAACAGGTGGGCACGCCGGCCTCCGGACATTTCGGCGGCGTTGTGGTGGGGGACGTCGTCGGCGTGGGGCCGCTGGACATGGTCTGCGTCGGGTCCGGCTTGGCGTGGTTCGTGCAGCCGGCAAGCAGTACGACAGTGGCCAGCAGCAGGGAAGTGATATGGCGGGGAGGAGGGCTGATCACGTTAGGCCTCGGGAGCCGGCGGATTGGGTGCTGGCGGCGCTGGCAAAACGGGGATTGGTTTGCGGCAATAAACCCGCTTCCGCTTGAAGGGGCATGGCTTCACCGCCGGGCTTGCCCGTGAGCGCCCTGCGGGCATCCAGGAGCGCCATCGCCTGGGCGCGGATGGCCCAAAATGTTTGGCGTCCGGCAGGAACGCGTTCGAGGACCCCTTGGCGTTCCATCAGGTGGATGTGGTAAGAAAGTCCACTCCTACCTGAGGTGTGCGGGATCTGGGCAACCAAGTCCCGGAAGGCAACGGGTCGACCGGCGTCCCGCAAGATGTCCAGGAGCGCCCCCCGCAGCGGATGGTTGGCGTGCGCCAGCACCACCTGGTGGAGCTCAGACACTTTGGCGGTCGCGCCGACGCCAAGGGGCGCGAAATGCTGGCGGTGGCCTTGCTGGTAGACTTGGATATGGCCACCTTTTTGGAGGATGGCGATGTGGAAGGCGAGCGTGGTCTTCCGGATGCCGAATTCCGCGGCAAGCTGCGTCGCGGTTGTCCCAGGGGATTCCTGAATCTTGCGCAGCATGCAAACCCGCGTGGGATGATGCAGGGCTTGGGCGCGGTTGCGGCCCAGTACGACCAACCGAAGGTCACGGCCCAGGGATGTGAAGGCCAAAGTCAGCCACGCGACGAGGCCGATTCCGCCCACGACTGCAAGGCCTTCTCCCAAGCGGGAACCGAGGACGCGCAATCCGTCGATGCCAAGGAACGTCGCGGTTCCGTTAAGGCGCCAATGGGAGCCGGCTCCATCGTAGGTTCCCTTCATGTGGAAGTCGCCAACAGCCTGGACGAGGCCAATGCGGGAGGAGTACCTGGCATCGACATCGGTGCGAGTCACATCTGTGAAGGCCATGTCGCCTCGGATTGCGCCGTCGAAGTCGCCCAGAAGAAGGTTCCACAGGCTTCCGCGGTCCTGATGGAGTTGCAGTGTCACCGCATTCGGCGAAGCAATCACCACATAGGTTTGGTCATAGACGCCCCCCGCCGTGTAAACGGTGGGTTCGTCGGCCGTGAGGCCTGAGCGCGGGGAAAAACCGGTGGAGATCTCGCGGTGGAGTTGGCCATTGTCGAGGATAACCCGAGCGCCGTAGGTAATGCCAAGGAAGGCTCCGGCAAGGGACTGGGGGCCCGGCTGGTCGCGGTGGAGACGTCCGAATGGAGCCTGGGCACGGGCCAAGGTGACGGGTTCATGGAGATGGTGGGGGAAGCCAGGTGGAATCTCAACGGACTGCATTCCGTTCAGGTTTAGCTGGAGGTCTTGGGCATCGGCCTGATAGGGCCGGAATTCGATGGTGGCGGGCGTCTGCTCAGAGAGGATTGTGACGTTCCCGGTGAATGGGAAATCCTCCAGCATTTGTTCCGGCAATGGAGCGTTTGCCTCCGAGTTTCCAATGGGGTTTTGGCGCGAGGTGGTGACCTGGAGGATGGGGTCTGTCACGACCTGGACGCGGGCGCCTTGCACGGCAAACGCGGCGGTGACAGTGCCGTTGTGCCAAGCCGAGTTGTAGATGACACCGTGCAGGGAAGCACGGCCTTGCAGGGTGCCAGTGAGGGTGAAGGTGCCCGTTGAATCGACCGTCCCAGCCAGGGGAAAATGGGACTCGGACGCGCCGTTCGCAGGCAAGGCCACCGCCAGGATGGCCAGCAGGAGCAAGGTGGACGACCAATGGTTGCCCGTCATGTTCCGGGGCTTCCACCCGTCAGTCCGTATATTTGTCTTGGCGTGACGGGACTCCGATGGCGACAGCATGTGGCAAAAACCACCAGGCTGTGGTATTATGCCACTGACCCTTGGCTTGGCTTTGGATGTCTGGCCTCGCGACCGACACGGAGACCCAAACCATGCATCGACCCAACACCCCACAAACCCCCCGGACCGCCGCCAAGGTTGGCGCCGCCATCTTTTTGGCCGCCACCCTGGCCGCCATTCCGACCTCGCAAGCGTTCCAAACTGTGCAGGCCAGGGACCAGGCGCTCGTCAAGGTCTGGAACACGCTTTGCAACCCAGTCCAGATTGCCGCCGCGCCGCCGAACGGGCCGCCAACTCCTGGAAACGGCCCACCTCCGCCGGGCGCGAACGCCCTTGGTGCAGGCTACCGTCCCGTCTATTGCCAGAACACGAATGACCTCATCCGCTTCCTCCGTGGCGGCGGCGGGCCAGGCCCATGCCAAGGTGACTTGGCAGTGTCGAACCTCTGCGGCCTGGACGCGGACCCCCTTGTTGCCTTCGCAGGTGGCCTCGTTGGCAGCGGCCTAGGCTGCGCCCAAAACGCGCCTGGCCCCGACGGGGGAGAGGGCAACCTCGGTCTTCTTGATGGCATGGCGCAATACAGTGTGGGCGGCTTCGTCACCTACAAGAATCCCTGCGGCGACCTAACCCTCCCCACACCGCTCATTCCAGCCGGGTTTGACTTGGGCACCATCACTACGCCCCCGTTTGGGGCGCCCCGATTCACTCTTGACACGGGGTGCCAACACGAGCCCGGGAAGGCGTTTGCGTGGGACTACAACTTCAACATGGCCTTGGACGTTGGGCTTGCGGTCTATTCCGGCCAAGCCCCGTTCTACCTGGCCGGCTCCTCGGTCACTCTCCACATCACGCCGACGACGTTCTCCGTCAACGGAGGCGGCGGTGGGGACACGGAGGAAGGCTGCGTGGGCACGGAGCTTGCAGACCAAGCCATCAAGGCCAACCTCCTGATGACCCAGGCCAACGCGTACGTGAAGGCCAAGGCATGGCCCGTTGACGGGGATGTCCGCTACCTCAAACTCTCGACGGGTGACTGGCTGCTGGACTTTCCCGGGCACGGCCTCGGCACCCTGGACTTTTCGGAGACGATTGCGTCCGACGTCATCCACGTGGGCACGACCAAGTTCAGCTTCGAGGCGACCTGGGTCGTGCTGCAGACCTGCCCGGCCACCACCACGGTTTGCGCCGGTGGCGTGGTTTGGGAACGCGGCGACAGCCTCGTGACAACGTAGGCCGAGAGGGGTTCAACTCTTTTCCTTCTTTTCCGAAAATCTGGAGTTCCATGCTGCACCGTGAAGCCATTGTCCGCACGCCAAAGCCTCTGCCGCAGCGAAGCAAGCTTTATCTTCCTGCTTCGGAAACGCGGTTCATGCGGGAATCGTCGTGGCGTTTCGGCGTTCCCTTGCTTTTTCTGACGCTTGCCGTCTCGGGATGCGCGGGCGCCCCGCACGTCAATTCCGGCGCTCGTTCCTCTCCCCTGAACGAATGGGACTACATCCTCCCCCATCAGCACGGGGCCTATGCGCTTCGTTACGAAATCAGTGGTCCCAAAGACCAAGAGTGCCGTGGGCACCAGGTCTGGTACCAGGCGAACAACCACTATGGCATCGATCAGTTGGTCTACCAGGAAGGCGGGGACTTGGGCGGCTCCTACGGCGAGCCTGCCGTCCACGCCCAGGTTGGGCCGTTGCTTGACACGCGCGATGACACCGGGACGGGAACCATCAACGTCAACCAGACGCTGACCTTCAGGCTCGACCCGGCCCGCGGCGCCTACGTCTCCTATTTCGGCAACCTCACGGCTGCGGACCCCGCGTTCGCCGCCAACTTCAATCTCCCCAACTCGCTTGAGCTCCACGTCCGTTGCCCCGCGGGAACCACCATCAAGCTGCTGGGCGTTGGAACGGAGTCCATGCCGGTCCTGCTTGGGACCCTGAAAGGCGCTGCAACCGCGTCCCAGAGGGAACGGTTCGGCAGTGACGTGGTTGTCCAAGGCAGCGCAAGCAAGACGTTCACCTCCGCGATGGTTTCTTTCCGGCTCGAGAGCGTCTCTGGGCTGAACGGTGCCGGGCTTGTCATGATGAACCACCCAGCGCGGCAAGAAGCCTGGCCGATGTACAGCCTCCTTTCCAAGGAGTTCACGGACGGGCCGGGCGACTATTCCATCACAATCAATGATGCGCGGCCTGAAGGCCATTTCTTTGCCATTGCCATCGGGTTCAACCCGCCTGAAAGGTGACCGGAAGTTGTTGGTGGCCACAATCGGTTCTTGGAGGTCGTGTGTGGCCGCTTCGATGGGCCTGGCCGGAATCGAACCGGCGACCTGCGCTTTGTAAGAGCGCCGTCATGAACCCCTAGACCACAGGCCCGGGGCATGGGCCACGCGGGGGACGCGATAAGCCATCCGCTGCCCGGGCGTCCGCCTAGTTGCCGGTGGGGCGCACGACGCCCTGCGTGTAGAGCAGGACGAGGAACGTGATGCAGAGCGTGAGGGCGATGCCGTAGGCGACCTTGCTCCAGCGCAGCACCTTGCGGCCGTCGAGCTGGCCGAACGGGAGGAGGTTGAGCAGGCAGAGGCCGCCGTTGGCGGTCGCGACGAGCGCCATCATGCGGGGCAGCGGGGCGTCGGGGTTGACGGCGAGGGCGAAGGGGAAGGCGATGGCGCCGATGAGGAGGTTGGTGCCGGGGCCGACGAGGCTGATGATGCCGTTCTCGCGGCGCGTCACCTGGCCCTGGATGACGACGGCGCCGGGGGCGGCGGCGAGCACGCCGATGCCCATGGCGAGCAGGAGGCTGATGATGAGGCCGGTGAACTGCGCGCGGAACTCGGCCCAGTGGCCGTAGCGCTGCGCGACGACCTTGTGCGCCAGCTCGTGCAGGACGAAGCCGGAGCCGATGGCCATCAGCGAGTCCAGCAGGAGGGCGGGGGAGGGGAGGTTGTCGAAGCGGTAGGGGTTGCCGAAGCCGTCCTTGAGGACGAGGGCGAGGCACACGGTGAGGATGGCGATGGCGCCCGCGATGTGCAGCACCTCCTGCAGGCTGAACGTGATGCGGGGGCGCCCCGCGTGGGGCTTGGGCTGCGGGACGTAGAAGGGGTTGTAGGCGGGCCTCACCCGAACACCCGGAAGATGTAGAGGCCGGTCAGGAAGTTGCCGACGATGGCGCCGAGGTTGGTCAGCGCCGTCACGAGGAGGATGCGCACGACGCCGTTGCGCCAGAACTCGCCTAGGGTCTCAATCTGCTTGATGGCCTGGAAGTCGGCCACCTTCGGGGTGCGGACCTTCGCCTCGACGAGGCCCGCGAACCAGCCGGAGGCCAGCACGGGGTGGAAGATCTTGGTGGGCGCCGCGACGGCCGCCGTCAGGATGGAGAGGGGGTGGCCGAACGCGATGGCCGCGCCCGCGGCCGCGCCGATGCTGGTGAACAGGATGTAGGCGAGCAGGCTGCTCTTGAGGTGCTCGACCTGGCTCGTCACCAGCAGGTAGGCGAGGCCGGCGGCCAGGATGAGCGGCAGGGCGTAGGCGAAGACGCGGCCGAACGTGACGCGCTTCTTCGGCAGCGTGAGCAGGCCCTCGCGGGGGGGAATCCTGCTCGGGGACTCCAGCAGCCTGCGGATGCCGGCGAGGTGCCCGGCCCCCACCACGGCCACGAGGGGGCCGAAGGCGGCGCGCTCCTTGATGTGGCTCGCCATGAAGGAGTCGCGCTCGTCAATGAGGGCAATCTTGACCACGGGAGCGAACTTGGCGAACTGCTCCGTCATCTCCGTGATGGCGTCCTGCTCCAGCAGCTTCTCGACGTCCACGGGCTCGCGCTGGCCCGGCGTCAGGACCTGCCGCATGACGTTCCAGAACAGGCGCAGCTTGGCCCAGCCGCCCATCGCGCCGAAGCCGCGCTTGAGGGTGATGGCGACCTCGCGGTCGATGAGGACCACCTCGGCGCCGACCTCCTCCGCCACCTCGACGGCGCGCAGCAATTCGGTGCCGGGGGGGACGCCGGTCTCGCGGCCCATGCTGCCCTGCATCGCCGACAGGTAGAGCTGGAGCAGGAAGAGGTGCTGCTTCTTCTGGCGGATGACCTGGATGATGTCGGTGTTCTGCCACGCCTCGGGGTCGCGCAGGGCCTTGAGGCGGCCCGGGTCGAGCTCGACCAGGACCTGCTTGGGGCGCTGCGCGCGGATGGTGCCCTCGACCTCGGCCACGCTGGTGGCGCTGACGTGGGCGGTGCCGACGACGGTGACGCCGCCCGGCAAGGTCTCAATCACGGACAGCG
The DNA here is from genome assembly GCA_034667745.1 of Thermoplasmata archaeon. Classification (GTDB taxonomy): domain Archaea; phylum Thermoplasmatota; class E2; order JACPAO01; family JAHFTW01; genus JAHFTW01. Next base: position 44,246 of record JAXDQP010000062.1, read on the forward strand.
CACGCAAACGGGGGCACGATATGACGGTGTTGGATGGATGGCCGGCGCTGGCGGTCCACGCCACAACGCGCGCCGCCGTTGCCCATCCTTTAAGACCGGGCCTTCTGTCCGCGACGCCATGGGAGCCATCATCGTGACCGGGATCCCCGGCGTGGGGAAGACCACGGTCATGGAGGCCGCCGCCAAGGCGCGCGACCTGCGCATCGCCGTCTACGGCAGCGTCATGTTCGAGGTCGCGAGCGCCAAGGGAATCGTGCAGTCGCGCGACGAGATGCGCAAGCTCCCCGCCGAGACGCAGAAGGCCATCCAGAAGGACGCCGCCAAGCGCATCGCCGGCATGGGCGACGTCATCGTGGACACCCACTGCTCCATCAAGACGCCCACCGGCTACCTCCCCGGCCTGCCCGCCTGGGTCCTCACCGAGCTTGAGCCGACCGCCATCGTCCTCGTCGAGGCGGACCCGAAGGAGATCCTGCGCCGCCGCCAGGGGGACGCCACCCGCAAGCGCGACGACGACACCCTGGAGGCCATCGCGGAGCACCAGGAGTACAACCGCCGCTTCGCCGCCGCCTACGCCACCCTCACCGGCGCCACCGTCCACACCGTCCAGAACAAGGACGGCGGCGTCGAGGCGGCGCTGGCGCAGATGATGCCCGTCCTCGGCTCCGCGCCCAAGCCCGGCGCCAAGGCGAAGGCCAAGCCCGCCACCGTGGGGGCGCGCTGATGGCGGCGGCTCCGGCCCGCAAGGGCGGCGCGGGGAACTTCCTGAACATCATCGGCATCGTCGCCGTGTTCTTCGTCCTCTTCAACGCCGGCCTGCGCAACCAGCTCGGCACCTGGGCCGGCTACGCCCTCGACCCCGCCATCGGCTTCGGCGGGCGCTTCCCCGTCCTCACCATCCTGCTGGCGGGCGCCATCCTGGTGGCCGCGACGACGGTGCTGCGCCACTTCACCACCGACTGGATCGAGACCGCGCGCACGCAGGCGTTCAGCCGCCACTACCAGAAGGAGATGATGGCGGCGCGCAAGGAGAACAACACCTACAAGATCAAGAAGCTCACGGAGGCGCAGCCGGAGATGATGAAGCGCAGCCAGGAGATGAACAGCAAGCAGCTCAAGACCATGCCCATCACGATGCTGGTCGCGGTGCCGCTGTTCGCCTGGGTCAGCACCTTCCTCGGCCGCCTCGACTACACGTGGTACTCCGCGCCGTGGAACCCGAGCGTGGACATGTTCACCACCAACGGCATCCTGCCGTTCGGCGCGCACGGCTCCAGCCTGTTCCAGCACTGGATCCTGCTCTACATGACGCTCAGCATCCCGCTCGGCGCGCTCATCCAGAAGACGATGAAGTACTTCGCCTGGAAGGAGCGCTGGCAGAAGCGGCACCAGCACGGGGCCGCCAGCCCATGAGCGGCGCCCACGCCGCCACCGTCACCGTCGGGGGCCTGCCCGGCACCGGCACCAGCACGCTGTGCAAGCTGCTGGAGCAGGAGCTTGGCCTGCCCTACCACTACGCGGGCGCCCTGTTCCGCGCGGAGGCGCAGCGCCGCGGCATGAGCCTCGCCGAGTTCGGCGCCCTCAGCCAACGCGACCCCAGCATCGACGAGGCGCTCGACGACCGCCAGATTGGCCTCCTGCGCAAGGGCGGCATCGTCCTGGAGGGCCGCCTGTCGGGCTGGCTCGCGCACCGCCACAAGATTCCCGCCTTCAAGGTCTGGGTCACCTGCGAGCCGAAGGAGCGCATCCGCCGCATCGTGCAGCGCGACGGGGGCGACGAGACGGCGCAGCAGGCATCCACGGAGAAACGCGAGGCCAGCGAGGCGGACCGGTACCGCCGCTACTACGGCGCCGACCTGAACGACCTCGCGCGCTACGACCTCGTGCTGGACTCCACGACGGCGACCCCGCAGGAGCTGGCCGCGCAGGTCAAGCAGGCCCTCGCGCGGCAGGTGGCCAAGGCGTGACCGAACTGAAACAGGGATTCCGGGGATTTCGGGGACGCTCGTCCACCTGCCTAGAGAGAGGCGCCAAGCTCCCCGAAATCCCCGGAATCCCTGTTTCGTCGGGGGTCAGGGCGTGAGCGCCATGCCCCCCGGTCCCGTCCGCTCGGGGATGCTCCCGGCCGAGCGCCCGCGCAAGCGCCTCGTCCGGATGGCCGCCGAGACCGACGACAAGTACGGCAAGCGCCCCGAGGACCGCACCATGGCCGAACTCATGGCCGCAGGGGTCGTCCCGCTCGACAAGCCCGCAGGCCCCACGAGCCACCAGGTCGCGGCCTGGATGAAGGGCGTCCTGGAGGTCGAGGAGGTCGGCCACGGCGGCACGCTCGACCCCAACGTGACGGGCGCGCTGCCGGTGACCATCAACGGCGCCGTCAAGTCCGTCGGCGCTCTCCTGTCGGCCGGCAAGGAGTACGTCAGCCTGCTGCGCCTGCACGAGCCGCGCCCCGAGTCGGAGGTGCGCCGCGTCGCCGCCCAGTTCGTCGGGAAGATCAACCAGACGCCGCCCGTGCGCTCCGCCGTCGCGCGCAAGCCCCGCATCCGGCGCGTGTACTACCTCGACGTCCTGGAGTGCACCGAGCGCGACGTCCTGTTCCGCGTCGGCTGCCAGGCGGGCACCTACATCCGCAACCTCTGCGTGGACATGGGCCGCTCGCTCGGGACGCGGGGCCACATGCAGGAGCTGCGCCGCACCCGCACCGGCCTCTTCACCGAGCAGGACCTCGTGACGCTGCACGACTGCCTCGACGCGCGCATCTTCTGGCAGCAGGACCCCAGCGACGAGGTCGCCCTGCGCCGCTGCGTGAAGCCCGTCGAGGCCGTCACGGCGCACCTCAACAGCATCACCCTGCGCGACTCCGCGGTGGACGCCGTCTGCCACGGCGCGCCGCTCGCGGTCATCGGCGTGGCCAGCCTGGACGCCGGCATCGAGGCGGGCGAGCCCGTCGCGCTCCTGAGCCTCAAGGGCGAACTGGTCGCGCTGGCGGAGGCCAAGATGACGAGCCGGCAGGTGCTGGACGAGGAGAAGGGCATCGCCGCCACGCCCAGCCGCGTCGTGCTGCGCAAGGGCACCTACCCGCGCACCTGGAAGAGCAAGGAGTAGGCGCGCCGTGCTGGACTACGCCCAGGAGCACCTCGCGGCCTGGACGTTGGCGCTGCTCGCGGGCGCCGCCTGCCGCGTCACGGGCCGCTCCGGCTGGCGCGCCGTGGGCTTCGGCCTGATGACCGTCCCGCTGTGGCTGACGCTGCTCGGCATCCTCGCGTCCCTCGCGCCGCTGCTGCAGGGCGGCACCGTCCTGGGCGCGGCGAGCACCTTCGACCTGTCGAACCAGGCCATCTCCGCCATCCTCCGGAACATCGGCTATCTTGGCGCCGGGTTCATCCTGTGGGCGACGGAGGGCGACTGGCGGCGCGCCGACCTGCGGCCGCTGGCACGCGAGCTTGGCCAGATTGTGCCGACGTGGCGCACGGAGGGACGGTCCGCCGCCGTGGGCGCGGCGCTCATCCCGCTCCTGCTGCTGGGCAACTACATCGTCGTCCGGCTGACGAGCAACGTCCCGCAGATCAACAACGGCGACGACTCGCTCTACTTCACCAACATGACCCTCTACCACGCGCTGCTCCTGAGCGCGGCGGCGGCGCTGGGGGAGGAGCTGCTGTTCCGGGGCCTCCTGCAGGGGCTCCTGCTCCATGGGATGCGCGGCCTCGGGCGCTGGCCCAGCGTCCTGCTCGCCATCGTGGGGCAGGCCCTCGTCTTCGGCTTCGCGCACGCCGGGTACGGCAACTTCGCGCACGTGCTGTTCCCCGCCTTGTTCGGCCTGCTGGCGGGGGCCTTGGCGCTGCGCTTCGGGCTGTGGAGCGCCATCGCGCTGCACTTCCTGGCGGACTTCTACATCTTCGGGCTGGAGGCCGGCAGCCGCTCGGCGTGGGTGCTGAACCTCGTCAACGGCGTCGCGTTCGCCAACCTGGCCCTCGCCATCGTCCTCGCCGTCGTTCCCCCCGTCCAATGGGTGCGCAGGTGGCTTGCGCGCAGGGCTTTGGGATGAGCGCCGAGGGTCGTTGGGCGCGCAGCAGCGCGGCCGACGCCGAGCGAAGCGAGGGGACCTCGAAGCTCCACCTCCGCCGCGACGCACGCGCGGCGCGTGCGTCGCTGGCGGATGGAGCGCCGAGGGTGAGATTTGAACTCACGCGGGAGTTTCCCCCCACAAGCTTTCCAGGCTTGCGCCTTACCGGTCTAGACTACCTCGGCAACGGATGGCCAGGGGAGCGCCCCCGGACGCCGCGCGCACACCGCCCGGCTATTTAACGGGAAAGGGAGTCGGCGCGGCGTGGCTTGGCTCTGGCAGGCGATGCGGCCGTGGTCGATGCCCATCCTGCGCGCCGTCTTCCGCATCCGCGTGGAGGGGCGCAGGCACATCCCGAAGAAGGGCGCGGCCATCCTGGCCAGCAACCACCTGTCGGCGCTCGACCACGTCGTTCTGCCGGCGGTGACGCGGCGCACCATCATCAACATCAGCAAGGCAGAGCACTTCGACAAGCCGTTCAAGGCGTGGTTCTTCCGCAACTGGGGCGTCATCCGCCTAGTGCGCGGCAGCGGCGACCAGGTGGCGCTGGAGGCGGCGAAGAAGGCGCTGCGCGAGGGCAACCTGTTCGCCATCTACCCCGAGGGCACGCGCAGCCTCGACGGCAAACTGCACAAGGGCCACACCGGCGTCGCGCGCCTCGCGCTGGAGCTGAAGGTCCCCGTCATCCCGGTCGCGATGGTCGGCACGTTCGAGGCTAAGCCGAAGGGCGGCAAGACGAAGTATTTCTCCAAGACGGCCGCCATCGTTGGCCCGCCGCTCGACTTCTCCGCCCACTGGGGCAAGCAGAACGACAAGGAGGTGTGCCGCAAGGTCACCGACGAGGTCATGCGCGCCCTCCAGAAGCTTTCGGGGCAGGAGTACGTGGACGAGTACCAGCACAACCCTGCGGTCCCGAGCCACGCGGCGCCCGCCAAGGCGAAGTGAATGGCCGTTACGTTCTGGGGCCGCCGGGGCGACCCGGAAACCTTGGACGCGCTGGCGTTCCTGCGGCAGCAGCGCTACGGCGCCGACCGGGTGCTGGACCTCGACCGCACGCCGCCGACCGCCGCCGAGATGGAGTTGCTTCGCAAAGGCCTGGGCGACCTGCGCGCCGCCGTGGACCCGAAGCATCCTGACGCGGCCGCCCCTCCCGACGAGGCCTTGCCCGCGTGGCTCGCCGCCGACCCGCGCCGCATCCGCTCGCCGCTGCTGCTGACGCCCAAGGGCGCCCTGGCCGGCTTCCGTGAGCAGAAGTGGCGCGCCTTCCTGGACATCGGCAAGGGCCGCTCCTAGCCTACGTCGTCCCCAGGATATAGATGAGGATGAGGTCGAGGACGAAGAGGGCCACGACCATCGCCTCCAGGAACGTCGAGCGGCGGTGGTGCGTCTCCTCCTCCGCCAACTGGAACATGTCCTCCAAGGTCCCCATCTTGCCCGCGACGGCGCGCTCCCAACTGTCGAGGTGGAACGCGGCACGCAGGTGGCCGTGCAGCTTGGCGAGGTACCAGTCGCCGAACATCTTGCCGGTGTCGTGCAGGTTGTCCGTCAGGCGCGCGAAGTCGACCCGCAGCGCCGACATCCCCTTCAGCGTCGAGCGGGCGGAGCGGAAGATGCCGCCGCGCGCCCACAGCCGGTCGAGGCTCAGGAACGCCTTGTCGAGCTGCTGGTCGAGGTAGGCGTCGTAGGTGCGGAACTCCAGCAGCTCCAGGTTCGCGAGCTCCATCACGTCGAGGGCGTCCTCGTAGCTTCCCTCGCGCCCCACCAGGACCGCGTTGTCCCACCCGATGATGGCGGCGTCGTTGTGGTAGTAGCGGAAGGTGTGCTTGAGCGCGGTGTCCACGATGGCGTCGCTGAGGCTTCCCTCGGGCTCGCCCGCGACGAGGGCCGCCAGCGCGGGGCGGTGCGTCCGGAGCAGCTCATCGGGCGGCGGCGCCTCCGACAGGCAGTAGACCGTGTAGCGCTCCGGCTCGATCTCCACCGGGTAGGGCTCGACGCGGGCGTCCTGCAGCCCGGCGCGCACCTTGCCGAACCACGCAAGGGCAGACTCCTCCAGCGACTTCCCGTCGATGCGGAGCGCGTGCGGCAGCGCGGCCAGGCCCGCCCAGTCGGTCTCGGGGACGAGGATGCGCAGCCGCAGGGCGACCACGCCCACCTGGTGTACCCGCACCTCGACGCGGCAGCCCGGCTCGTCGAAGGCGACCTCCAGCGGCTCGGGGAAGCTGGCGTAGGGTGGCGCGGCGGAGCGCGTCACGAGCGGCGCGGGCGCGGGGGCGCGGCCCAGGAGGGAGGGGATGCGGGAGAGGTCCAGCTCGGAGCCGGCGTCGAACAGGGTGAAGTGCACCAGTTCGCCGCGCACGGGGGCGGGATGGGCGGGCGTGCCATCAAGGCATGGGTCGCCACATGCGCTTTGTAGGGCAGCGGGGCTGGCGGCGCGATGATGCGCATCGGCGCCCACAACTCGATTGCCGGCGGGATGCACAACGCCGTCGCGGAGTGCCTCTCTATCGGCGGCGACGCGATGCAGGTCTTCTGCAAGAACCAGCGCCAGTGGACGGCCAAGCCGCTCGCGCCCGAGGACGTCAAGCTGTTCAAGGACGCCGTCGCCGCCGCCAAGATCGGCCCCGTCATGGTGCACGACTCCTACCTCATCAACATGGCCCACCCCGACCCCGCCAAGCGCGAGGCGAGCCGCCTGGCGTTCCTGCACGAGCTGGAGCGCACCGAGGCGCTGGGCATCCAGTACCTCAACTTCCACCCCGGCAGCCACGTGCACGAGGACAAGAAGATGCGCGACGACCGGGCCCACCGCGACACCTGCCTCGACAACCTCGCGGCGGCGATGGCGCAGTGCATCGACGAGACCAAGGGCTACAAGGCCAAGCTGGTCATCGAGAACGCGGCGGGCCAGGGCACCAACGTCGGCAACTCCTGGGAGGAGATTGGCCGCCTCGTGGACGCCGTGGCCAGCCCCCGCGTCGGCGTCACCGTGGACACGCAGCACTCGTGGGCGTGCGGCTACGACTGGCGCGACCACTACGACGAGTGCTGGGACGGCTTCGACTCCGCCATCGGCCTGAAGTGGCTCGTCGCGTTCCACCTCAACGACTCCAAGCAGCCGTGCGGCGCCCGCGTGGACCGCCACGACACCGTCGGCGAGGGCCTGCTGGGCCTGGAGTTCTTCCGCACCCTGGTCAACGACCGGCGCTTCGACGACCGCGTCGGCTACCTGGAGACGCCGGAGGGGCCGGACTCCTGGCGCAAGGAGATTGCCCTGCTGCGCTCCCTCCGCGCGGCCTGACGCAGGCTCCCGGTCTGCGCGAGTGGGCCGCACCAGTCCGTCCCACAGCGCACATGAAGACCCTTGGGTGCCAATCCACGGCCATGTCCCCCCAAGGCGACAAGTCCTCCTACACGTCGAAGCAGAAGCGCCAGGCCCGCCACATCGAGCAGTCGGTGAAGAAGCGCGGCGGGTCGTCCAAGAAGGCGGCCCGCATCGCCTACGCCACCGTCAACAAGCAGGACGGCGGCGGCAAGAAGTCGGGCGCCGGCCGCGGCAAGCGCCGCAGCACCGCCTCGTCGCGCAAGGGGGGCCGCAAGGGCGGCAAGGCGGCCAGCCGCAAGGCCTCGGGCCGCAGCACCCGCTCCACCCGCACCTCGCGCTCGAGCCGCACCACCCGGCCGGCGCGCTCCAAGTCGTCCCGCTCGCGCTAGGCGTCCCTGAAGCCCCTAATGCCCCGGCGGCCAAGCGCTGCCCATGGCAACCACCCGCAGGCTGTCCACCGCCAGCCGCAAGAAGAGCTCCCGCACCCCCTCGCGCAGCGCCCGCGGCACCCGCCCGGCGCGCCGCACCGCCAAGAGCGTCGGCAAGGGCAAGACGGCCAAGCGCGGCAACACGCGCCCGTCCCGCAAGAGCGCCAGCCGCAAGGCCTCCACGCGCCGTTCCCGCCCCGCCCAGCGCGAGCAGCTTGAGTTCATCGAGCTGCCCGCCTCCGGCTCCTCGGGGTCGTCGTGGGAGCCCGACTCCTACACCCCCAAGGCCGAGCTGGCGCCGGTCAAGGAGGAGCGCAAGGAGAGCAAGGGCTTCTTCGGCAGCCTCTTCGGCGGCCGGTAGCCTAAGCGTCGAACTTGACGCCCTGCTGGATGACCAACACGGTCAGAGCCGGCTCCGCCGTCGCGTTTGCGTAGATGGGAGAGGGCTCACCGCGCGCCCCCGGGCCGGGCGTGAGCGTGACCGCCAGCGTGCAGGTCTGCGTCCCGCCGACGGCGACCGTGGATGGACCCCAGACAGTGGCGTCCAATCCCGCGCGCAGCGCCCACGCGATGCCGACCTTCGTTCCCGCGGGCGCGCCGCGCGCGTCGAGATCGAACAGGGCCACCGAGGGCGCGGCCGGGTCCAGGTCAAGCCAACTGTGGCGCTCGCGTCCGTGCGCGAAGCCGTAGGTGTTGTTCACGCGCAGCACCAGGACCGCGTCGTGCGGCTCGTCGCCGTCGAGGGCATGGCACGCCACGCGCGGGTCGCTGGGGAGGGACGGGGCGGCGCAGCCTGCCAGCAGCAGCGCAAGCGCCGCCGCGCGCAGCACGCCTACTCCTTCGGCTTCGTGGAGAGTTCGGCGAACGCCATCTTCCCGCTGAGGCGGTTGACCTTCGCCCACACGGTCTGGCCGACCTGGCCGCCGGGCACGATGAAGAAGTAGCCCTCGTAGGCGCCCTTGCCCTCGCCGCGCTGGCCGGGCTGCGTCAGGCGCACCTCGTAGACGCCGCCCTCCTTGACGGCGGCCTCCTGGCGGCGCGCCTTGCGGGCCTTGATGGGGGTGTGCGCGCCGCACGCCTCGCAGCGCAGGATGGTGACGCGGCCGTCCTTCTCCAGGTGGGTGTCGGGGGCGCCGCACTCGACGCAGCGCACGTAGGTCTCGACGTAGTCCTCCAGCACGGCGCGCATCTTGCTCTCCGGCACCTTGCCGGTGAAGACGAGGCGGTCGCCGTCGACGCTGCCGGCCGTGCCGATCTGCGACAGCAGGAACTTGGCCATGTGGTCCTGGTCGCGGCGGGTCGCCGTCAGCATCTCCTTGAAGTTGCGCAGGAGGGTCATGCGGCCCTCGGGGATGACCTCGGGGCGGGGCAGCGCCCAGCGGTCCTTGTTGCCGACGTTCTCCGGGAGCGTCGAGCGGGCCTTCTTCAGGAGCGCGAGGTAGTCGTTCTGGTCCATGCCGTGCGGACAGGACGCATCCCTATAAGGTGCGGGGTTGGCGTCTTCAGCAGGTCTTCAGCGTGAGCCCGGCGGGCGGCTCGCCCTGCCCCTGCGCGACCACCCAGAGCGCGAAGGCGCCGTGGAACGCCCCTTGCGGCCGGAGCCCGATGGCCCACGCCCCGGGCGCCGCGCCGGGGACGCTGATGACGGTGACGGCGTCGTGGGCGGCGTTGACGGGGACCGGCCCGGCCATCTGCGTGCCGGCCGGGAAGTGCGCGTCGCCGGAGGGCCCGCTGACGTCCATGGAGAGCCAGCCCTGGTCCGTGGAGGCGTTGAGCTGGAAGCGGATGGACGTCACGCCCTTGGGCGCCGCCAGCATGGCCCCCGGGAACGGGCAGCGGGCGGGGTCGTCCGGGACCTTGAGCGCCCCCACGGCCGCCTGGCCTGCGGCGGTGAGGGTGCCGGCAAGGGTCGTGCTGGCGGACCACGCAGGCGGGATTTCGGCCGCGCCGGTGTCTTTGTCGGGGCTAGGCGTGGCGGTCGCGGACGGGGCGGGGATGGGGGGCGGGGCGGCGCAGCCGGCCAGGAGGGCGGCAACCAGCAGAACCGCGGGCCATGCGGAGGGCATGGTTCCAAAGCCGCCGGCACGCAACTTAAGGATTCAGGCCGCCCGGGGAAAGGATTGGCCCATTGCTTTGCCGAGCCGTCGCGAACCTTCGCTCAGGCGGCCGCGACCGGTTCGGGGCCCTCGTTCAGGACGCCCTTCTCGGCGAGCGCGGCGCGGACCAGGCCCACGAAGAGCGGGCCTGGCTTCTGCGGGCGGCTGTTGAACTCAGGGTGGAACTGGCCGCCGATGAAGTACGGGTGCTGACTGCGCGGCAGCTCCATGACCTCCATGATGGGGCGGTCGGGCATGCGGCCCGAGAACACCATGCCCGCCTTCTCCATGCGCGCGACGTACTCGGGGTTCATCTCGTAGCGGTGGCGGTGGCGCTCGCTCACCACGTCGCTGCCGTACAGTTCCGCCGCGAGGCTGCCGGGCGCCAGGACGCACTCGTAGCTGCCCAGCCGCATCGTGCCGCCAAGCTCCGCGATCTCGTACTGCTCCGGCAGGATGCAGATGACGGGGTGCGCCGTGTTGACGTCCATCTCGGTCGAGTTGGCGCCGGGGAGGCCGCACAGGTTGCGCGCGAACTCCACGATGGCGAGCTGGAAGCCAAGGCAGATGCCGAGGAAGGGCACCTGGTTCTCGCGGGCGTGCTGCACGGCGCGCACCTTCCCCTCGGTGCCGCGGCTGCCGAAGCCGGGGCCGACCAGGATGGCGTCGGCCTCCTTCAGCTTCCGCCACGCCTCGCTGTCGTCGCTCTCCAGGTCCTCGCCCTCGACGTAGGCGATCTTGACCTTGGTGTCGAGGCTGGCGCCGGCGTGCCGGAGGGCCTCGTTGATGCTGAGGTAGGAGTCGCTCAGGTCGGTGTACTTGCCGACGAAGGCGACGGTGACGGTGTGGCTGGGGTTGACGATGCGGTCCACCAGCTCGCGCCACGCCTGCAGGTCGGGCGCCTTGGCCTTGACCTTGAGGCGCCTGAGGATGGTCTCGGGGACGCCCTGCTCCTCCAGGATGAGGGGGACCTCGTAGATGCTGCGCGCGTCGTGGGCCGAGATGACGGCGGCCTCGTCCACGTCGCAGAAGCTCGCGATTTTCTCGCGGATTTCGGGGTGGAGCGGCTGCGTGCTGCGGCAGACAATCATGTCCGGGTGCAGGCCGATGGACTTGAGGTCGCGCACGGTGTGCTGCGTTGGCTTGGTCTTCTGCTCCCCGACGGCGCCGACCACGGGCACCAGGCTCGTGTGGATGAGGAAGAGGTTCTCGTGGCCGACCTCACGGTGGAGCTGGCGGATGGCCTCCAGGAACGGGGCGCTCTCGATGTCGCCCACGGTGCCGCCGACCTCGACGAGGCAGACGTCTGCGCCGGAGGTCTTCGCCACGCGCTTGATCCACTCGCGAATCTCGTTCGTGATGTGCGGGACGATTTGGACGGTCTTGCCGAGGTAGTCGCCGCGGCGCTCCTTGTCGATGACTGACTTGTAGACCTTCCCGGTCGTGATGTTGTTGTCCCGCGTCAGCGGGATGTCGAGGAAGCGCTCGTAGTTTCCCAGGTCGAGGTCGGCCTCGCCGCCGTCGTTGAGGACGAACACCTCGCCGTGCTCGAACGGGTTCATGGTCCCCGCGTCCGAGTTGAGGTAGGGGTCAATCTTGACGGCGGTGAGGCTCACGCCGCGGGCCTTGAGGAGCGTGCCGATGGAGCTGGTGGTGATGCCCTTGCCCAGCCCAGAAAGGACCCCGCCCGTGACGACGATGTACTTCGTCATACGCTACGGGAACCTCCCTACGCTAGCGCTCCATTTAGGGTTTGGCCAGGCGGCCGCCACGCCTGCGCCCACGGAACTAGGGCGACCACAGCGAGACCGTCCCCGGCAGTTGGCCCAGGCTGGCCTCGAAGCTGCCGCCGCCCGCCGGGAGGTCCAGCGCGCCGACGACGATGCGGCCGTCCGCGAGGGCCGCGCCGCCCAGGACGCCGCCTCCCGCGTCCAGCGAGACCGCCTCGCGGCCGGTGTGGAGGTCGTAGGCCTTGAGCTGCCCCGCGTAGGAGCCAATCCAGGCGAGGCCGTTGCCGATGGCCACCGGCGCGAAGGCCGTCGAGGGCAGGGACTGCTCCCACAGCAGGTCGCCGGTCGCCGCGTCGAAGCCGGCGATGCGGTCCGCGTCCGTGGAGCTGATGACCTCGACGCCGTCCGCGTAGCCGCCGGAGCCGACCAAGGCGGTGCGCATCTCCAGCAGGTGGCTGCCGTGCAGGAGCGCGCCGGTGCCGAGGTCCACCGCCCACGCGGGCCCGTGCTTCTCGGAGGCCAGGACGACGGGGCGGCCCGCCACGACGGCGAGGTGCGGGGTGCCGCTGAGGTCGCGGTTCATGGCGCGCGTCACCTCCGGCGTCGTCTCCTGGTTCGTGTCGTAGGGGAAGAAGCGGTGGCTCCAGACGAGGTGGCCGTCGGCGCGGTCGAGCGCGAGCAGGGAGTCCATCGTGGCGGGCTGGCCGGTGTCCGTGCCGGGGCTGGTGCCGACGACGACGAGGCCGCTGCCGCCGGGCGCAAGCGGCGAGGCCCAGACGCGGGCGCCGGAGTTCGGCTGCGGCGCGGTGGGCACTTGCCACACGAGCGCGCCGGTGGCGGGCACCAGGCGGGCGACGTAGCCACGGTCGGCATCGACGCCAACGAAGAGGTCGCCGCCCTGCACGGTGGGGCTGGCCCACAGGCGGCCGGTGAACGCGTGGCTCCACGCGATGGCGCCCGTGTCGGCGCGGAGCGCGTAGAGGGTGGGGCCGGCGCCCACGAGAACAAGGCCGTCGGACAGCGAGGCCGACCCGTCGACGGGCGCGGGCAGCGTGGTGCGCCACACGACGGCGCCGGTGGCGGCGTTGAGGGCGTACATCGACTTGCCCCAGGTGCCGACGTAGACGCGCCCGTCCACGACGGCGGGCGTGGCCGTGACGCTGCCGTCAACGTGCGCGCGCCAGCGCAGGGTCACGCCGGGGGCGGTCGGGCTGGGCAGCGTCGGGTCGGGGTTGCTGCGGGTGTTCCAGCTGTCGCGCCCGTACTGCGGCCAACCGGTTGCCTCGGCAGGCGGGTCCACGGTTGCGATGGGAAGCGGTGAGGGGACGCTCGCGGAGGGCGTCACCGAGAGCGTGTCGAAGCGCGCCGTCGGCCCCGTGAACGGGTCCTCGAACGAGGCGCCAAGCGTGTAGCCGACGCCCGCGACAAGGTAGCGTTGCGCCGTGAGGTCGATGGTGGTTCCCTGCACGGCCTCCGCGACGACGGTGCGGTTGAGCCAGAGATGCACGAGCGGCCCCACTGTCGCGACGGTGCCGGCGCCCTGCACGCGCAGGTCGTACCAGCCGGACTCCTGCACCACGACGGGGGACTCCAGGAAGCCGAAGTCGGTGAACTTCCAGCCAGGGCCCTCCGCCGCGCCGCCCGAATGGACGCGGGCTGCGGCGCCGGTGAAGGTGAGCGGTGGCGGGCTGCCGTCGATGCGCAGGTCGGACAGGACGACGGGGCCGCCCACGGCGCGGTAGGTCACGGTGCGCTGGCCGCCGGGCAGGTCGAAGGGCGTGAGGCGGGGCCGCGCGACGGGTCCCGCCACGAGGGCGTCCTGCGCAAGCACCCCATCGACGTCCACCTGGACGCGCTGGCGCACGTTCAGCTCCGGCGGCGTGGCCACCATCGCGAGCAGGTCGCCGGGGCCGCCCATCCACGCGAACTGGAAGCTGCGCGACTGGCCCGCCGCCAGCGTGAAGGGGCCGCCGGGGAAGGTCGAGGCGGCGCCGGTGCGGACCACGTCGAGGATGAGGTTGCGGTCCTCGGTGCTGCTTGCGGCGTCGTTGGTGAACGAGATGCGCAGGAGGTGGTCGCCGCTGGGCAGGATGGGCGCCGCGTAGTCCGCGAACGCCGCACTGGCCACTGCCACCGTGTAGACGAGGGCGCCATCGACCCGGACCTGCATCTGCGGCCAGGCGCCGCCAAGCGGGGTGCCGCGCGCCACGATGGTCAGCGGGTTGGTGCCGTCGCCGGCGACGTGGTCCTCGACGTAGCCGTTCGTCCACAGGTTCCACGCCGCGCCTCCGCTGGCGCTGCCGGTGAGCACCTTGCCGCCCGTGCTCTTCACGGCGAACGCCTCGGCCTCGAGCGAGCCGGGGCTGCCGGGCGGCGGCGGGGGAGGGGGCGGTGGCGGAGGCGGCGAGCCGCTGCACGCCGTCGTCGGGGTCGCGGAGGGCCAGGTGTAGCCGCCGGAGAGCGCCGCGGCTCCGCCGGTGGAGCGGGCGCGGAAATCGACCTTGGAGCCGGGCGTCACGTGAAAGCTCGCGGCCCACCCGCCCCACGACTGCTTGGTGAGCGCGGTCCAGGTCGCAGGGCAGCCGGCGCGGGCATCGACGCCGGCGAGGGGCTGGTTGGCGTTGACGCTCGCCTGCACCCACCACTCGTTGCCCTGCACGCCCGAGAACGTGGCCGTGAAGTTGCCGCTGGGTGGCGGGGGCGGCGGTGGGGGTGGCGGAGGCGGGGGAGGCGTGCCGCACTGCTCTACGGCGCCGGGGTGCGTGAACCAGCAGCTCTCGAAGTTGCTCGCCCCGCCGGGGAACGAGGCGCGGAAGCGGACCTGGTTGCCGGGCTCGACGTGGAAGCTGCCGGCCCACCAGGTGTGGTCGCTGGTCCAGGCCTGGGGCGAGAGCGCGACCCAGGGGCCGCCGGTGTCCATCGCCTGCACGCTGGAGGCCGTCGCGCCGTCCATGCCGCCGAGGCGGACCTGCACCCACCACTCGTTGCCGCCGCCGTCCGCGAACGACACGGTGCGTCCGTTGGGCATCGCCTGCGGATGGTTGGCGGTGGCGGGGAACGCGAACGCCAGGAGGAGAAAAGCCAAGATGGCGGCCGCTGGGCGCGCGCGTCGTCCCCGCATGCGCCCCGATTGGCGACCGCAGGCCGAATCCGCATCCCTATGGGCAACCCTAGGGCTGCAAAGGTGGGGGGTTCCGCAACCGTTTTCCACCACCGCGCCCGCTCTGCCCTGTGCGGGCCTTCCTCCTCGCGGCGCTCCTGCTGGCGGGCTGCCTGTCGCCGCCCGCCGCTCCCGCAGGCCCAGCAGCCGTGACGGGGCCGGCGACCCATGCGTGGGGCCTGTCGGAGTGCGCCTTCGCCATCGCGCGCGTCGCCGTGCCCGCGGCCGCCCTCCAGCAGCTCCTTCCAGAGGGGTTCGCGCCCGCGCCGTCCGACCTGCCCGGCGCCGCGGGGGCGCCCGGCGCGGAGCTGCACCTCGACGCCTACGTGTGCAAGGCCGGCGTGGGCCTCGACGGCTCACCGCTGCGGGAGGTGCAGTACGGCTCCTACTATGTTCCCGCGATTCCGCCGGCTGCCCTCAAGGAACCCGGCTACGACGCCTATTTCGTGAAACTCCAGCACCTCGTCCCCGACGCGGCCCGGCGCGAGGTCCTAGCGGCAGGCGGCCTGCCCGCGCTCAACGGCTCGGCCACGGTCACCTCTCTGGGGCCGCGTTGGACGGCCCACCTCGCTCTGGGCGGCGCCGGCGGCTTCTCGCTCGACGGCGTCGCGCAGCCCGCCACCCCGCAGGGTGCGCCGCTGCCCTTCATCGAGTACACGCCGCTCGCGAAGGGCGGCCTCGCCCGCTGGCACGCGCGGCTGCACGACGCCACGCTGGCCTCCGGCGACGGCGTCCTCCGGCTGGCGCCCGGGAAGATGCGCGACCTGGTGGGCGCCGAAGAGGTCCCGGTGCGGTTCCTGGCGGGAACGTGGAACCTCGACCACGCGGACGTCACGTTCCCGCTGCCTTGGCCGCGCTGAGGTCAGTCGGCGGCGCGGCGCACCGGCGCGACCGGGCGGGCAGGCCGGTTGGCGCGCTCCTCGTGGCCCTCGCGTGCCGGCTCGCGCACCTGCTTCATGGCGTTGCTCCACGCCACGAGCTGGCCGAGCATCGTGTCGAGGATGCCCGCGTGGTGCGGCAGCGGCTTGAACGTGCGGTAGCTCTCGAAGTCCGTCGCGAGGCTAAGGGCGACCTGGGCGCGCACGGTGGCGACCTGGACCTCGGCCATGACGAGGCGCAGGTGCTCGACGGCGCGGACGCCGCCCATGCTGCCGTACGAGACGAACCCCGCCGCCTTGTTGTTCCATTCCTTGTAGAGGAAGTCGATGGCGTTCTTGAGCGCGCCAGGGATGCCGTGGTTGTACTCGGGGGTCACGAAAACGAAGCCGTCGTACTGCGCGACCTTCGCGGCCCAGGCGATGGTGTGCGGCCGGTTGTGCTGGCCCAGCGACGGCGGCAGCGGCTCGTCCAGGAGGGGGAGGCCCTGCTCGGCAAGGTCGACCAACTCGAACTCGGCGTCGGTGCGCTGGCTGGCCAATTCGTGGACCCACCTGGCGACGGCCTCGCCATTGCGGCCGGGGCGCGTGCTGCCAAGGATGACTGCGATGCGGGGCATAGCCGGTGCCGAGCGGTTTCTTGAATTAAGGCTGCCACTCCCGGCAAGGGAAGCGGCTCAGGCCCGTGGGAGCCACGCCTCGACGAGCAGCGCGACGCCCGCGACGGCGAACGCGGTGGCCGCCGTCCAGCGCAGGGCCTTGGGCGGCAGCCGCGCCAGCACCTTGGCGCCGAGCAGCGCGGCCAGCAGGGCGCTCAGGGCGAGGGCGACGAACGCGCCGATGCCCACCAGCCAGGCGTTGCCGCTCGCCGCCAGCGTCGCGGTCGCTAACTGCGTCTTGTCGCCCATCTCGGCGAGCAGGATGGCGGCGAAGGCGCCCACGAACGAGGCCTTCGGCGTCGCGGCCTCCCCGCCGTCGCCCTTGTTGCGCAGCGCGAGCGCGGCCATCGCGAGGAACAGGAGGCCCGCCGCCGTGCGCAGGAGCCTCGCCGGCACGTAGGCGGCCAGCGCCGCGCCCAGCGTGCAGGCGAGGACGGTGAGGATGGCGAAGGCGGCCCACGCGCCCAGCACGACGCCGGTGGCGCGGCCGCGCGAGGCCAGGAGGGCCACGGCCAGCTGCGTCTTGTCGCCCAGCTCCGCCACGAAGACGACGGCGAAGGCGAGCAGCAGGTCGCTGGCGGCCACGCTGCGGCCAGGGGGTGGCGCGGAAAGGCGCTTCGGCTAGGGCTAGCGGGAGTCGCGGGAGGAGTTGCGGCTGCGGCCGTTGCCTTCGCCACTGTCCTCGTCGCTGTCGCGGCGCTCGACGCCGAACACGAGCTTGAGGTTCACCTTGTAGGAGGTGATGCGGCCGTCCTCGCACTGCACGCTCATCGCCTCGACGTGCGCGCCCGTGATGCCGCGCGTGGTCTGGCGGGCGTCCTCGAGGGCGTTCTGGACCGCCTCCTCGAAGCTGCGGCTGGAGCTGCTGACCAGCTCGACGACCTTGGCGGTGCGGTGGTCGTGCGTGGCGCTGTCGGACTGGCGGATGGTCTGCGTGGAGGGCATGGCGGTGACCGGCCCGGCGATGGGCGCCTCCGGCATGAATCCAGGAACGGGCCTGACATGTGGGGGCGGCGCCGTTTTCTACGCCACGCGCCTCGGCGCGGCCATGCCAGTGACCGCCATCCAGCTGCGCTCCATCGAGGCGCGGCGCTTCAGCGACCCCGTCCCCAACCAGCAGATCCGCATCGACCACAACTCGACGCTGACACTGGTGGCGCGCGAGGCCGACGACCGCCTCCGGGTCGAGTTCGGCTACACCACGAGCTACGGGCCACTAGGCGTCATCAAGATCGAGGGCACGCTCTCCTTCACCGACCCCACGGCGGGCGCGGCGGCGGACGCGTGGGCGACCTCGCGCAACCTGCCGCCCGAGATGGCGCAGCAGGTGCACGGCGCCGTCATGGGCATGGCCGTCCCCGAGGCGGTCGGCCTCGCGAAGGAGCTGCGCCTGCCGCCCCCGATTCCCCTGCCGCAGATCCAGTTCCAGGCCCCCGCGGCGCCCGCCAAGCCCAAGGCGGACTCCTTCGGCTCGCCCGAAGTGGGATAGCCGCAGCAGACCGGAAACCCCTAAAGGCTCCACAGGAGTCGCCTTCCTGTAGATTCGCATGGCGGAAACCGAGACGCTGCAAGCCGACGACCCGCGCGCCGAGCTGCGCCGCGAGCAGGACCGCCTCGCCAAGCTCTGGCAGGCGTACAAGAACCAGGAGGACGAGCTGGAGCAGCTGCGCCGCGAGCGCCCCGTCCTGGTCGAGACCGTCGCCGAGCAGGACCGCGCCATCGCCGGCCTCCGCCGCGAGCAGGCCGCCCTCAAGGAGGCCGCCGGCTTCAAGGACCGGCACGAGGAGTCCGACCGCCGCAACCGCGTCCTCCTGATCGAGGTCGAGAACCTGAACCGCGAGGTGCGCGCCGCCAACCAGGCCGTCGCCGCCCACCAGAAGGACCTCGCCGACAAGACCGCGCAGCTCGAGGCGGACCTCCGCAAGGAGCAGGAGCGCCTCGCGAAGCTGTTCAAGGTCTACGAGGAGCAGGAGCAGGAAGTCGCGGCTGCCAAGGCCCGCCTGGAGAAATGGGAGTCCTGGTTCAGCCGCATGGAGCCCGCCATCGTCGCGCTCCCCAAGTTCTTCGCCGACGCGCCGCGCGCCTGACGCCCAACCAGACGGGTGGAGTCGGCAGGAGCAGCGAGAAGGACGGCTCCTTCTAGGCCGTGCCTCGCTCGCTCGCTTGGCAGCGCTGTCCTACTTTCCGTTGGCAGCGCGCTCCAAGGCGGCGACGTCGAGTTTCTTCATGTCCATCATGGCCGCGTACGCCCGCGCCGCCCTCTTGGGGTCCGGGTCCACGAGGAGCTCGAACATGCGGGTGGGGACAATCTGCCACGAGGCGCCGAACTTGTCCTTGAGCCAACCACACTGCTCGGCATCCGGCACCGCGGAGAGGGCCTTCCAGTAGCGGTCGACCTCGGCCTGGTCCTTGCAGGGAACGTAGAAGGAGACGGCCTCGTTCAGGTGGAAGTAGGGGCCGCCGTTGAGGGCCATGAACTTGCGCCCCATGAGGGTGAACTCGACGAGGACCGTGTCCCCCTTCTTGCCAGCCGGGTAGTCGCTTGGCGCCGGCACAACGCGGTCGAGGCTGGACTCCGGGAAGACGGAGACGTAGAACCTCGCCGCCTTCTCGGCCTGGCCGTCGAACCACAGGCAAGGGGTGACGGTGTCCAAGCCTTGGGACGGCTTGGTCTGCTTGGCCTGCGTCGTGGACGCCGTCTTGGTTGGAGCCATGGGGGTCGCCGGGCGGCGATTCATTGGGCGGCGATAAGCCCGAGGGTTGCGACCGGCCGTGGAAGAGAGGTAAATAGAACGCGACCTTCGGCCCCGCGGCACACGTCATGGCTTCAAAGAAAGAAGGCACCACCTCATCGAAGAAAGCACGGGACGACGGGGACGGCGCTCGGACACGCAAGCCGGCCAAGGCGGCGACGCCCAGCGACCACGCCACAGTCAACGCCTGGATTGCCGCGGTGGCCCCTGAGCGCCGCGCCATCATCAAGCGCATCGACCGAATCCTGCGCGACGAGATTCCGGACGTCGTGCGCACCACGAAATGGCGCAAGCCCAGCGAACCCCTGGGCACCCCCTTCTACGGGCGCCCCGGCCACGGGTGGGTCGCGATGGTCCACTCCCTCAAGCACGAGATGCGCGTGACGTTCTTCGACGGCGCCAAGCTGGACCCGCCGCTGCCCGTGGCGGGCAACGCGGGCACGCGCCGCGTCGACATCACGGGCCCGGACGACTTCGACGAAGACCAACTCCGCTCGTGGGCAAGGCAAGCCGCGAAGCTAGAGGGTTGGGCGCACGTGTAGTGGGGGAGGCCTATTTGCGGGCAAATCCGTCAGGCTAGCGAATCTTCGAGCCGGGCGGCACCTTGCGCTGCGGCTCCAGCACCGCGACGGTGGTGCCGTCGTCGGCGGCGAGGACCATGCCCTGCGACTCGACGCCGCGCAGCAGCGCAGGCTGGAGGTTGGCGACGAACGCCACCGTCTTGCCCACCAGTTCGTCGGGCTTGTAGTGGGCCTTGAGGCCCGCGACGACCTGACGCTCGCCCAGTTCGCCCACATCGAGCTTGAGGACGTAGAGCTTGTCTGCCTTCGGGTGCGGCTCGACGGACTTCACGGTGGCCAGGCGAAGTTGGACGCGCTGAAACTCGTCGATGGTGATGGTGGCGGGCGCTGCGGCCGGACCATCCGCGGATTTTGCGGAGGGTGCGGATTTTGCGGGGCTCTGCGGGCTCGGCGCGCCCTGCGGTTGGGCGGGGGTGGATTCTTGCGGGATGTCGGTCGCCTCCAGTTTGCGGAAGAGGGCCTTGGGCTCCGCGAGGGGCTTGCCCGATTGGAGGGGGAGCCCCGCGGCGGACCAGGGCTGGTCGTGGACGCTGCCGGACTCGCCGAGCATCTCCCACAGTTGCTGCGCGGCGGTCGGGAGGTAGGGCGCCATGTAGACGCTGAGCGCCTTCAGCAGGCGCAGGAGGCTGTGCAGGTTGGCCTCGGCCTCGGGGCGGTCGGTCTTGAACTTCGCCCACGGCTGCTGCTCCTGCATCCACTGGTTGCCCTGCGCGGCGAGCGCCATGATGCGCCGCATGCCGGGGCGGAGCTGGACGGAGCCGAGGTGGAGGGCGAGGTCGTCGCCGCAGGCGTGGATGGCAGCCGTCACCTTGCCGTTGAACGGGTCGGCGGGGGCGGCCGGCGGGTCGGGGATGCGGCCGACGTTCTTCTGCGTGAAGCTGAGGACGCGGTGCGCGAGGTTGCCGAGGGTGCCGACCAGCTCGTCGTTGACCTTGGCGAGGAAGTCCTCCCACACCCAGTCGGCGTCGCGGCCCTCGGGCATGTTGATGCTGAGGTAGTAGCGCACGGCGTCGGCCTGGAAGCGGTCGAGGATGTCGTGCACGGCGATGCTGACGCCGCGCGACTTGCTGAACTGCTTGCCCGCGAGGTTGAGGAACTCGTTGGCGGGGACGTCGAACGGGAGGTTTAGCGCCTTCTGGCCCTTCTTGGCCCGCTGCTCGTTGTAGGCGAGGAGAATCGCTGGCCAGATGATGGTGTGGAACGGGATGTTGTCCTTGCCGAGGAAGTAGTAGCCGCGCGCCTTCGGGTCGGTCCAGAACGCTTCCCACGCGTCGGGCTTGCCCTGGCGCTGCGCCCACTCCAGGCTGGCGGTGTAGTAGCCGCAGACGGCCTCGAACCAGACGTAGATACGCTTGTCGTCGTAGCCCGGCAGCGGGATGGGGACGCCCCAGGTCAAATCGCGCGTGATGGCGCGGTCCTGCAGCCCCTCCTTGAGCCAGTTCTGGGTGAAGTTGACGGTGTTGGCGCGCCAGTGGCCGGCGGTCTTGGCGACGTACTGCTCCAGCGCGGGCTGGAGCTTGGAGAGCAGGAAGAAGAAGTGCTCCGTGTCGCGGAACGTGATGGGGTTGCCGGGGTTGAGCTTCGACTTCGGGTCCTTCAGGTCCTGCGGGTCGAGGGTCTTGCCGCAGCCGTCGCACTGGTCGCCGCGCGCGTCGGTGCGGCCGCAGTGCGGGCAGGTCCCTTCCACGTAGCGGTCGGGCAGGAAGCGCTTCGCCGCCGCGTCGTAGGGCGCCTTCTGGGTGCGCGCCTCGATGTAGCCCATCGCCTTGGCCGCCAGGAAAATCTCCTGCACCGCCGCCTCGTGGTTCTTCGTCGTCGTGGTCGTGAAGAGGTCGAAGCCGATGCCCAGCCGCTCAAGCGCGCGCTTGTGGTCGTCGTGGTAGAACGCGACGACCTCGGCGGGGGTCTTGCCCTCCTTCTCGGCCTTGATCATGATGGGCGTGCCGTGGCAGTCGCTGCCCGACACCATCAGGACCGGGTGGCCCGCCATCCTGGAGTAGCGCCGGAAGATGTCGGGCGGCAGCAGCGACCCCGCGACGTGGCCAAGGTGCAGCGGGCCGTTGGCGTACGGCCACGCGACGCCGATGTAGACCGGGGGCTTGGCGGCACTGGCCTTCTGCACGCTGCGGCGAACGGCTGGCGGTTAAAACGGCTGGCGACCGCCGACCGAACCACGAATTTCACGAAACAAACTCTCGGTTCGTGCAATTCGTGGAATTCGTGGTTTGGAAGTTAGTTCACCGACCACACCACAACGCACACGTTCCTTTCGCCCATCCGAACCCACGCGCGTCATCGCCCTGGGCCACTCCAACCGCCCCCTCGCCGAGTTCCTGGCGATGCTGCGGGCGCATGGCGTCAAGGTCCTGGCCGACGTGCGCACCCACGCCGGCAGCCGCTTCGTCACGTGGGCGAACCCGGCCACCCTGGCGGAAGCGCTCGCGCAGGAGGGCGTCCGCTACGTCCACCTGCCCGCCCTCGGCGGCCGCCGCAAGCCGGTGCCCGGCTCCACGAACACGGCGTGGCGCAACGACCAGTTCAAGGGCTACGCCGACCACATGGCGACCCCCGAGTTCCAGGCAGGCCTCCAGCGGCTCCTGGGCCTCGCGGCCGAGGCGCCCACGGCGGTGATGTGCTCCGAGGCGGTGCCGTGGCGCTGCCACCGCAGCCTCCTGGCCGACGCCCTCGTGGCGCAGGGAGTCGAGGTCGTGCAGGCCATCGACGCCGAGCACAGCGCTCCGCACAAGGTGACGCCGTTCGCGCGCATCCGCGACGGCAAGGTCACGTATCCAGGCGAGACCCCCCTCATCTAGCCCGCAACGGTCAAGTGCGGCCTTGCGGGTCCAGTCATGTGTGGTTGAACGGGCGGACGCTCGCGCTCGGCGCGGCCGCGTTCCTGATGCAGGCGGCCGTGTTCCTCGCGTGGACGTTCGCGTCCCTGGACCTGGACTACCGGCCGGCGATGCCATTCGGCCACGGGGTCGCGCTCGGCCTCCACTTCGCCGCGCTGATGGCGCCGGCCCTGCTGCTCGACGTCTTCGTCGGCGCGCGCATCCTCCGCGGGCGCCCTGACCCCGCGCGGTCCGGGATGCGGGGCGGCCTGGTTGGTGGGGCGCTCGCGGCGGCCGCGATGGCGCTCGCGTTGGCCTACTCGGCGCGCTTCTGCATCCTGGGTTGCCCGGAGCCGACGCCCCTCTTCGACCTCCTGGTCTCCGTGGCCGCGGGCGCCCTCGCCTTCCTGGGGTGCCTGGGCGCCGGCTGGCGTGCCGAGGGGCTGCGGCGCCGCCGCCAGTTCGTGCTGCTGCTCGTGGCCACGCTGTTCGCGCTGACGCCCTTGATGTCCATCGCTTCCCGGCCCCTCTGGCCGCTGCTCCCGGCGGCTCTCGCCCGCGACCCCTTCCTGCTGCTGACGTTCCTCGTCTGGGGCGCGCTTGCGGTGCCCGTGGCGGGCTTCGTCGCGGCCCGGGCCCTGCAGCCGGCGGGCGGCGTGCTGCGGGCGCTGCGCTGGGGCTGGCCGGCCGTCGCGGCCTGGAGCCTCATCACGTTGGCGCCGGCCCTCTTCCCCTACAGTCCTGTCTCCGGCGGGACCGGCATCGCCGTCCCGGGGAGCCACCAGCTCTCCCTCGCGCTCATGGAAGGTCTGGTGGCGCTGGCCGCGTGCGTCCTCGCGGGCCTTGCGTCGCGCAGGAAGCCGGCGACGCCGGGCGCGGCGGCCGACGCCGAGGCGGAACGGGCCGGGTAGCGCCTACGCGTGCCCGCCCTGCGACTCCAGCCAGCGCTCGGCGTCGATGGCGGCCTTGCAGCCCGAGCCGGCGGCCGTAATGGCCTGCTTGTAGCGGTGGTCGTACACGTCGCCGGCCACGAAGACCCCCTCGACGTTGGTGTAGGTGTCGTACTGGCCCTCCTGCACGATGTAGCCCATCTCGTCGAGGTGGAGCTGGCCCTTGAACAGGCCCGTGTTGGGGACGTGCCCGATGGCGGAGAAGTAGCCGCCGCACTTCAGCACGGATTCCTGGCCGGTCTTGAGGTTCTTCAGGCGGACGCCTTCCACCGAGTCCTTGCCGAGGATCTCCGTGATGGCGGTGTCCCAGACGACCTTGATCTTG
>JAXDQP010000063.1:0-16628 GCA_034667745.1 Thermoplasmata archaeon
CTCAAGCTGCGCGACATCATCCGCGCCATCGGCCGCGGCTTCAGCCCCGAGCACGCGATTCGCCTCTTCTCCGACGACTGCTACTTCGAGCTGCTGGACTTCCACGACTACGTCGGCAAGCACAAGGGCCACATCCGCCGCGTCACCGCCCGCCTCATCGGCAGCGAGGGCAAGACCCGCCGCATCATCGAGGAGCAGACGCAGTGCGACCTCGCCATCTACGGCCACACCGTCGGCATCATCGGCGACCTCGAGGACCTCGCCAACGCCAAGCAGGCGGTGGACATGATCCTGCGCGGCGCCGAGCACGCCAGCGTGTACCGGTTCCTGGAGAACCAGCGCCGCAAGCTCAAGCGCTCCAACCAGGAACTCTGGTAGGGCGTGGCGAAGATCTACTCCGGCGACGAAATGGGCGCGTTGCGCGAGCTGCTGGAGGCGGAGGTGATGGAGTGGCCGGACGTCGCGGTGAAGAAGATGTTCGGCTGCCCCGGCTACCGGCGCGGCGGCGAACTGTTCGCGTTCCTGCGCGACGGCTTCGTGGTGGTGCGCAACCTGCCGGAGAACCAGGCGGCGGCGTTCGCCAAGAGGCTCAAGGGCGTGCCGTTCAGCTACCCCTCCCCGAAGGGCGCGATGGTGATGAAGGGCTGGCTCCAGCTTCCCTACGCGGACGACGGGGACCTGCCGAAGGTGCTGCCCGCCCTACAGGCCGCCTACGACGCGGCCGCGTAGTCACATCAGGGGCGGGATGTCGCCGGGCAACCCCTTGGGGCTGCCGACGCGCGTGCCGCCGCCGCGCAGAGCGGACTGGCCGCTGGCGCGCTTGGCGAAGCGGCCGTCGATGCGCAGCACCTGCCGCGCGGTCTCGAACGCGGCGACGACCGCGAGGCGGACGCCGGCGGCGGGGTCGGCGACATCTTCGGTGCCGGGGAGGGCCGCGCCGGCCAGGACGTCGCCGCCGGCGTTGCGAACCAAGTCGTCGGCCAGCGCGTCGAACGCGATCGCGGCGTTGCGGATGGCGATGGGCGCCTTGCCCGGCGCAACGTCGGCCGCGCCGCGCAGGGACCGCGCGACCTCGCGCTGCCAGCGGCCCGCGCCCGGCACCGCTCCCGGCTCGCGCAGCCAGAGCCCCGCCGCGCGCAGCAGGCGCTCGCCGTCCTCGACCGCCGCGGCCTTCGCGCTTGCGTTCGCGCCTGGAACCAGGAGCGTCGCGCCGTGGCCGTCGCCGCGCACGAGCCAGCCGCCGCCGTGGCGGGCGGGCCTTCGCTCGAACGCGGCCTTCCCGACGTCTTCCGGGCGGGCGTGCGGGATGCGGGGGACCACGCGGGCACCTGTCGCTCGCTCAAGGCGGCGCAGGGCGGAGAGCGGGGCGTCGGTCCAGACCAGGACGCCACGGCTGCCAAGCCGCGCCGCAAGCTCCGGGTCGATGCCGCGCGCGCAGGCCAACAGGCCGACGCCAAGCCGCTCCACGGTGGCCAACGCATCGCGGCGCAGGCGGTCCTCCACCGCCGCGAGCTTTCCGAGGGCGGACGGGTCGCTGGCGCGCAGGGTCACGTCCTGCTGCGGGCGCGGCTTCCACTCCTCAGTGACGAGCAGGACGCCGGGCGCGGCGGGCGGGCTCCTTGGGCCGTGCTGCGGCTCGGCGACGATACCCTCCAGCCATGCGGGCTGCCCCACGGGTCCCGCCCGGACGTCGATAGCGTCGAGGTCGAGCAGGCCGTCGCGGGGCAGGGCGCGCAGGCCCTCCAGGACCGCGGCGGCCCAGCCGTCGCGTTCCGGCGCGACCGTCGCGAGGCAGGCGCCGGCGTCGTCCCTCCGCAGGGTGCGCAGGCGGGCGAGCGCCTGCCGCTGCGCCAGGGCGTAGCCGTCGAGGCTCGCCGCCACCGGCAGGCCGTCCGCTTCCGCCTCCAGGGCGCGGCGGACGAGGCGGGCCGCCAGCAGCGCCGCCGTGGCCGCGTGGTCGCCCGCCTGCTGCGCCAAGGCGTCGGCCAGCCGCAGGTAGGGCTGCGCGTCGGGGTGGACGATGCCGGCCTCGCGCAGGGCGGCGGCGCCCTTGACGCAGCGCGCCGAGCCGTCCGCGCCCGCCACGAGCGTCGTCCCGCCCAAGGGGCCGAGGGACGCGGCCAGGGAGTCCTCCACCCAGCGCGCGGCCAGCAGGGGGCTGTCGTCCGCGCGGGCCGGCACGCGGCTTCGAGGTTCCTACAGGTTTTAAGACCCCGGGACTTCGCCGCGCCAATGAGCTCCTTCCTGGGCGGCTCCGGCTCCCCGGCGGAACTGGCCTGGTCCCTCTTCGTCCTCGTCGGGACGCTGGCGCTCTTCGTCATCGGCTGGCGCGTCGTCGCCCAGCTCGCCCGCCGCCACCGCGACGACGACCCCCGCGCGGCCTCGAAGGCCGTCGTGGCCGGCGTGCTGGGCCTCGCCCTCGGCCTCGGCGGCTTCGTGCTGCTGGCCAGCTTCGAGGCGCAGTCCGAGGTCGGCATCCACGCCACGTTCGCGAAGGCGCTCAACCAGACCGTCGGCGAGGGCGACTACCTCGACAACGCCAAGGCGGCCGCCTCCAAGCCCGCCACCATCACCCTCCTCACCGCCCGCCTCGCCACCGCGAGCGCCAACTACAGCGCGGACCCGAGCCCGGCCAACAAGGACACCCGCGACAACCTCTCCAAGGCGCTGAACCAGACCAAGGAGGACCTCGCGACGGCGCAGCGCAACGTCAAGCTCCTCACCGCCAACCACCAGGTCTGGCTCATGGTCGAGCCGCACCTGCGCGCCGGCACCGACGCCGAGGACGCCAAGGCGCGCGACATCCTGGACGCGGCGCTCGACCCCAACCGCATCGTCCCCCTCCTGCCCGCCAGCGTGGCCTGCAAGCGCGACGCCGTCAAGACCGGCGACTGCGTCCTCGTGGGCGGCAAGCCCGAGCCCGCCGCCATCGCGCACAGCTACCGCGACCTGCACACCCTCAGCGACGTCCCCGTGGCCGAGGGCGTCCCCGCGGCGTACCACCACAAGGAGGAGTTCCGCGTCCAGATGCAGAGCACACTCTCCTGGTTCGTCTACCCCTGCATCACCGGGCTGTTCCTGGCGCCGTTCGCCTTCGCGGGCGGCAGCATCCTCAACGCCGCCCACGTGCCGAGCGCGACGGTCGGCTTCAAGCCCTACCCGGGCAAGGCGGCCGGCTTCTTCCTGCTGCTGGGCGCCTTCGGCCTGTTCGCCATCCCGTTCGGGGCGTGGACCCTGCGCGACCTGCACAAGCGCAGCGTCGAGGGCCAAATCGCGCTCTGAAGCCGAACCACGAATTCCACGAAGCGCACGAACCCACCGAGGTTTCGGGAAATTCGTGCAATTTGTGGTTTGACTACTCCGCCTTCGGCTCGCGGCCCTGCCGCTCCAGGATGAGCTGCAGGATGGCCTCAGGGTCGTCGAGGCGCTTGAGCTCGGTGCGGGTGACGACGGGCATGCCCTCGATGCTGGTGCGCGTGGTGCGCTCGATGACGAAGAAGCCGGGGCGGCCGGTCACTTGGCTGACGGAGGTGACGACACGAGCGCGGCGGCGCAACTGCGGCGAGTCCTCGCCCATGCCGGTCAGGAAGGTGTCGGCCTCCTGCGTGGTGATGGCGTTGAAGGGGCTGCGGCGGGTGGCGCGCACCTCGTAGCCCAGCGACTCGAGCATGCGGCGCACCAGGCCCTCCATCGGGTCCTCGGCGCCCGTCGGCTGCGGCTCGCCCTTGGGCTGGAAGGCGCTGGGGTCGAAGGCGTCGAAGGGGTTGATGGGGCGGATGAGCTCCGACTGCAGGAACTCCTCGAGGCGCATGGCGGCGTCGATGCTGGCGCTCATGCCCTCCTCGTACATCTGGATGGCGCGGCGCGAGACGCCCGCGATCTGGGCCATCATGCCGAGGCTCAGCTGGGCGTCCTCGCGGGCGCGGCGGAGGGCGGCGGCGTCGAGCTGGACGTAGAAGCCGCCCGGCGCGGCGAAGACCATGGGGGGCTCGCCGTGCAGGAGGACCTGCTCCAGCGTCTCCGGCGTCATGATGGGGATGTCGTGGCGGTTGTAGACGACGCCGGGCTCCAGGTTGCCGGTGCCGCTGCGCAGGCCGACGAGGATGGGGCGGGCGTCGAGGAACTTGCACAGGACCTTGATCTCCTGCGCGATGGCCTCGCTGAGCGCGTCGACGTTGGAGAGAACCTTGACCATCCGCAGCTCCTTGTCGCGGCGGGCCACGAGGTCGAAGCTGACGGGGCGCAGGTCGCAGCGCTCGCTGACGGTGAAGCCGGCGCGCGAGAGCGTCTCCCGCACCACCTCGATGAGGTCGGCCCGCGTCATCGGTGTTTTATTGATGGGACTTCTATAAGTAGATTTTCCTTCCTTCTCCTGGGCATCAGCGCTGCTCGACGGCGACGCGGACGCTCGTGGAGGTCGGGCTCCACACCACGACGAGGCGGCCGTCGGCGAGCGCGGCCATCGAGGCGAAGTCGGTGTTGGCGCGGCCGCCCTTGAAGTAGGACGCGATGCCCGTGGTGACCGTGCCGTTGTGGAAGCCCGCCGCGTCGCGGCGCTGCACCTGGAGCGTGTGCGTCCCGTCGGCGTCGGTGCGGAAGGAGGCGACGGCGGTGCCGCCGCGCTCCACCAGCCAGGGCGAGACGGAGGGCGCGGGCAGGCGGCCCTCCCACTCGGGCTCCAGGGTCCACGCCACGCCGTCGTCGCGCGAGGCCGCGACGTGGATGCCCTCCTTGGTCCACCACGCCACGCGCAGGACGGGGCCGGCGCACGACAGCGACGGGAAGTAGGCGCCCGTGCCGAGGCCCTTCGAGGGGGTCCAGTGGACGCCGGCGTCGTCGGACCTGCGCACCGCGAGGCCGTTGCCGATGACCGGGAAGAGGACGCGGCCGCTGGGCAGGACGCAGGGCACGCCCGTGACGGCGCCGTCGTCGAGGTTGGCGAGGGTGTGGAACGAGAGGCCGCCGTCGTCGGAGCGCGCCACCCCGACGCCCTCGCCGAAGCTCTGCCAGGTGAGGAAGAGGCGGTCCTTGCCGAAGCCGAGCCACTGCCGGTCCACGCTGGTGCCCGGCTCGAAGAGGAGGTTGGGCGACCAGCTCAGGCCGCCGTCGGTGGAGCGCGCCACCTGGAGGGTGCGGTAGTTCGCCCCTTTGGGCGGGCCGCTGTCGGTGCTGCCGGCCAGCGCCGGGACCAGGGCGCTGAACCAGAGGGAGCCGTCGGGGGCCGCCTGCACGATGGCGTCCTCGCGGATGGGGCCGGGCGCGCCGGCGGGCGGGGGCGGGCCGGGGACGGGCTGGAAGGTGCGGCCCTGGTCGGCCGAGACCATCAGGAGGATTGTGTCGGCGACGCCGGGGGTGACGAAGATGCGGCCGGCGCCGTCCACCGCGATCGTGGGCTCGGCGCAGAACGGGCGGCACTGCACCTCGACCGGCGGCGCGAAGGCCAGCGGCGTGGACTCGGGCACGTGCACGGGGGCGGGCGCCTGCGCGCAGCCGGCCAGCAGGAGGACGAGCGCGGCGGCGAGCGGCTTCAGCGCAGCACGCTCCGCATTGCGGCGACCACGGTGGTCTTGCCGTTGCTGGCGTCCGGGAACGCGGCCCACACCTCGTCGCCGCTGGCGCCCACGCCGGTGTAGTCGCCGATGAAGGGGAATCCTTCCTGGTGCTTGCCCAGCTCGCCGTCCCAGCTCACGTTGGTGACGCGCTCCGTGCGCCAGGTCGCGCCGCCGTCCACGCTGAGGCCGTGCGTGACGTCGATGAAGGTGTGGTTGTGCGCGGCGTCGTAGGCCTTGTCCATCCAGAAGGCGTGCAGGCTGCCGTCGCGCGCCACGGCGAGGTTGGGCATGAACTGGTGCGTGCCAGGCGGGTCCTGGTTGGCGCGGACGGCCGTGCCCCAGGTCTTGCCATCGTCGGTGCTGGAGCGCACGTAGATGTCCGCCTCGTCGGCGCCGGCGCCCTCGGTCTGCTCGGCCGTGATGGCGTAGAGCGTGCCGGCGCGCGGCCCGCCCGTCGTGTCGTAGGCCATCTCGAAGCTGGTGCCGGTGCGGTAGCTCGACTCCGCGAACGGGCTGGGGATGGGCGTGAAGGGGAAGCCGGCGTTGAAGTCGGTGAAGCTGGCGGCGTCGTCCGTGCTGCGCGCGAACCACGCCCCGAAGGCGCCGCCCTGGAGGGGGCTGCCGACGGCGCCGAGCGTGACGGTGCCGCCCGTGGTTGCCGCGATGCCCAGGCAGTTGATGCCGCCGGGGTTCGCCGTGCCGGTCACGACGGTGGGCTTGATGGGCGCGGGCTGCGGCGCCCGCTGCTCGGCGGGCCGGAACGGGAGGACGCTGCACGCCTCGCCGCCGAGGGGCACCGGGACCGGCAGCGCGGGGACGAGCGCGGTGTTGGCGCCGACGCCGGGGTAGTAGGTGTTGATGACGGTGATGGCGGAGCCGGTCTTCGGGTTGGCCGTGATGCGGGAGTAGTCGTTCAGGGCGCCCACGCCGTCGCCGTACTCCAGCACCGTGGCCTCGGGGAACGTGTCGCCGCCGTCGTGGCTCGTGGCCAGCACCAGCTTCCAGCCGGGCTGCACGATGCCGCGCCCGGAGGTCGGGTCCTTGCCGATGGGGCCGTTGCCGTCGCTGCCGATGAAGTTGTACAGCTCGACGACCCACTGCAGGGTGCCGTCGGCGGTGAAGACGCCCATCGGGTCGGTGTTGCAGGCGTAGCCGTAGTAGGGGCTGTCCGGCGTGCGCTCGCCGTAGGGGCCGCCGATGATGACGTCCCTCCAGGTCGCGCCGCCGTCGTGGGTGACGAAGAGGCCGTTCCAGACGCAGCTCCCGGACGCGGCGGGGTTGAGGTCCTTCGCGCCGATGACGACGTTGCGGGCGTCGATGGGGTTGATGGCGAGCCAGATCTCCTGCTTCTGGCCCTCGCTGTGGCTGGCGCGCACCTCGCACTCCTGCGCCCAGGGGCCGCGCACGCGCTCGTAGGCCCCCATGCCGCAGTCGAGCTTCCAGCCGCCGGCCAGCGCGGGAGGCCCCGTCGTGGGCGAGGCGGTTTGCCCGCCGCAGCCCGCAAGGACGAGCGCCAACACGGCGAGGACGGGAATGAAGGGATGGGCGCGCATGGCGGCGCACCCGGCCCTGGCGTGAAATAGGTTGTCGCGGGGGGAGCCTACGCCTGCGCCTGCCGCGCCTGCGCAATGGCGGAGCGGAACACGGCGACGTCCTGCGCGCCGGACACCCCGAGGCGGCGGTCCAGGACGAAGAAGGGGACGCCGGTGACGCCGAGGGCGTGCGCCTCCTCCTCGTCGGCGCGCACCTGGGCGGCGAAGGCGTCCGAGGCCAGCGCCTCGCGCGCGGCCGCCGCGTCCAGCCCGCACGCGACGGCGCACCCGGCGAGCACGCCGTGGTCCGAGAGGTCGAGGCTGCGCGTGAAGTGGGCCTCGACCAGGCGGCGCATCATGGCGTCGCCCTTGCCCTGCGCCTGCGTCCACAGCAGGAGCCGGTGCGCGTCGAAGGTGTTCGCCGAGATTGCCTCCTCGGTCCGCAGGTCCAGCCCCTCGGCGGCGCCCAGCTCGCGCACCCGGCGCATCATCGCGCCGACGTCGCGGCCGCCGTAGCGCTCCGCCAGGACCTCGCGCGTCGGGCGGGCCGCGCGGTGCGTCGGGTCGAGCTCGAAGGCGCGGTGGACCACCTCGGCCTGCACCCCCTCGGCGCGGAGGGCATCGGTGAGGCGCTTGCGGCCGATGGCGCACCAGGGGCACACGATGTCGGACCAGACGTCGATGCGCACGCGCCACGCAGCAGGGGAGGGGCGAAGGAGGCTGCGGTGCGGGGCCGCTAGAGCCAGCCGCCGATGGTGGGGTGGTCGAGGAACGCGGAGTCGTAGAACCGCTCCGCCTCGCCCGCCACCTGCGCCCAGGGCACGCCGAGGCGGCGCAGGATGTCGGCGCGCACCGCAAGCCCGGCGGCCAGGTCGGCAAAGCGCACCTCCGCCGCGTCCGCGACGCCAATCTCGTAGCCCGTGTCGTCCACCATGTGGAAGATGGAGCCCGCCAGCAGGTCCCGCGCCGCCAGCCGCGCCATGGCCTGCGCCAGCCCCACGCGGACGGCGGGCGGCAGGTCCGGCCAACCGGGGAAGGCGCCCAACTCCTGCAACGGCTCCAGCCTGCCGGTCTCGTCCAGCGTCTGCGCCACGAGGTTGCCCGCGTCGCCCTGGAAGCCCAGCCAGCGCAGGTCCGCCGCGAGGTGGAACGGGCGCGCCACCGCGTCGTCCAGGCCGAAGGGCGCCAACGCCACCTGCCACGCCTCGCCGGGCGAGCCCGCCTCGTCCGCCGCGCCGGTCGGGGTCGGCGGCCACGCGGCGGGGTCGAACCAGGCGGCTCCGCGGCGCAGCAGGCGCGCGACCTCCGCGTCCACGTCGCCCCAGACCCCGGCCTGGCGCGCGTTGCGCTCGAACGTCGCGTGCACCTTGCCCGCCTTCTCCTGCTCCTTGCGCAGGCGGAACGGCGGCGCGAGGTCCAGCACCTGCGCCTTGAACTCCGCCTCCAGGCTGCCGCCCGGCACCGCCTCGACGCCGCGGCACGAGCGGTTCACGTACGCCTCGGTGCGGCGGCCGAAATAGACGTGGAAGGGGAAGTAGCGGCAATGCGCGGGGCGCTCGCCGTACACGGTGCAGCGGCGGTTCTCCAGCAGGGTGCAGGCGCCGCAGCCGCCCTGGAGGCCCAGCAGCGTCATGCCGTTGGCGCGCGCCACGGGGAGCTTAGGGAAGCTGCCGCGCAGGCGCACCAGCTCGGCATCCGAGACCTCGGCCGTGAAGGTGCAGCAGAAGCCGCAGTCCTCCAGGCAGCGGTAGCGGAGCCCGTGCAGCTCGCGCGTGTCCATGTCAGGCCCTCGGGTGCCGGGCCGCGAGCGGCAGGTGGAACGCCTTCGCGCTGGCGGGGCAGGCGCCCTGGAGCTCTGCGGAGGCCAGCAGTTCGGCAGGCAGCTCTTTCTGCGGGCGCTCGGCCCACCCTTCCCGCGCAAGCCAGGGGGCGATGGTCGTGGTGAGGGCGTAGGCGTCGGAGAGGCCGGCCGCCTGCATGCTGCGGACGCCGCGCACCAGCAGCCGCTTGCCGACGCCCGCGCCGCGGTGCTTGGGCGCGACGACGAGGGAGCGCAGCAGGCCGAGGTTGGCGTGCCGCTCGAAGGCGACGGCCCCGGCCACGTCGCCGCGCACCGTCGCGACCCAGACGGAGGCGGACTCGAAGCCCTCCAGCGGCAGCTTCGCCTCCTCCAGCAGCGCGCGGACGGCGGCGAGGTCCTCGGGGCGTGCCGGGCGCAGCACGGGGTTCACTCCAGCCGCCTCCAGCTCAAGCCCTTCGCGCTCGCCGGCTCCTTCCCGTCATTCTCCGGCTTGTAGCCGACCTTGGGGTTGAACGCGCTCGGGCAAAGGCCTGCGATTGGGCAGACGCCGCAGCGGGGCCGCCGCGCGACGCACACGAGGCGGCCGTGGTCGATGACGCGATGCGTGTACGAGGTCCAAGCCTCCTGCGGCAGCAGCGCCTCCAGGTCCTTCGCGATGCGCACCGGGTCCGTCCCGGCCGTGAGCTTGAGCAGGCCGTTGATGCGGACCATGTGCGTGTCCACGGTGACGCCGGCCGCGATGCCGAACGCCATGCCGAGGACGGCCGTCGCGGTCTTGCGGCCGACGCCCGGGAGGCGGGTCAACTCCTCGACGGTGCGCGGCACCTCGCCGCCGAACTCCTCAACAAGCATCTGTGCCAGCGCCCGGACGTTCTTGGCCTTGGCACGCCACAGCCCAATGGAGTTGATGGCGTCCGCGACGGCATCGGGCGGCGCCCGCGCGAGCTTCTCCGGCGTCGGCCAGCGCTTGAACAGCCTCCGCGTGACCTGGTTCACGGCCACGTCCGTGGCCTGCGCCGACAGCACCGTGGCCACGAGAAGCTGGAACGGCGAGCCATGGTCGAGCGCCGTGGTGGACCTGGGGTAAGCCTGCGCGAGGGCGGCCCCGATGGCCCGCGCCCGGACGCGCCGCTGCGCCAGGGATTCACGGGCCATGGCGTGGCGACTCAGGGGGAGGGCATCAAGGTGGCGGTGGGGACCCTCCCCCAGGGACAGGGATTTTCGGGGATTTTCGGGAACGCCCCCTCTGAACCACGCACGGAGCACACGCTCTCCGTCGGGTTTCGTGGAATTCGTGCACTTTACGGTTCATCGGCGTGAACGATGCATCGAGGTTGGTTCCCCGAAACCCCGCAATCCCTGCTTGGGAAGCAGCGGGCGGCAGGTCGCGCCCTTTATCCCACGCAGGGCGGTGCCGCGCGCGTGGACGAGGCAGCCCCCGCTTCCGCCCCGCTGGCCCCCCAGCCGCTCCTGCCGGTGACGATGGCCGAGTACCGGGGGACCGCCGTCCTGCTGGCCTTCTTCGTGGCGACGATGCTGCTGGCGGTGGCGTTCGCGGCGCCGTTCCGCACGGCGGGCTTGCAGGCGTTCTCGGACCCCAACGACGTCAACAACTCGCTGTGGTACATCGGCCTCATCCTGGCCTTCACGTTCCTCATCCTCTACATCGCCAAGAAGGGCGCCAAGTGGCTCATCCGGCTCATCATCCTGGGCACGGTGGCGCTCACGATTGGCTACGTGGCCTACCCGTTGCTGGCCGTGACGCTGGGCTTGGCGCCTACGCTCTCCTACGGCCTTGCGGGGGCCATCGCCGTCGGGGCCGTGGCGGCGCTCTACTGGCACCCGGAGTGGTACGTCGTGGACGCCGTCGGCCTCTTGGTGGCGGCCGGCTCGGCGGCCATCTTCGGCATCAGCCTGGGCCTGGTCCCCGTCGTGGTGCTGCTGGCGGGGCTGGCCGTCTATGACGCGCTGGCGGTCTACCGCACCAAGCACATGCTCAGCCTGGCGGACACCGTCATCGAGCTGCGGCTGCCGGTCCTGCTGGTCATCCCCAAGCACGGCGGCTACCGCTTCCGCGCCGACGCCGCCCGGATGCAGCAGGCCAGCGCCACCACCAAGGCGCAGCGCGAGGCGATGTTCATGGGCCTGGGCGACCTCGTGATGCCCACCATCCTCGTCGTGTCGGCCCTCCAGTTCGGCCAGCCCGCGTGGGGGCCGTTCCCCGCCCTCGGGGCCGCCCTGGGCACCCTGGCGGGCTTCAGCGTCCTGATGGGCTACGTCCTGCGGGGCAACCCCCAGGCCGGGCTCCCCCTCCTCAACGGCGGGGCCCTGGTGGGCTTCCTGTTCGGGGTCCTCTACACCACCCACAGCCTCGTGTTCTGGTAGCCCGCCGGCATCGCCGGACCCCTCCTGAAGCCTTCCAGGAGGAAGAAGAAAGCGTTTAAGCGGCCAGGGCATGGGACGTTCCAGGGATGCCGCATGGACGCTGAGGTCACTTCCTTCATCAATCTCCCCGTGTACACCCACGGGGGCAACTACGTCGGCGTGGTGCAGAACGTCCTGCTCGACCTGCCCAACCGCAAAGTCGGCAGCCTGGTGCTGACCCGCACGAACAGCAAGCTCATCGAGGGCGGCTACAACGTCGCCGTGCCCTACCGCTGGGTCGCCTCGAAGGGCGACATCGTCATCCTGAGCCACTTCCCCGAGAAGGTCGTCGCCCAGCCGGCCGGCGCGGCGCAGGAAGAAGAGCTGACGGCGTAAGGCCGCCCGCCCCGCGTAACGGGCGCCACTGCCGGCGCCCCGCCAAACAATCGTGTCCCTAGCCTTGGCTCCCGGCGACCCGCCCACTGGGACAGCCAGACCTGTTCGGCACGCTCCCCCCCTTTAGCGCACCCCTGGCTTACGTGGGGTCCTGCCCAGGCCGCGCGCCTGGGCACCTGGAGGGACACCCATCCACCTCGCCGTGGCGCACGGAGGCGCCGCCAGCAGCTCCATGGACCGCGACGGTCCCGAGGCGGCCTGCCGCATCGCCCTCGACGCCCTGGCGCGCGGCGGCTCCCCCCTCCAGGCCGTGGTGGCCGGCTGCTCCGGGATGGAGGACGACGTCCGCTTCAACGCCGGCACCGGCAGCAACCTCCGCCTGGACGGCCGCACCATCGAGATGGACGCCGCCTGCATGAGCTCGGACGGCAAGTACGGCGCCGTCGCCTGCATCCGCGACGTGCGGCACCCGGTCCAGGTCGCCTCCCTCGTGCACGCCACGCCGCACAACCTGCTGGTCGGGGAGGGCGCCATCGCCTTCGCCCGCGCGCACGGCCACCGCGCCTACGACCCCTTCACGCCCGAGGCCAAGCGCCGCTACGACGAGGTGCGCAAGGTGCTCCGCCTGGCAAAGGCGCAGGCCGAGGAGTACTCCTGGGACATGACGAGCCTGGCGCTGAACTGGAACTACCCGCAGGACATCAAGTCCATGCTGGGCGACTCCGACACCGTAGGGGTCATCGCCACCGACGGTCGCACCTTCGCCGCCGCCAGCAGCACCGGCGGCACCATCAGCACCCTCCTGGGCCGCGTCGGCGACGTGCCCCTCATCGGCTGCGGCATCTACGCCGGCCCCAAGGGCGCGGTGGCGGTGACGGGCGCCGGCGACTTCCTGGCGCGCCAGATGCTCAGCCGCCGCATCTACGTCGAGCTGGAGACCGGCCGGCCGCTGGACGACGTGCTGCGCGAGGCGTGCGGGCTGTTCCCCGCCGCCGTCGACGTGGGCGCCATCTGCCTGTTCGGCGAGCAGTGGGCGGGCGCCAGCAACCGCGACATGGCGTGGGCCGCGCTGCGGGGGGCCGCATGACGAACGACCGCGAGCGGCTGCCGGCGCCGCGCGGGACGCTCGTGGCCATCGGCGGCAACGAGGACAAGGAGTTCGGCAAGGCCGTCCTCAAGCGCGTGGTGGACCTGCCCGAGGGCGGCACGGAGATCGTCGAGGTCATCCCGACCGCCTCCAGCATCCCGCGCACCGTGGCGGACGACTACATCAAGGCGTTCGGCAAGCTCGGCATCAAGACCGTCAACATCCTCGACATCCAGGACCGCGACGCCGCCGACCGCAAGGAGTTCGCGGACCGCATCCGCGCCTGCGACGTGGCGTTCCTCACCGGCGGCGACCAGCTCCGCCTCACCACGCTGCTGGGCGGCACCAAGGTGGCGCGCGCCATCAAGGACCACTACTGGAGCGGCGGCGTCGTGGCCGGCACGAGCGCGGGCTCGGCGGCGATGAGCTCCACCATGATCTTCGAGTCCAAGCCCGAGAGCGCGATGCGCAAGGGCAGCGTCCAGATGACGCCCGGGCTGGGGCTCATCAAGAGCTGCGTCATCGACACCCACTTCCTCGACCGCGGCCGCCTGAGCCGCCTGCTGGAGGTCGTCACCTCGAACCCGGGCTACATCGGCCTCGGCGTGGGCGAGGACACCGGCATCATCATCCGCGACGGCGAGCGCGTCGAGGTCATCGGCACCGGCGTGGCGGTCGTCGTGGACGGCCACCACCTGCGCTACACCAACATCAGCGACATCGGCATCGGCGAGGCCATCGCCGTGCAGAACATCATCGTCCACACGCTTGTGCAGGGACACCTCTACCACCTGGCCGACCAGCGGCTGGAGATTCCCCCACCCAAGAAGAAGGAGGAAAAGGCATGAACATCGTCGAGCACCGCGCCCTCCCGGGCCCCAACCACTACAGCCCCTACCCCACCATCCGCATGGTGGTGGACCTCGAGGACCTCGCCGAGACCCCGACGTCGGAGCTGGCCGGCTTCGCCAAGGCTCTCCAGGGGCTCATCCCGAGCCTGGCCGAGCACCGCTGCAGCCCGGAGCACGCCGGCGGCTTCCTGCAGCGCCTCCAGGAGGGCACGCTGATGGGGCACGTCATCGAGCACGTCGCGCTGGAGCTGCAGTGCATGGCGGGGATGCGCGTCGGCTTCGGCAAGACCCGCAGCACCGCGACGCCCGGCGTCTACAGCATCGCCTACCGCTACCGCGACGCCGAGGCCGGCATCGAGGCGGGCCGCATGGCCGTCGAGGTCGTCGAAGGCCTCCTGGCCGCCAACCCGCCCCCGATTGCGCCCCTCGTGGACTACCTGCGCCGCATCCGGCAGCGCAACGCCCTCGGCCCCTCGACCGACGCCATCGTGCGCGAGGCCAGGCGGCGCGGCATCCCCGTCACCCGCCTCGACGAGAACAACTACCTCCAGCTCGGGCAGGGCGCGCGCCAGCAGCGCATCCAGGCCAGCCTGACGGGGCGGACGAGCTGCATCGGCACCGAGATCGCCGACGACAAGGACCGCACCAAGAGCATCCTGGGCAAGGCGGGCATCCCGGTGCCGCGCGGCGAGGTGGTCTCCACCTGGGAGGGCGTGCTGGACGCGGCCGAGGAGCTGGGCTACCCCGTCGTCCTCAAGCCGCTGGTGGGCAACCACGGCCGCGGCGTCACCACCGACGTCATGGACGAGGGCCAGCTCCGCATAGCGTTCGAGGCGGCGCAGGCCATCAACCGCGCCGTCATCGTGGAGCAGTGCCTGCAGGGCGCCGACTTCCGCGTCCTGGTCATCAACCACAAGTTCGTCGCCGCCGCCCGCCGCGATCCCGCCAGCGTCACCGGCGACGGCACGCACACCGTGCAGCAGCTCGTCGACCTCGCGAACCGCGACCCGCGCCGCGGCGAGGCGCACGACAACTTCCTCACCCGCATCGACATCGACGCGCACAGCCTGGAGATGCTGGCCCGCGCCGGGCTGGCGCCCGCCTCCATCCCGCCCGCCGGCGCCCTGGTCCGCCTCAAGGGCACCGCGAACCTGAGCACGGGCGGCACCGCCACCGACGTGACGGCCGAGGTGCACCCGCACGTGCGCCGGATGTGCGAGCGCGCCAGCCGCCTCGTGGGGCTGGACCTGATGGGCCTCGACATCGTGGCGCCGCACCTGCGCCTGCCGCTCAGCGAGACGCGCGGCGGCGTGGTGGAGGTCAACGCGGCGCCGGGCCTGCGCATGCACGCCCAGCCCAGCGTGGGGCGGCCGCTCAACGTTGGCGCGCCCATCATCGACATGCTGTTCCCCAACCGGCAGGACGGCCGCGTCCCGCTCGTCGCGGTGACCGGCACCAACGGCAAGACCACGACGGTGCGCCTCATCAGCCACGTCCTGCGCGCGCACGGCGCGCACGTCGGCCTCGCCACCACGACGGGCGTGGAGATCGACGGCGAGCCGACGCTGGAGGGCGACTACTCGGGGCCGGAGGGCGCCCGCGTGGTGCTGGGCGACTCCATCGTGGACCACGCGGTGCTGGAGGTGGCGCGCGGCGGCATCCTGCGGCGCGGCCTCGGCTTCGACCGCTGCGACGTCGGCGTGTTCCTCAACGTCGGCAACGACCACCTGGGCGAGGGCGGCATCGAGACGCTGGAGGACCTCGCCGACCTGAAGGCGGTCGTGGTGGAGAGCGTGGCGCGCACCGGGACCGCGGTGCTGAACGCCGACGACGACCTCGTGCACTCCTACCGCAACCACCTCCGGTCGCGCGTGACGCTGTTCTCGCTCGACGGCGACTCGCAGCGCGTCTCCGAGCACGTGCAGCGCAGCGGCCGCGCCGTGACCCTGAGCGGCCACTCGGTCGTGGTGCGCGACGGCAACGGCGACGAGCTGATTGGCGACGTGCGCGAGTTCCCCGTCACGATGCTCGGACAGGCGCGCTTCAACGTCCAGAACGTCCTCGCGACCGTCGCCGCGTGCCACGCGCTCGGCGTCCCCGGCGAGACCATCCGCAAGGCGCTGGAGCAGTTCGAGGCGACGCCGGAGCAGCTGCCGGGCCGCCTCAACCTCGTCGAGATGGAGGGCTACAAGGTCCTGGTCGACTACGGGCACAACGTCCCCGCCCTGCTGGCGCTCGCGCCCGTGGTGGAGGGGCTGGCGGAGGGGCGCGTGCTGGCGATGTGCAACGCGAGCGGCAACCGCCGCGACGCCGACATCCTCGCCTTCGGCCGCACCATCGCCCAGATGTACGACCACGTCGTGCTGTGCGACCCCGACCCGCGCGGCCGGGCGCCCGGCGAGACGATGCGGATGGTGCGCGAAGGCGCCGTGGCGGGCGGCCTGCCGGAGGCGAGCGTCGAGACCGCGGAGTCGGAGGAGGCGGCCATCCGGCGCGTCCTGGACCTCGTGGAGCCCGGCGACCTCGTGGTCATCCAGGCGGACGACGTGAAGCTCGCGTTCTCCCTGCTGGAGGAGGCGCGGGGCCGGCAGGGGGCAGGCCGCCCGCAGCGCCGCCCCCGCCCCCGCACCGAGCGCCTGGAGGCGGAGGCGCCCACGGTCGAGGCGGTCCCCGCGCCCTCCCTCGCCCCCGCCTACCTCCAAGAGGAGGAGGCCGAGGCGTGGACCTCCGGCCATCCCTGAGCCCGCAGGCCCCACAACGCCCCTTTTTGTAGCACCTCCCCGTCGCGCGCCTAGATGCAGTCCAAGGGCCTCATCGCTCGCCGCCTCCTGGGCATCGAGATGTCGGGCATCCGCAAGATGTTCGAGCTTGCGGGCAAGGACTCTATCAACATGGGCCTCGGGGAGCCCGATTACGAGCCGGCACCCCACGTTGCCCAAGCGTTGACGGACGCCGTGGCGGCGGGGAAGAACCACTACGGCCCGAGCCTGGGCATCCCCGAGCTGCGCACCGCGGTGGCGCACCGCATCCGGGACTACCGCGGCG
>JAXDQP010000064.1:0-3004 GCA_034667745.1 Thermoplasmata archaeon
CCTCGCCCACTGGAGCCCCGCCGGCTTCCCGGACGGCCAGGGCGGGACGTGGACCTGGGCCGAGCCCGGCGCGCAGGTCGCGGTCCGCGACGGCTGGCTGGAGGTCGCGGTGCCGCGCTTCACGCGCAGCCACGCGCAGGTCCAGATCTTCGACAACCCCAAGCACCTGCTGGCGTGCGCGGCGCCCATCCCGGTCCCGGACGCCGGCGTCGTGGTCGAGGTGGAGATGGCGGCGGCGCTGCACGATGGCGACCCCTCCGACTGGGGCAACGGCTTCGCGAGCTTCAACCTCATGGACTTCGAGCACGGCCTCGTCCTGGACGGCCTGGCCAACGGCGCGCGCACGGGCATCCTGTTCGAGCGCCTGCACATCCCCGGCATGGTCCCGTTCGAGCAGTCGTTCACGAGCATCGCGGACGGCCCCGCCTCCAAGCCGGGGCAGGTGCACGCCTACCGCTTCGAGGTGGACCCGCTGGCGCGCCGCGTGCAGGGCTTCGTCGACGGCAGGCCGGTGCTGGACTGGCGCAACGTCCCGGCGCGCATCAACTCGTTCACGCCGGGCTTCGGCCTCATCACGCTCCAGCCCATCAAGGACGGGCGCTCCACGAGCCTGAAGGGCCAGGGCGCAAGCGGGCGGCTTGGCGCCATCCGCACGAGCCCGCTGCGCGGCTAGGCGACCTGCGACTGGTAGGTCTGGTTCATCGCCGTCTCGGCGAGGTCGATGGCGT
Organism: Thermoplasmata archaeon; assembly: GCA_034667745.1. Taxonomy (GTDB): domain Archaea; phylum Thermoplasmatota; class E2; order JACPAO01; family JAHFTW01; genus JAHFTW01. The sequence continues at coordinate 729 of JAXDQP010000064.1, forward strand.
AGCCGCGCGTGCGGTCGATGGAGTCCGCGATGAGCGTCAGCGGCCCGACCGTCTCGGGCGGCAGGCCCTTGGTGAGGGTGGGGAAGCGGGCGCGCCAGGCGCTCGCGGCCTCGCCGGCGTCGGCGGCGCGGCTGGCCTGCACGAAGTCGGGGCGCTTGAGGGAGGCGAAGGCGTCGTCCCACAGGGCGCGCACGCTGTGGCTGTGCTCGACCATGTCGGCGACGACGTTGGCGGGGACCTTGTGGCCGTCGAGGGCGACGATGTTGGCGCACATCTTGGCGGCGTGGTCGCCCATGCGCTCCAGGCTGCGCGCGGCGAGGAAGAGGTTGAGCGCCTCGGCGGGGCGGACGGAGAGCTTGGCGGCGAGGCGGGGCTGCTCCAGCAGGGCGTGCATCTGCTTGCTGACCATCCACAGGAGGCGGTCCAGCTCGTCGTCGCGGCGGCGCACGTCGGCGGCCATGGCGGCGTCGCGCGCCTCCAGGGCCTTGAGGGCGTCGTCGTACATCAGGCGGGCGATGCGCTGCATCCGCGTCAGCGTCTTGCGGAGGTCCATGTCGGCGACGCCGACGAGGTCTTGCAGCGTCATCGTCTGTGTCCCCTCCTCCAGAATCTCCACGCCGACGAGGGCGCGGCTGATGTCGCGCACGGCCTGGCGGGTCTTGGGGTCCATGCGGCCGGGGGAGCGGACGATGATTTCGTCGGCGCCGGCGAGGTATGCGCCCACGAGGCGGCGGACCACCTCCTCCGGGGCGGGGACGTCGGGCAGCTCGACGTTGAGGGTGCGGGACTGGTGCTTGGACTCGCTGTGCGGGATGAGCAGGAGGGAGCCGTCGGGCTCCTCGTGGATGGCGACGGTGTCGCTGCGGCCGAGGTGGTTGCGGTCCACCCACTTCTTGGGCAGGCTGACGACATGCGTCGAGCCGCCCGTGACCTGGATTTTTCGGAGTTCCATGGGGGCCAACCGTCTTCTCCGGTGGATAGCCCATCGGCCCATAGTCTATATAGAATATTGTTGGGCGGTTGGCCAAGCCACACCCAAGCCTTACGCGGCGCCCGCCAGTGCCGGCGCGATGCCAGACGCAGGCCCGTCCACCCGCGCCGTCCACGCCGGGGAGACGCCCGACCCCCGCAGCGGCGCCGTCAACGTGCCCATCCACCAGTCGACGACGTTCTGGTACCCGGAGCTGCCCGCCGCCGACGGCCGGGTCGGCGCCGCGTCGCCCTACATCTACAGCCGCTACACCAACCCCAGCCTGGAGTCGGTCGAGCAGAAGGTTGCCGCCTTGGAGGGCGCCGCCGGCGGCAGCCTCGTCTTCGCGAGCGGCATGGCAGCCACCACCTCGCTCTGCTCCGCCCTGCTGAAGCCCGGCGACACCCTCGCAACGCAGCGCGGCGTCTACGGCGGCACCACCGCCTACTTCGAGAACGACCTCAAGCCCTGGGGCGCCAAGGTCGTGGAGATGGACGCGGTCGCGCCGCCCGCCAAGCTCCCGCCCGGCACCAAGGTGGTCTGGATGGAGTCCATCACCAACCCGCTGCTGCGCGTGGCCGACGTGCGCGCCTGGGCCAAGGCCGCCCACGCCGCAGGGGCGCTGTTGTGCGTGGACGCCACGTTCGCCAGCCCCGTCCTGCAACGACCGCTCGCGCTCGGCGCGGACGTCGTGATGCACTCCGCCACGAAGTACCTCGGCGGCCACACCGACGTCACCGCCGGCTGCCTCTCCTTCGCCGACCCCGAGCTGCGCGCCAACGTCTTCCTGCGCCGCCGCAACCTTGGCCCCACCCTCGACCCGCACGCGGCGTTCCTGCTCGGGCGCGGCATGAAGACCCTCGTCGTGCGGGTGGAGCGCCACGCCCAGAACGCCCTCGCCCTCGCCCAGGCGTGCGCGAAGATGCCGGGCGTCGTGGCCGTCCACCACCCCGGCCTGCCGTCGCACCCCGACCACGCCACGGCGCAGGCGCTGCTCGCGGGCGGCTTCGGCGGCATGGTGACGCTCGACCTCGGCAGCCAGGAGCGCGCCGTCGCCTTCCGCCGCAGGGTCAAGCTCATCACGCCCGCGGCGAGCCTTGGCGGAGTCGAGAGCCTCGCCAGCCTGCCGCTCGAGACCAGCCACGCCTACATGCCAGCCGAGAAGCGCCGCGCCGACGGCGTCACGGACGGCCTGGTCCGCATCAGCGTGGGCATCGAGGACCTCGCCGACCTCGTCGCCGACGTGCGGCAGGCGGCGGCGCAGGCCTCCCCGGCACCCTGATAACGGTCCCCCCAGTCGCCGCAG
>JAXDQP010000065.1:0-4694 GCA_034667745.1 Thermoplasmata archaeon
CCGGGCACGCGCAGCCACGGGGACTGACCGCGCCTGCCGCGCATGGACCGGGGGGCGGAGCTGCGTCTCGGCGACATAGGCTTGCACCTGCGCCAACGCGTTCTGCAGCGCCGCCTGCGCCGCGGCGGTGCCTTCCGGAAGCCCCACGGTCAAGACGGCGCGTCCACGCATGGGGGAAACTACCTCCCGGGCGTCCAAAAGCCTGATTCAGGCAAACCGGGCGTCCAGAGAGGCCCCAGAGAAGGGCCAGCGCCGAGCCCCGAAGCGCAAACCGCGCCCGAAAATCCTCTCCCATCCCTGGAATCCAGCGCCACTTCCCACCCAACCCGCCAGACACGCTCAAATAGGGCTGCCTTGTCGCGACAGATACTCAGGTGAACTGCCATGGCCTTCGCTGAAGCCGTCTCCCGCCGCCTCAAGAAGAAAATTTGCCTCCACTGCAACGTCACCAACGCCATCGGCGCCAAGCGCTGCCGCCGCTGCCACCGCAGCGAGCTGCGCCTCAAGGCCGTCGAGGCCCGTGGCGGCGCCGCGTAACGGCGAAACGCCACTCGCTTCGCTCGGGCATTTCGCCGCGAGCCACTGCGGGGGCTCCGCCCCCTGCACCCCGGGACGGGGCGGCCGCTCGCAACGGCCCGCCTCGCCGGCGGGCCGGCTCCTTCCCTTGCGCGCGTCTCGCTCCGCTCGACGCTTGCGCGGGCCTTCGGCGCGGCCGCCCAGGCCGACCGCCCCTGCCGGTTGCGCAGGTCGGTCAGAAGAAATCTGAGAGCTTCGCCTTCTTCACCTTGTCATTGTTGAACAGGGACTCCACGGCCTGCTCCAGAAGCAGGATTCTCTGGTGCGTGTAGGGGTCGATCTTGTACTTGATGGCGACCTGCTTCGAGATTTCCAGGTACTTGCGAACGGAGCCCTCGTGCACGGTGAGCGTCAGGCCCTCGTTGCCGCAGGTGAGGCAGGAGCCCTTGAGGGGCATGCGGCGGAACTTGGCGTTGCACTTGGGGCAACGGATTTTCTGCTTGCTGAACGACTTGAGGTTGCCCATCAGGTCGGGCAGGAGGTGGGTGCCGATGACGCGGGCGCCCACGTCGGCCTCGTCCACGGCGCGGATTTTCCGGGCCAGCTCCATCTGCGCCGTCATCTTGTCCATCATCGTGGTCAAGGTCTTGTAGGCCGTCTGCGCGGGCGCCTCGTTGATGTCCTTGGTGTCGTGCGTGAAGCCGAGGCCCTCGTACTGGCTGGGCTTGCCGATGCGCGCCTCGACCAGCCCCATCTGCTTCGCGACCTCCTTGGGGTGGGCGTGCCGCATCGTCGCGTGGTAGAACTCCAGGGGGTACTTCCGCAGCGTGTCGACGTTGTGCGCCTCCTTGTCCACCTCGTTGGGGTCGAGGCGGGTCGAGAGGACGAGGGGCAGGTCCATGAGGCCGCCGCGGCGGTCGGGGACGTAGCTGCGGGTGAAGTTCACGAGGCCGTCCATCAGCAGGAGGATGGCGTCCTCGTCGCCGTCGCAGTTGCGGCGCTTGGCGGCGTGGAAGTAGGGGTGCGCGAAGTGGCACTGCGCGCGGGTGTAGCCGATGATGCGCGACAGCACGCCGCCCGAGGTGTGCGGGGCGAGGCCGATGGTGAGGTGGCCGATGAGGTCCTTGCGCGTCTTGGCGTTGTAGTAGGGCTTGAGGCCGTAGAAGCGCTCCAGCAGCTCGTCCATGTACTGCGCCGTCCGCAGCAGGTAGTCACCGCAGCCGTCGTTGATGACGAGGTCCTGCACCCGCAGCTCCAGCACCTGGTCGTCGCGCTCCAGCGGGGCGCCGTCCATGTCGTGCGTGTAGCCCAGCTCGAGGGCGCGCGCGACGGTGAGGCCGACCTCCTTGGGCCGGAAGTGCGTGAGCGGGACGTCGATCATGTCGAAACGGACGGTGCCGTCCTTGAAGGTGTAGATGTCGTGCCGCGCCCGCAGCAGCGCCTTCTCCAGCGGCTCCGGCACCTTGTCGGCGTTGATGACGCCGATGACCCCCTTGATGGTCTCGGGAAGCCGGTCGAGCTTGAGGGCCTGCTTGGCGCGCTCCAGCTCCACGCGCAGGTGGATGTCCGTGACGGGCCGCTCGCCCTGGAACCCCTGCGGCTTCACGGGCCGCGCGCGCAGCACCGTGTGGCCGCCGCACTCGCAGAACGTCCGCCACCCCTTCCGGCCGCACGCCTGGCAGGCGCGCTCGCCCACCTCGACCTGGATGGTGCCCTGCTCCGCCGCGTCGCGGACGAGGCGCTGGATGCCGCCGGCGGGGCCGAGCGGGAAGAGGCCGTGCGGGGGCGGCTTCATCTTGCGCGCGTCCGCCTTCTCGGGGCGCCCCATGCGGCCGCCGATGCGGCACGGCGCCTTCGGCATCACCGCGAACCCGGCGAGGCGTGAGACGAGCGCCACGGTGGGGAAGCGCGTCGGCAGGTCGGGCTGGCACGGGTCGTAGAGCATCTTGCGGCGCGGCGTGTCGACGACCTTGTCGCCGTCGGCGTCAAGCCCCAGGCAGCGCAGGAACGGGTAGGCCAGCAGCGGCTCGATGCGGAGGCGCTCGCCATCGACCTTGTGGATGGCAAGGAGCTTGACCAGCAGGTCCTTCGGCTCCGGCTCCGCCGCCGGCAGCCAGAGCGTGCCCTCGGCCCAGGCGCCCTTGGCCTTGACCCACTCGCCCAGCGCGCGGATTTGCAGAAGGTCCAGGTCGTGCCAGAGCAGCGTCGCGTCGGGGTGCAGCGCGACGCCGGTCGCCTCCGCGAGCCGGACCATCGTCGGGCCGTCCATCTGGCCCACGTCGGGCAGCCCTTCGCGGGCGACGGCCGGCAGCGCGCCGATGGCCTTGTCGTGCTCCAGTTGCCACCATTCGCGGCACCACGACGACTGTGGCAGATGGGCGTTGTTCTCCGCGAACTCGCCGAACGGAATCAGGATTTCGCCGAGGTCGACAATCTCCGCGATGGCAGGGCGGAGCTCCTTGACCTGCGCGATGGAGGTGAAGCGGACGAGGCTCCCGGTCTTTAGCAGGGCGGCCGGCCCCTCCAACTGGTCGCACGCGGTGGCGAGCGTTCCCTTGCCGGGCCGCTCCACCTTCAGTTGCGTGCCCACGGCGAGGAAGTCGTCGAGAATCGCCATCGTCGCCGGGTGGAACGCGTTGGCGGCGAGGCCGGAGGTGCGGGTGCGGCCGTAGCGCAGCCGGAACGCGCCGGGGCGGCTGGGGTGGCCGAAGACGGGGCGGCCCGCGATGAGGTCCTTGACGTAGTTGTTCTTGGGCGTGATGAGCGGGCGGCCGTCGGCGTCGAACTGCGCCTCATCGCCTTGCCCTTCTTGAGGAACTGGTTGAGGAAGTCCCATCCCTCCAGCTTGAGCTTCTCGACGTGCTTCATCACCTTGGGCGCCTTGAGAATCATGCCCTCGGCCATGACTAGGCAGGCGCCGCCGCGCAACTGGTTCGTCTCGACGCGGGGCAGGTCGCGGTTGCCGGTGACCTCCTCGCGCTCCGTGCCTTCGCCGTTGATGCAGACCGGGCAGTTGCGCGCAATCAGCTCAATCTCGGCGCCCGTGGGATTGTACTGCAGGTGCGCCTCGACCTTGTAGGCGGCAATCTCCTCCTTGTAGCGCTCCACCTCGCCGTCGGTGGCGACGAAGGTGCCGATGCCAAGCTGGCGCCGCACCAGGTCCGCGATGAGGACCGACATCGCCTGCGCCGTGCCGCCCGCCGCGCGGATGGGGCCGGCGAAGAAGAGGTCCACGTAGTCAGTGCCGTCCAGGTTGGCGCCAATCTTCACCAGCGCGATGCCCTCCAGCGGCGCGACGAGCACGCCCTCGGTCAGGATGGAGAGGCCGGTGCGGACCGCCTGGTCGAGCGCCTTCTCCTTCCCGTCGCGCTCGGCGACCTCCTTCGCGACCTCGGCCGCAATCTGGAGGCTCACGACCTCGCGGCTGCCGAAGCCCAACTGCGCCGAGAGCTCGCGGATGCGCTTGGCGACGCCGACCGGGCCGACCTGCGCCTCGACGCGCGCCGCCAAGTCCTCGGCGGGCGGAATCTCGACCTCCAAATTCGGGTCCTTTCCCTTGCGACGCGCCTGCTTGGCGATGGCGTAGCAGCGCATCGTCTCCGCGTGCAGCCCCTGGAAGTAGGCGCGCATCCCTTCCGACATGGCTGGGCCGGCCTCGAGGGGGACGGGCGGCTCGGCCGAAGCGGGCGCCGGCGGGGCGTGTGCCGTCGCTGCGCCCTCCTGGACCGCCTCTTGCATCCCGGGCGGACCACGCGCGCCCCACCGTTAAGCGTTGGCGCCAGTCTGGCCACAAGCCTTTCAAGGCCTCCCTCCGGATTTGCGGGAAATCCAGCCCCTCAGCTTGTAAGCGTCCCCCTTTTGTTCATCCGGCTGGCGCCCCCGCGCCCGCAGGTGAACCCCATGAACCGCCCATCCGCCCCCCTCGTGGCCGGCTTCGCCGCCGCCATGCTCCTCGTCCTCGCCGGCGCCGCCGGCGCCACCCAGCCCGCCCCGCAGGCGCCTGCCCTTCCGCAGGCCGCCTTCCCCGCCGCCTCCGTCGCCTCCCCCGTGGCGCCCGCCGCCGACGCCGCGGCCCCCGCGCCCGTCCGCCTGCGGATGCCCCTCGCGGACTACCTGGAGCAGCACAAGGCCACCGCCAGCGCCGCCATCGCGCCCGACCCGTCCGACTTCGACGGCGT
>JAXDQP010000066.1:0-13619 GCA_034667745.1 Thermoplasmata archaeon
CCGTGCGGCCCTTGCACGAGAGCGGGATGCCGGCGGGACCGAAGGTGATCATGGGGGCGCTGCGGCCTATGAACGCCCCGTATAAAGCGTTCCAGAGGGGGCCGCCCGGGGCCCGGCCGCGCGCGAATCGGAAAAGAGAAGCCTCTTCAAGAGCCCCTTTCTTGAAGACCTGCCATGGCACGCGACCCCTCTCCCTCCGGCGGCACCGACGCCCTCCGCCGCTCGCTCGACCGCCGCGAGGTCGAGGCGGAGTCGGAGGACCGGCCCTACCTCGTCTCCATGCTGCGCCGCCTCGGCTACACCGACGCGCAGATCCAGGACTACCTCGCGGGCCGCGCCGAGCCCGGCGCCCCCGCCCTTCCGCCCCTCTCCGCCGCGCCCGCCGCCGAGAGCGAGGCCGACGTGGAGGCCGCCGAGCCGCACGCCCAACCGGCCGGGCACGCCAAGACGGAGCCCGACCACGGCGAGGAGCGCGACGTCGAGGTCGAGTACACTGGCCCCGGCCTGCAGGACTACCGCCTCGTGGACCCCGTGGACTTCTTCGGCGACGACAGCGCCCTCGTCGAGTTCCAGGCCGAGGAGGCCGCCCCCTCCGAGGAGGCGTGGGACGACGGCAGCGAGACCTACAAGCCCGGCGAGGGGGAGGAGTTGGGCAGCGACGGCCAGCCGCTGGCCGAGTTCGAGCCCGCCGCGCCCGCGCCGGAGACCTCGTGGGAGCCCGAGACGGTCCCCGCCGAGGCGCCCGTGGACGACGCCGCCGAGCAGGCCGAGCTGGCGGAGATTGCCCGCCGCCAGGGCCTCACCTGGGAGGACTCCCAGGCGCAGCCGCAGGACCAGGCCATCCACTACGGCGACTACACGCTCTACCAGAAGGACGACCTGCGCGACGGCCAGCCCGCCCGCGTCTTCGCCTTCAGCAAGACCCCGCCCGGCGAGGGCTACGAGGCCGCCACCGCGCTGCCCGACGGCTACCACGTGGCCGAGAACCCCGAGACCGGCCGGCCGTTCCTGCGCCGCACCGGCGAGGAGGACTGGGGCCTGGCCGAGGGCGCCGGCACCGGCGCCACCGGCCCGCAGGGCGGCGGCGACCCCAGCCGGCGCCGCGTCCGCCTCAAGCGCGTGCGCGCCGCCAACCGCGAGGAGGCCATGCGCCAGGTCGAGCGCGAGGGCGGCAGCCCGCTGGCCAGCGTCCCCATCGACATCGAGAAGCACCTGGGTGACGAATGACGGAGAACCGCATCAAGGTCCGGGTCGAGCCCGAGATGACCCCCATCCGCCTCGAGGACCGGATGGACCTCAACTCGGAGATCAAGGTCAACGTCGGCAGCCACCTCAAGGGGCTCGCCGTCGTCGGCCTGGCGGCCATCGGCCTCGGCACGCTGCTCGTCCTGGCGGGCGCCATCTACTTCACGCTCGGCTACCCCGACCTCTACCACGCCTGGAAGGGCTACACCGTGCAGGAGTCGCACACCTTCATCGAGCGCGTCGTCGAGGTCCTCGCCGCCGGCGTCATCCTCCTCTTCGGCGGCACCTCGGCGTTCTTCTACGGCCGCCTGGTGCTCGGCTCCGGCCACCTCGACCAGTTCAGCACGCAGGCCCTGGAGGTGGAATCGTGAGCCCAACCCCCAAGAAGGCCGCGGCCAAGAGCGCCAAGAAGGCGGCCCCCCGCAGGTCCACCGGCCCGCACAAGCCCGCCAGCATCCAGCGCGTCCCCCGCTCCGCCGCCAAGCCCCGGGCCGCCGAAGCCGACGAGCGCGACTACCTCGTCATCTACGAGGAGCCCGACCCGTTCGGCCTCCCCAGCGACGACGTCCTGGTGCTCGACATCGACGCCCGCACCCCCAAGCGCGGCGAGGTCGACGTGCAGCAGAAGCTCGACCTCGAGCTGACCAACAGCACCAGCCGCCTCGGCACCGCCGGCTTCGGCCTGTCGATGCTCGGCTGCCTGCTCGGCGTCGTCCTCATGGTCATGTTCGCGGTCATCTACCCCGATGACTGGTACAGCGGCTCCGCCACCACGGTCCGCACGATGATCCTGCTCTCCGTGGCCACCATCGCCCTCATGATTGCGGGAACGGTGCTGACCCACTACGGCCGCCGCATCCAGGCCCGCAGCAAGCTCAGCGACGTCCGCATCATCGAGAAGGCGAGCCAGAACCGGGCATCGTTCGAGTGAACCATCGCCCGCCGAGACAGGATTTCGGGGAACCGCCCTCCTAAACCACGATTGCACGGACCGGGTGCGGGAAACACCTGTCCTAGTTCCATGCAATCCGTGGTCCGGTGCGCAATCTGCCGACCCCGAATCCCTGTCGGTCAGGCGCGTCGCCGCGACAGCCTGGAAATCCACTTCTCCGCCTCTTCCCAGTCCGGGAACTTCCGCTCGTCGCGCTTGAAGGCGGCGGAGTGGACGATGCGCTTTGAGCCCGAGCCCATCTTGACGGGGTGGAGGATGTGCAGCAGCTCGTGGTAGACCACGTAGTCCAGCACGAACTCGGGCACCTTGGGGTCGTCGAGGACCTGGCTGATGACGACGGCGTGGTGGTCGGGGTCCCAGTGGCCGAAGCGGTGGCGGGCGACCTCCCGGCTCCACGACAGCTTCGGCACCTCGGGCAGCATGAGGTCCATGTCGAGGCTGACGCGCAGGTAGGAGGCCAGCAGGCTGCGGTGGGTGCCGACGGGCTCGATGTGCTTGCGGCTCCGGCCCACCCTGCCGAGGGCAGGCCGTTGCACCATGTGGTCGCGGTAGGCGCGCGCCGCCTCGGCAGGGACGCGCGCGTCGTCGATGCCGCGCATCCGGGCGGTGAGGATGCCGAGGATTCCCTCCAGCACCAGCGAGTCCGCCCCGCGCAGGCCCTCGTTGAGCTTGAACTCCAGGCGGCCCTCGCGCTCGCGGACGGTGCTGCGGCCCTGCGCGTAGGGGTAGAACGCCACGCGCGGCACCCGCAGTGGCGGCCGGCCCGTCAAGCTGCGGTGGACCGCGTCGGCGAGCGCCCCCAGCTCCGGCGCGGCCGTCTCCAGGGGCACGCTGCGCCCAGGCCCGGCCGACTTTTCAACGGATGGGGCTTGGGCCGCGCGTGGACCGGGTGCTGGAGCGGCCGCGCATCACGCGGATTGAGGCGTTCACGCAGGAAACGCCGCGCCATGCCACCATCGCGTTCCGCGACAACCTGCTGGCCGCCGCGCCCGCCGGCACCTTCTGCATGGTGTGGGTGCCCGGCAGCGACGAGGTCCCGATGGGCCTCGGCCCCACCGACGCCGAGGGGCGCGTCACGCTGACCGTCGAGGGCAAGGGCGACTGCACGAAGGCGCTGCTCGCGCTCGGCGAGGGCGGCAAGGTTGGCGTGCGCGGCCCCTACGGCACCGGCTTCACGATTCCCGAGAAGAAGACCTCGCTCTGCTTCGTCGGCGGCGGCACCGGCATCGCCCCGATGGCGCGCGGCGCGCAGCAGGCAGCGGCCCTGGGCCACCCGGTCACCGTCGTCTCCGGCGCCCGCAGCCGCGACCTGCTTCTCCTGCACCGCTTCCTCGGGCAAGGCCATGACGACGGGCAGTGGTCGTACGAGCCCTGCACCGACGACGGCACCTTCGGCTTCCACGGCTTCACCACACAGCGCCTGGAGCAGCTGCTCGCCGAGGAGGACTTCGGCCGGGTCGCCGCGTGCGGCCCCGAGAAGATGATGGCCAAGGTCACCGCGATGTGCGAGACCGAGGGCGTGGCAAGCGAGGCGTCGCTGGAGCGCTGGATGAAGTGCGCCACCGGCATCTGCGACGCCTGCACCGTCGGCCCCGGCATCCGCCTCTGCGTCGAGGGGCCGGTCCTGTCGTCGGAGGTTCTGAAGACGGTCCCGGAGTATGGCGTGGGGCACCGCGACTCTGCGGGCATCCTGCATCCGTGGTAGCCGCCTCCCGACTGAACCACGAATTTCACGAATTGCACGAACCCCCTTTCGTGAAATTCGTGGTTGGTCCGGGCGCCTGCCCACGCCAAAATGCGGATGAGCAAGGCCAGCTTCGGTTCGGGCATGGTGGCCCGTTCCCTCCCGCTTGCCCTCGGATTCCTGCTCCTCGCCGCCGCCCTCGCCGGCTGCGCCATGGCCTCCGACGGGACCGTGAGCGCCTATGTCAAGGATACAGCCTCCACGGACTTCCGCGAGGTCCACCTGGTCGTCACGGGCGTCTCCATCCACCAGTCGTCCGACGGCAACGGCACCGCCGGCTGGATGCAGGTCTTCAGCGGCGCCGGCACCGACGTCGACCTGATGAACGCGAGCGGCGCCAAGGCCGCGTTCCTCGGCGAGTCCGGCCTGCCCGCCGGCAAGTACCAGCAGGTGCGCCTCACCGCCAGCAGCGCCTACGGCATCGGCATGGATGGGGCGCGCGTCGCCATCGCCCTGCCGGCCAAGGAACTCAAGGTCGTGAAGGGCTTCAAGGTCGAGGCGGGCAAGGAGACCCAGCTCGTCCTCGACATCGACCTCGAGAAGTCGCTCAAGGAGGGCAAGGACGGCTGGGAGCTCAAGCCCGTCATCGGCAAGCTCTACTCCGCCCTCAAGGAGAAGCAGGCCAAGCCCGCCGCCGGCAGCGTCGCCGCCGTGGACCTGGGGGACGACGCCGCGGCGTAGAACGCCTTTTAGCCAAGGGGGCGGGTGCCACGGTTGCAATGGCCGTCGGATTCGTCCTCATCAGCGCCGCCCCGGGCCGCGAGCACGAGGTCTACAACACCCTGCTCAAGGTCAGCGAGATCGTGGAGCTGCACCCCCTCTTCGGCGAGTACGACCTCATCGCCAAGCTCGAGGCCGCCGACTTCGACACCCTCGGGCACGTCATCGTCAACAAGATCCGCTCCATCGAGGGCGTCGTCGACACCAAGACCCTGACGGGCACGAAGTTCTAGGTCCGTCCGGCGCGATGAAGCGGACCATCCCCAAGCTGGAGGGCGCCGCGCGCGCTGCCGCCAAGGGCGAGCTCATTGGCCTGGACGCGGCCATCGTCGCCTCCACCGACCCCGGCCTCGTCGGCTTGGCGGGCCGCATCGTCAACGAGACCCTGCGCACCTTCACGCTGCGCCGCGCCGACGGCCGCGAGGTCCGCGTCGGCAAGGCCGAGAGCACCTTCGAGGTGGCCGCGGCGAAGGGGAAGGTCCGCATCGTGGGCGCCGCCATCGAGTTCCGCCCCGAGGACAGGACGAAGAAGGTCAAGTGACCCCCTCCTGAACAGGGATTTCGGGGAGGTCTGCTCAGGAATCATGCCCTTGCGGCAATGGGTCCCCGTAATCCCCGGAATCCCTGTTTCGGCGGGCTAGAGGAAGCACTGCTCCGCCGCGCCGGGGCCGATGCTCCCCGGCCGGTGCTGGAGCCGGTAGCCGTTCGCCCGCTCGGCCAACGCCTCCCACTCCGCCGCCGCAAGGCTCGCCTGCAAGGCCGGGAACAGCTCATCCTCCTCGAAGCGCACGTGGGCGCGCAGCCGCTCGCCAAGGTTGCGCTGGAACGTATCGCTCTCGTTGGGCAGGCGCACGGCGGCGTCTTCCAACTCCCGGTGTTCGCGCAGGAACCGCTCCCGCAGCGTGGTGTCGCGCAGGACTGGGAGCAAGGCAAGCTCCTCCTCGGTGAAGTGGTGCCGCAGGATGCCCGCGTGGTAGAGGAAGAAGCGCCGCCGCGCCTCGGGCAGGCCCATGCGTGCGTCCTCGCCGCGCAGCCGGCGCGCGTGCAGGAGGGCGACGTGGTGGTCGCGGCTCAGGTCCTGCAGGGCCGGGTGCCGCTTCACGCCGCCGCCAAGGCGGCCCGGCGGAAACCTTTGTCTCCGGCCTCCGCCCTCGCCGCCGCATGAAGCTCCTCGCCGGCCTTTCCCTCCTGGCCGCGCTCGCCGGCTGCCTCGCGCCCGCCGCCCCGTCCGGGCCGCAGCCGGCGCTGACCTACGCGGCCCAACTCTCCGCGGGGCTGCCGAAGATTTCCTGGGACATCGGCGCCGCGGTGTCCTGGTGGGAGGACATCTCCACCAACTACCCCAAGCACGACTCCAACCTGCCGACCAACTCGTTGCTGCGCCAGCACCTCGTGGACGGCCTCGCCGCGCTCGGGCTTGCCGTCGAGGTGCGCACCTACCCCGGCGCCGCGCAGGGACAGGACCTGCCGGAGAACGCGGCCACCCCGCTCTACGCCATCGTGGCGACCAAGGCGGGCGCCACCTCGCCCACGCACCGCATCGGCCTCGTGTCGCACTACGACTCCAACACCCTGACCGTCAACGGCGCCTACGACGACATGTCGGGCGTCGCCGCCGAGTTCGCGCTCTGCAAGGCGCTGGCGCAGGTGCCGATGAACAAGACGCTGGCCTGCATCTTCTTCGACGGCGAGGAGCGCGGCCTCGTGGCGTCGCAGCGCTACGTCGACGAGGTCGTCAAGGGCGGCACGGCCGGCTACGTGTACGACTTCGTCCTCGGCTACGACATGACGGGCGTCAACTGGCCGGCCCAATACATGGGCCAGGACTGGCCGCTCTACGTCATGGTGGGCGAGAACGTCGTGCCCGAGCTGTTCGGCTTCACCGGCGACCTCCTGCACACCGTCCTCGGCTACCCCAGCCCCGGCGTCACGGTGCTGGACAAGCACGACCGCAACAGCGACGAGCGCCGCTTCAAGGAGGCCGGCGTCCCCATCCTGCGCTTCGCGGGCGGCCGCAACGCCGCCGACTACGACCAGTACCACAAGCCCCTCGACACCGTGGACCACGTCTACCAGGTCACCGGCGGACGCGCGAAGTTCGAGAAGGGGTTCGCCACCGTCGTCGAGGCGAGCTTCCCCACCATCCTTGCCCTCGACCGCACCGACCTGGGCACCCTTGGCCGCCACCCGTAGCCATCCCGAACCCTGCGGGCTTATCCTCTCCTTGGCCGTGCGGAGGGCATGGACGGCTACACGGTCACGAAGCGGGGCCCGAAGGGGGAGGCCGTGGAGATCCGCTGCGCGACCCACGACGCCTGCACCTGGGGCATGAAGGCCACGGGGCCGCGCCGCGACGACGACCCCATCTTCCAGGCGCAGTTCCGCAACCACGTCGAGGAGGCCAAGGTGCCGGACGTCCGCGCCCTCGGCCACCTGCGCCGCGCCCGCCGCTAGGCCGCTACGGCTCCAGCGGGTCCCGGGGCTTCAGGTTCTCGGGCTTTGGGGGTTCATCGAGGCTTGGCTCGGCTGGGCCTGCCGGCCCCCGCATCCCCTGCACGAGGTTGAACAGCGCGTCCGACGGGTAGTAGCTGCGGAAGCGCCCCCGGGGAACCTCCCGCACCAACCCCTGCTGCGACAGCCGGTCCAGGTAGCCGCGCAGGACCTTCCGGCTGATGGCCAGCCCGTCCGTGATGTCCTTCTGCACCAGGCCCGGGCGCTCCAGCACCGACTGGATGAGCTGCCAGGTGCGCCCGTTGCGCAGCAGGTCCACGCCGTTGCGGGTCTCGGCCGGCGTGTCGGCCAGGAACAGGCGCCGGCGGCGCCCTGACTGCACGCTGACCAGGAACTGCTCCTTCTCCAGGAGGTTGACGTGGTGCTGCACCGTCCCCGGCGAGCAGCGCAGCCGGGCGCGCAGCTCCGAGAACATGATGCCGGGCTCCCGCGCCACGAGGTCGAGGAGGGCGGCGCGCATCGGCGAGGCGGGCAGGTTCTCGCGCCGGGTCGCCGCGTGGCGGGCCAGCTGGAGGCCCGCCGTCAGCCCCGCGCCCACACCAAAGAAGAGCAGGTTTCGCACCTCCAACGGAACGGTCTCCCAGCGCGCCATCGCCACTTAACCCTAACCCAAGGCGGGCGGGCTAGGTGTAGCTGGCGCCGGGGTCCTGGGCCAGCAGGCCGCGCAGCTCGGGCCGCTCCAGCGCGCGGCGGAACAGGGGCGAGCGCCGCACCTCGTCCCCGAGGTCGGGGCGGATGCCGAGGGCGCGGGCCAGCGACGCGTGCGCCGCCTCCTCCTGCCCGCTCTCCATGAGGCACATGCTGTGCAGCAGGTGGAGGGTGCCGGGGTCGCCCACGCCGTCGGGGGCGGCGAGGATGCCGTTGATCTCCCCCGCGGCGCGCTCCGCCTGCCCGAGGCGCAGCCGGGTGAGGCAGCGCAGGACGAGGGCGTCCATGTCCTGGGGCGCGCGGCGGACGGCGCGCGAGCTGGCAGAGAGGGCGCGCCGGAAGCGGCCGCTGGAGAACGCCGCCTCGGCCTCCTGCAGGAGCAGGTCCACGTCGCCGCGGCGGCGGCGCAGGTAGAGGGCCGCGGCGGCGACGCAGAGGACGCCGGCGAGGGCGGCGGCCATGCCCCAGCCACCCAGGCGGGGGGCGCCGGAGGCGGCGGCCTGCGGGACGACGGTGCGGCCGTCGACGGCGTACTGCGTCAGCAGGCCGGAAAGCTCGGCGTCCATGCGGCCGTCGCCGCCGGGGGCGGGGCGGACCGCGCCGGTGGCCGACGCGAAGTCGAGGACCAGGGAGGAGGCCTGCAGCGGGGTGCTCTGGCCGCCGTCCTCCAGGGTGCCCTGGGCGTAGCGCAGGCGCAGGCTGCCGGCGAGGCCGAGGTCGGCGGCGGCGAGGTCGAGCTGGTAGGGCGCGCCGCCGGGGCGGTAGGTGAAGGTGGCGTTGGTGAGGGTGAGGGTGGCGCGGCCCTCGTCGGTCTCGCCCAGGACGGAGATGCCCTGCACCTCGGTGCTCTGGTGGCGGCTGAAGCCGGTGGCGAAGGAGCGCTGCTGGCCGTCGTCGGCCTTCACGGTGAAGTTGAAGCCGTAGACGAACACCGTCAGGTCGCCCCGCACCGTGACGGGGAACGTGGCGGGGACGCGCGCCGCCTCGATGGCGGGCTGCGGCAGGTCCACGGGCGGAGCGGTGGCGCCGGTGAAGGGGAGCTGGGCCAAGCCGCCGACGGTCTCGTCGGCGAAGTGGACGCTCGGGACGGCGCCCAGGGTGAGGCCGGGCAGCATCGCGCGCACCGCCATCGGCCGCGGCGAGGTCACCGTCATGTAGGCGTTGGCGGCGCCGCTGGAGGTGAAGCCGAAGGCGGCGCTGAATTCGCGCACGCTGTCGGTCGGCTTCGCGTCGTGCGGGACCGCCACGCCGACAACCCCCGTGGCCGGCTGGTGCGTTTCGGCCACGCGGACGTGCTCGGCGCGGAACTCCCAGCCGCCCGGCAGCTCCTGCACCGGGTTGACGCCCAGCAGCAGGGCCTGGCCGGTGAGGGTGGTTCCCAGCGGGACCTCCAGTTCGCTCAGCGACAGCCTGGCGTGCGCCGCCACGGCCGCCTGCGCGGGCATGGCGAGGCAGAGCGCGGCCACCACAATCCCCGCGAGGGGGAGGGTGCGGGAGCCGGAGAGCGCGGTCACGGGGCACCTAGGCAGGCGTGGCATAGACTATGCTGTCGCTGTACATGAACGCCGTGACCGCAAAGGGCAGTGGGAGCAGGCAGTCCATCGGCCGGAGGTTGACGTCGACGGGGAAGGTGGTGACGAGGGTGCAGTGGGGCCAGCCGTGCACCTTGTTGGAGGGGGCGGACTCGACGCCGGCGTGGACGGCGGTGACGTAGTAGTCGTGCGGGCCGCTGGCGCCGTCGGGGTCGAGGTAGGCGGTGCCGTTGACCTCCGCCAGGAGGGTGTAGGTGGTGCCGTTGCCGCCGGAGCGGTAGACGTGGTAGGCATCGACGCCGCCCGGGGCGACGGGGGCGTTCCAGGAAAGCTGGACGCCGCCGGCCATCCAGACGGCGGTCAGGCCCCACGGGGCGTCCACGGGGCTGGCGGCGGCGAGGGGGACCACCAGGGCGGCGGAGGCGATGAGCGTGGGGAGAAGCCTGGAGTCGCGCAAAACGGGGACCGACCTGCCGGGGGGCGCCCGGTGTCGGCGGTGCCCAGTTTTTGGAGGCCTTAACCAATTCCGGTCGAAGTGGGAACATGGAAGACAGAAACGGCTTCCCCGCGCTCGCGGCAGGCGGGCCCCCGGCGGCGAAGCGCTTATATCCGTCCCGGTGTCCCCGTGGTCCAGCAACAGGCTCCGGGCCTCCTCCCGGCGCCTGGTCAAACCGTTCCAACTTGCCCGAAGCGGTTCGGGTCGCACCCAAGGGAGTCGTTACCCCGCGGGTGCAAAGGGACAGGAAATTTCCCTCCAGGGAAATACCCCGTTCCGCCGCAACACAGGAGAAGTGCACCCATGCCCAACCGAGACATCGGCATCGACGTGAAGGCGCCGTCCCGCGACCCCGCCCCCGGCGACCAGCTCAACCCGTTCAACGGCTCCTTGCCCGTGCGCGGCTCCGTCATCGTCGGCACCATCGTGTCCGCCAAGATGCAGGGGACCGCCATCGTCGAGAAGCAGCACCAGCGCATGGTCGCGAAGTACGAGCGCATCGAGAAGCGCACCCGCCGCTACGCCGCGCACGTCCCCTCCAACATCGACGTCCACGTCGGCGACGAGGTCGTCATCGCGGAGTGCCGCCCCCTGAGCAAGACCGTCTCCTTCGTCGTGGTCGAGAACCGCGGCAACCCCGCCCTCGCCCGCAAGGCAGGTGCCTGATGCGCGGCATCGCCGGCAACGTCACGCGCGGCCTGCCCCGCGGCGCCCGCATGGAGGTCATCGACAACACCGGCGCCAAGGAGGTCGAGATCGTCATGGTCCCGAAGCTCGGCGGCGTCATGAAGCGCTACCCCGCCGCCGGCGTCGGCGACATGATCATCGTCTCCGTCAAGAAGGGCACCCCCGAGATGCGCCGCCAGATCCTCTACGCGGTCGTCGTCCGCCAGCGCCGCCCCTTCCAGCGCCCCGACGGCACCACCGTGCAGTTCGAGGACAACGCCTGCGTCATCATCAACCAGGACGACGGCGAGGTCAAGGGCTCGCAGATCAAGGGCCCCGTCGCCCGCGAGGCCGCCGCCCGCTGGCCCCGCATCGCCGCCACCGCGGCAACCATCGTGTAGGTGCCTCCCATGACGAAATTCTCCAGCACCCAGCCCCGCAAGCAGCGCCTCCAGCGCCTCACCGCGCCCCACCACGTGGCGCGCAAGCAGATGGCCAGCCACCTCTCCGAGGAGCTGCTCCTGAAGTACAACCGCCGCAGCCTCACCGTCATCAAGGGCGACGAGGTCAAGATGATGCGCGGCGACCACAAGGGGACGTCGGGCAAGGTCATGACCATCGACGCCCGCTTCCGCAAGGTCACCGTGGACGGCATCACGAACAAGAAGGCCGACGGCACCGAGGTCCCCCTCCCCGTCGACCCCAGCAACCTCCTCATCACCAAGCTGAACCTCGAGGACAACCGGCGCCGCTCCAAGCTGGAGCAGACCGAGGAGTCGGTCAAGATGGGCAAGGACGGCGGCAAGCCGAAGCAGCCCAAGGCGGCCAAGCCCAAGAAGGCGGCCAAGAAGGAGCCCAAGGAGGCCTCCGCATGAGCAAGCACATGAAGCGCCTGGCCGCCCCGCGCAGCTGGGTCATCCCCCGCAAGACCAACGTCTACACCACCAAGCCCCGCCCGGGCGCGCACCCCGTCGAGCGCGCGCTGCCGCTGGCCACCGTGGTGCGCGACTTCCTGAAGCTCACCGAGACCGGCCGCGAGGCGCGCCGCGTCATCGGCGCCGGCGACGTCCTCGTCGACGGCCGCGTCGTGAAGGACGCCAAGTTCGCCGTCGGCTTCCAGGACGTCGTGTCCGTGCCGAAGACGAAGCAGGCCTGGCGCGTCATGGTGGACGAGAAGGCCCGCCTGCGCCTGGTGCCCATCGACGCCAAGCAGGCCGCCTGGAAGCTCTCCCAGATCGCCAGCAAGACCACCATCAAGGGCGGCGCCACGCAGCTCAACCTGCACGACGGCCGCAACCTGCTGGTCAAGAAGGACGACTACAGCACCGGCGACGTGCTGCGCCTGGAGCTGCCCGGCCAGAAGATCCTCGGCCACTTCCCGCTCAAGGAGGGCGCCAGCGTCTTCATCGTCGACGGCCGCCACGCCGGCGAGGTCGCCCCCGTGAAGACCATCGAGGCCACCCGCAGCAACAAGGACAACCTGGTCCACCTCACCCGCGGCCAGGAGACCTTCACCACCATCAAGCCCTATGCCTTCCCCATCGGGGACAAGGCCAACCTCCCCCAGGCCGAGGTGAAGTCCATTGTCTGAAGCCACGACCGTGAAGCCCGCCAAGGCCGCCAAGCCCAACCCGGGCAAGGTCGGCAAGGCCGCCGCCCCCGTGCTGCGCGCCAAGCTCCCCAAGACCCCGAAGGCCCCCGCCGGCAAGATGGCCGCGGGCGCCCGCAACCCGATGACGCAGCCCCGCATCGCCAAGGTCACGGTCAACATCGGCGTCGGCGACGGCGGCGAGAAGCTGGAGAAGGCGGAGAAGATCCTGGCCAAGCTCAGCGGCGGCCGGCCGGTGCGCACCCTCGGCAAGGAGAACAACCGCGAGCTGGGCGTCCGCCCCGGCGCCCCCATCGGCTGCAAGGTCACCCTGCGCGGCGACATGGCCGACGACTTCGTGCGCCGCGCGCTCTACAGCCGCAAGAACCGCATCTACGAGTACTCGTTCGACAACCAGGGCAACCTGCAGTTCGGCGTCTCGGACTACACCAACTTCGAGGGCGAGCGCTACGACCCCGAGCTGGGCGTCTTCGGCATGGACGTCGCCATCACGCTCGAGAAGCCGGGCCACCGCATCAAGCACCGCCGCCTGCTCTCCCGCAAGGTCCCCGACCACCACCGCGTCAGCCGCGAGGAAGCCAAGGCGTTCCTCACCGAGAAGTTCCAGATCGAGGTGATTTGATGAGCCTGCAAATGAAGGAGCGGAAGGTCTACAAGGGCGTCTACGAGGGCTGCCGCCGCTGCGGCCAGATGCGCTCGATGGTGCGCCGCTACGGCCTGCGCCTGTGCCGCCACTGCTTCCGCGAGAGCGCCCGCGACCTGGGCTTCAAGAAGTACTCCTGAGGTGAACCGATGCAAAACGATCCTCTCGCCGACGCCCTGACGCTCATCCGCAACGCGGAGCGCGCGGGCAAGACGGAAGCCACCATCACCCCCGCCAGCAAGCTGGTCGGCCGGGTGCTCAAGGTCATGCAGGACCAGTCCTACATCGGCCCCTTCGAGTACCAGGACGACGGCAAGGGCGGCCTCTACAAGGTCACCCTGGTGGGCGCCATCAACAACTGCGGCGTCATCAAGCCCCGCTACGCCATCAAGAAGGACGAGTTCGACGCGTGGGAGTCCCGGTTCCTGCCGGCCCGCGACTTCGGCTCGCTCATCCTCACCACCACCGGTGGCGTCATCGACCAATACCGCGCCAAGGAGGCCGGCACCGGCGGACGCCTGCTGGCGTACGTCTACTGAGGTGAACCCATGCCAAACATCGCTGAAGTCACCCACAAGATCGCCGTGCCCCAGGGCGTCACCGTCACGGTCGCCAAGGGCTCGAACCACACCACCGTCAAGGGCCCGAAGGGCACGCTCCAGCGCGCCTTCCGCTCCCTCGGCGTCAAGGTCCGCATGGACGGCAACGCCGTCGTCGTGCACAAGGAGCTGCCCCGCCGCAAGGAGAAGGCGATGGCCGGCACCTACGCCTCGCACATCCAGAACATGATCAAGGGCGTGCAGGAGGGCTGGACCTACCAGATGAAGGCGGTGTTCAACCACTTCCCCATCAA
>JAXDQP010000067.1:0-20106 GCA_034667745.1 Thermoplasmata archaeon
GGGGGGGGGGGGGGTGAACCCCCACGTCCCTGGGACATGTCGGGGGCGCGGGCCTGTCCTATTGACTCTCCCGAGCGAACCTCCTTCCATCCCGCACGCCAATCCATTCCCATGGAGCGGCCGCCGCGCAACTTCAGCCACCGGCTCACCCACCCCATGCCGGCGCGGGCGGCGGCCATCAGCGAGGCGTCCTGGTTCTTCCGCGAGCACATCCTTGGCATGCTGCGCAAGGCCCCGGCGCTCCCTCCGCCCGCCCCGACGGAGCTGCCCCGCGAGGGCGTCACGTGGGTGGGGCACGCCAGCTTTGTCCTCCAGATGTCCGGCACGACGCTGCTGCTCGACCCGGTGTGGTCGCTGCGCCTCCCCGGCGGCATCCGGCGGCTCCAGGCGCCCGGCGTCCCGTGGGAGCAGCTGCCGCCCGTCGACGGCGTGCTGCTGAGCCACAACCACTTCGACCACCTCGACCTGCCGACGCTGCGCCGCCTGCCCGAGGGGACGCCCATCCTGGCGCCCGCCGGCCTCGCCGGGTGGCTGCGCAAGCAGGGCCTGCCGCACGCGCGGGAGTTCGACTGGTGGGAGGGCGGCGCGGTCGGCAACCTCCACGCCGAGCTCGTCCCCGCGCACCACTGGAGCCGCCGCGGCTTCCTCGACACCAACCGCTCGCTGTGGGGCGGCTGGGTGGTCTCCGACGGCCGCCGGAAAGTCTACTTCGGCGGCGACACGGCGTATGGCATGTTCTTCCGCCAGATTGGCCACCGCCACCCCGACATCGACACCGCCCTGCTGCCCATCGGCGCCTACGCGCCCCGCCAGGCCAACGGCTCCGCGCACATGGACCCCGAGGAGGCGGTCGCCGCGTTCCAGGACTGCCGCGCGCGCACCATGGTCCCGATGCACTGGGGCGCCTTCCGCCTCAGCCCCGAGCCGGTGCTGGAGCCCATCGAGCGCTGCCGCGCCGCGTGGAAGGCCGCCGGCCTGGAATCGCACCGCCTCGCCGAGCTTGCGCCTGGGCAGTCGCTCGCGTTCGCCGCCCGTGGCAAGCCAGCGCACCTGCCGCGCCCGCCCCGGCCGGCCCCTGCGTCCCGCGTCCGCGCCAAGGCCTGACGCCCACGAGCCTCCCGCCGCCTGGTTCGGGGACCGCAACGGCTTGAAGCGTGGCGCGGCTCGCCGCAGCGTGGAGTGGCCCCGCGACTTCAACGACCGCCTGACCGCGCCGCTGCCCGGCCTCCGCCAGTTCGCCCGCATCCTGCGCGAGGGCGGCTTCAAGGGCAAGAACAAGCCGCACCTGGACGCCCACCGGGTCCCGCGCATGGGCGGCCCGCTCCCGCCGGTCCCGCCGGGCGGCATCGGGCTCACCTGGATTGGCCACGCGACCTACCTCGTGCGGGTGGGCGGCCTCAACATCCTCACCGACCCCGTGTTCTCGGACAGCCTGCCGGGCCGCATCAAGCGCCTCGTGCCGCCGGGCGTCGCGTTCGGGGAGCTGCCGCCCATCGACGCCGTGGTCATCAGCCACAACCACTACGACCACCTCGACGCCGCCACCATCAAGCGGCTGGGGCCGTCGGTCCACTACTTCGCGCCGGCCAAGATGGCGCCCTGGTTCCGCCGCCGCGGCCTGCCGAACGTCACCGAGATGGACTGGTGGCAGTCGACCGACTTCAAGGGCGCGCGCTTCACGTTCGTGCCGTCGCACCACTGGACCCGGCGCGGCGTGCGCGACACCAACCGCACGCTGTGGGGCGGCTGGGTCGTCGAGGCGGCGGGCCGCAAGGTTCACTTCGCGGGCGACACCGCCTACGGCACACGCTTCAAGGAAATCGGGGCGCGCGTCAAGGGGCTCGACGTGACGCTCATGCCGATTGGCGCCTACGCGCCGCGCTGGTTCATGCAGCACGTCCACCTCGACCCCGACGAGGCGGTGCAGGCCGCGCAGGACCTGGGCGCCCGGCGGCTGGCGGCGATGCACTGGGGGACGTTCGTCCTCACGCAGGAGCCCCTGCTGGAGCCTCTCCAACGCGTTCGCGCGGCGTGGGAGAAGGCGGGGCTGCGGCGCGACGACCTGCTGGACCTCGCGGTGGGCGAGAGCCGCGTCCTGTAGCCACCGAGGCGGGAGGAAGAGGGGAAAAGGGACCAGTCCCGCCTAGGCCACGCAGAAGACGTGCAGCGTGTGGCAGAAGACGAGGTTGATGACGTCGCACGGCAGGCCGTTGCACATCGTCGGGACGTCGGCCTGGGCGGCGACGGGGCTGGCGACGGCGGCGCTGGCCAACGGGGGACAGGCCACCAGGGCCGTCAGGGCGACGGCGAGCACGATCAGGGTCTTGTTCATGGGGTTCACCAATGGCCCCCGCGTCCTAGGCTGCGGAAGCCAGCCCTGCATCGCCCTCGCAGGCATAGCCCTTGAGGCCAAAGGGGCTACTCTTTAGTGTCAGTTGGCGGTGGACACCAGCGTGACGGGGCTCCCCGGCCTCCCCCAGCTGCCCCTCGCGGGCGGGGCGGCGGAGGCGCCCAGCGTGCGGCCCCGGCTGCCGGAGTGGTTCAAGGTCAAGGCCCCCGGCGGCCCCGCCTACGCCGCCATCAAGCAGGCCCTCCGGGAGCGCGGCCTCTCGACGGTGTGCGAGGAGGCGCGCTGCCCCAACCTCGCCGAGTGCTGGAGCGGCGGCGCGGGCGGCAAGGGCGTCGGCACCGCGACCCTCATGGTCATGGGCGGCACCTGCACGCGCGGCTGCCGCTTCTGCTCCGTCCCCACCGGCCGCCCCGGCGCCCTCGACCCCGACGAGCCCCGCAAGGCCAGCGAGACCGTCGGCATCATGGGCGTCGGCTACGTCGTCATCACCAGCGTGGACCGCGACGACCTGCCCGACGGCGGCGCCGACCACTTCGCCCGCGTCATCGAGTCGTGCAAGGCCGACCACGGCGACCTGCTGGTCGAGGTGCTGACGCCCGACTTCCAGGGCGACACCAAGGCGCTGCAGCGCATCGTCGCGGCGCGGCCCGACGTGGTGGCGCACAACGTCGAGACGGTCCGCCGCCTCACCCCCGCCATCCGCGACCGCCGCGCCGGCTACGACCAGAGCCTCGACGTGCTGCGGACCTACAAGCGGCTTGGCGCGCGCTTCACCAAGACGAGCCTCATGCTGGGCCTGGGCGAGACGGAGGCCGAGGTCAAGGAGTGCCTGCGCGACCTGCGCGAGGCCGGCGTGGACATCGTCACCTTCGGCCAGTACCTGCGCCCCACGCAGGAGGCGCGCCACCTGCCGGTGCTGGAGTTCGTCCACCCCGACCAGTTCTCCACCTACCAGCGGATGGCCGAGGCCCTGGGGTTCCTCTACGTCGCGAGCGGCCCGCTCGTGCGCTCGTCCTACCGCGCGGGCGAGCTGTTCCTTGAGGGCATGATCCGGGGCGCCAACCCGAGGGTGCCCTGATGGACATCCAGACCGCCGCCAGCGTGGGCCAACTGGTCGCCATCCTCGCCGCGCTCGCCATCGGCGTCGTCCTCGTGCGGCAGGCGGAGCGCAAGGCGCGCAACCAGGCCGCCATCGACCTCATCGCCAGCTTCTCGCAGCCCGACGTCCGCCGCGCCTACCCGCTGGTGCGCGACCTGCCCGACGACTGCGAGCCGGACGAGATCCGCGTCCACCCCGAGCTGCGCGCCGCCGCCGAGACGCTCGACTTCTTCTTCGAGGGCCACGGCATGATGGTCAACCGCGGCACCGTGCCGCTGGCCGAGTTCGACAGCGTCCTGGGCGCAAGCTGCCGCATGGCGTGGCGCAAATTGGGCCGCTACGTCCTGGAGGAGCGCCAGCGCAGCGGCAACCGCAGCTACGGCGAATGGTTCGAGTGGCTGGCCGCCGCCCTCGGCCCCGCCCCTGAGGCGGCCCCGCACAGCTTGGCCGCCGGGATTTAGAAGCCCGACCCGATGGCTCCGGCATGGACGCCGCGCGGCTCTGGCAGGCCCACCCCTCCCTGCGCAGCGTCGCCGAGCAACGGCGGGCCAGCGTGGCGGCCGCCGTCCTGCTGGCCATCGCCGCCTTCGGCGCAGCCATCCTGCCAGTGCCGCTGCTCACCGGCAACACCGCCATGCTGGGCGTCGTGCTGGCCACCCTCGCCGCTGTCCTGGCCGGCTACTCCCTGGTGCGGAGCGGCCACCTCAACGCGGGCATCGTCGTGGGCCTCGCCGCCACCGAGCTCGCCATCTTCGCGGCGCGCGCCGCCGCGGTGGGCGACGCGCAGCCGCACGCGCTGCTCTACTTCCTCGGCATCCCCATCCTGGTCGCCGGCCTGCTCCTGCGGGTGAGCCTCTCCGCCGTGGTCGCCGGACTCACGGCCGCCGCCGCCCTGGGCGTCGAGACCGTGCTCGACGACCGCTTCGCGACGGGCTTCGACAGCGAGGACATCAGCCTCGCCATCTTCCTGGCGGGCGTCGCGGCGGTCGCCATCGCCGCCGCCGCCCTCATGCAGCGGCAATCCCGCCTGCTGGACGAGAGCACGGAGCTGCTGCGGCAGGTGGCCGAGAACATCCCCGAGGTCTTCTTCGTCGTCGCGCCCGACCTGAGGAAGGCCTACTACGGCAGCCCCGCCTACGAGACGTTGTGGGGCCGCCCGGTGGCGGGCTTCATGGCGGACCCGCTCGACTGGCTCAAGGCCGTCCACCCCGAGGACCTCCCACGGGTGCGCGCCGGCATCCAGGCCGACCCGTTGGGGGAGGCGCAGTTCCGCATCGTGCAGCCCAGCGGCGCCATCCGGCACATGCGCAGCCGCGTCTTCCCCGTGCCGGGCCCCGGCGGCGCGGTGGCCCGCCTCGTCGGCATCGTGGAGGACGTCACCGCCGTCAAGGTCGCCACCGACCTGCTGCGCGAGGCCAACGAGAAACTGCGCAGCGCGGCCGGCGAGCGCCAGCGCATGTTCCAGCAGATTGCGCACGACCTCGCGAACCCGCTCAACCCCATCGTGCTCCACCTCGCCATCCTTGACCGCGCGGGGCCCGACGCTGACTTCGCCAAGTCCCTGCCGGTCATCAAGCGCAACATCGAGGCGCTGCGCCGCCAGGTGGAGGACCTGCGCGACCTGGCCCGCGTCGAGGGCGGCGGCCTGCGCCTCCAGCCGGCGCCCCTGGACCTCGCGGCCGTGGCGGGGGAGGCGGTCGCCTCCTTCGAGGCCAACGCCAGGGAGCGCGGCATCACGCTGGCGGGCGACTGCGCCGCGCCCGTCCCCCTCGTGGCGGACCGCGCACGGCTGCTCCAGGTCCTCTACAACCTGCTGGGCAACGCCATCAAGTTCACGCCCGCCGGGGGGACAGTCACCCTGCGCTGCGCCGCCGACGGCCAAGAGGCGGTCGTCTCGGTGAAGGACAGCGGCCGCGGCCTGGACCCCGAGGAGGCGGCGCGCCTGTTCATGCCCTTCTCGCAGGTGCACGCCCCCGGCGAGGTCGCGGAGCGCGGCATCGGCCTGGGCCTCTACATCTCCAAGGGCATCGTCGAGGCGCACGGCGGCACCATCGGCGTGACTAGTGAGGCGCGCGGGCGCGGCGCCACCTTCACGTTCCGGCTCCCCCTGCGGCCGCCCGGCACCCCGTGAGCGTCACCGACTACCTCCCCTACTTCCAGCTCGCCGGCCAGGTGTCGCTCGTGGTGGGCGCCCTCTTCGCGGGCTACCAGTTGCTCCAGGTGGAGCGCGGCCGCCGCGAGCAGACGGCGCTCCAGACGGTGACCTCATTCAACACGCAGGAGTTCCGCGACGCCTTCGCCAAGGTCTACACCCTCCCGCTGGGCGCCACCGCCGAGCAGGTGCGCGAGGCAAGGCTCGAGGAGGCGGCCACCGCCGTGATGATGACGTTCGAGATGATGGGCGTCCTCGTGCACAGCCGCATGGTGCCCGTCGAGACCGTGGACCAGGCCATCGGCGGCTTCGCCCGCGAGTCGTGGCGCCGCCTCGAGAACTACGTCAAGTGGAAGCGCGCCACCGTCCAGTCGGTGCGCTGGGGCGAGTGGTACCAGTGGCTCTTCGAGCAGTTGGCCCGCAACCCGCGCCGCACGATGCCGGCCTACGAGGCGTTCAAGGCGTGGAAGCCCGAGCCGTACAAGGCGTGGCTGCGGCGCTGACCTTCAAACCACGAATTTCACGAAGTGCACGAAAACCCCGGGCTAGTGTTCGGGAATCGTGCAATCCGTGGTTCACCCGCGACAAAGGTCCCCGAAATCTCTGTTCCCATCGGGCGGCACCAAAACCCATGAAAACAAACTCATGCGTTCTGGGGCACCCTTAAGCCCAGGAACCCCGTGCCGCCGACTGAGCCCCATGGCCGAGAAGCCCTTGACCATCCTGGAGAGCAAGAAGAAGGACTTGGAGCTCGACCTCTCGGACACTGACCTCCGCAAGCTCTACGCGACCATGGTCCGCGTCCGCCGGATGGACGAGAAGCTCATCCTGCTGCAGCGGCAAGGCCGCATCGGCTTCTACCTCTCCTGCCTCGGCCAGGAGGCGTGCCACATCGGGGCCGCCTACGCCCTCAACGAGGACGACTGGATTTTCCCGCACTACCGCAACCCGGGCACCCCGCTCCTGCGCGGCGTCTCGATGCAGCGCATGGTCCACCAGTGCTACGGCAACGCCGAGGACGAGATCAAGGGCCGCCAGATGCCCGTCCACTACTCGTTCAAGGACATCAACTTCTTCTCCATCTCCTCGCCCCTGGGCACCCAGATCGTCCAGGCCGCCGGCACCGCGTACGCGATGAAGCTGAAGGGCACCAAGCAGGTCAGCATGACCAGCTTCGGCGACGGCAGCAGCAGCGAGATCGACTTCCACAGCGGCCTCAACTTCGCCGCCGTCACCAAGAGCCCCTGCATCTTCATGCTGGAGAACAACCAGTGGGCCATCTCGGTCCCCACCAGCAAGCAGTCCGCCTCGGAGTCCTACGCCATCAAGGCCGCCGCCTACGGAATGCCCGGCATCCAGGTGGACGGCAACGACGTCCTGGCGGTCTACAAGGTCACGAAGGAGGCGGTGGACCGCGCCCGCCGCGGCGAGGGCCCGACGCTCATCGAGCTGGTCACCTTCCGCATGGGCGCGCACAGCACCAGCGACGACCCCAGCCGCTACTGCCCGCCCGAGCAGCTCAAGGAGTGGGCCCTGAAGGACCCCCTGAAGCGCTTCGAGGCGTTCCTGCTGAAGAACAAGGTCCTCACCCAGGCCGAGATGGACAAGCTGGCCAAGGACGCGGTCGCCGAGGTCGAGGAGGCCATCAAGAACGCTGAGAAGGCGGGACCCATGCCGGAGGTCGCCACGATGTTCGACGACGTCTACGAGCACGTCCCCGAACAGCTTCTCTCGCAGCGCGACGACATGCTGCGCGATTACAAGGAACACGGCGTGCCCGGGAGCCACTAGCATGCTGCTCGCCCTTCCCCTCAAACTCCTTCTCCTCGCGGGCGCCGGCTGCGCCCTCTGCATCTACTGCACCGGAGGAATCTAGCATGACGACGATGACCCTCATCCAGGCCGTGACGCACACCCTTGACCAGGCGATGGGCCGCGACGAGAACGTCGTGGTCCTCGGCGAGGACGTGGGCAAGAACGGCGGCGTCTTCCGCGCCACCGACGGCCTGTGGGCCAAGTACGGCGACGCCCGTGTGCTGGACACCCCGCTCAACGAGTCCCTCATCATCGGCGCCGCCATCGGCATGGCCACCTACGGCCTCCGCCCCGTCCCCGAAATCCAGTTCCAGGACTTCATCTTCCCCGGCTTCGACCAACTGGTGAGCGAGGCGGCCAAGATTCGTTACCGCTCCGGCGGCCAGTACAACGTCCCGATGGTGGTCCGCACGCCCTACGGCGGCGGCATCCGCGGCGGCCACTACCACAGCCAGAGCGGCGAGGCCTACTTCGCGCACACCCCCGGCCTCACGGTCGTCATCCCCTCGAACCCGCACGACGCCAAGGGGCTGCTGCACGCCAGCATCGCCTCGAACGACCCGGTCATCTTCATGGAGCCGAAGAAGATCTACCGCGCCGTGAAGGCCGACGTGAACGAGGAGTACTTCACGGAGCCCATCGGCAAGGCCAGGGTCGTCCGCGAGGGCGACCACGTCACCCTGGTCTCCTACGGCGCGATGCTGCCCCTCTGCACCGCCGCCGCCGAGGCCGCCGAGAAGAGCCGCATCTCCTGCGAGGTCATCGACCTCAGGACCATCAACCCGTGGGACCGCCACACGGTCCTGGCCAGCGTCCGCAAGACCGGCCGCGTCGTCATCGTCAACGAGGCCCCCCTCACCGGCGGCTTCGCGGGCGAGGTCAGCGCCACCATCGCCGAGCACGCGCTGGAGTACCTGGAGGCGCCCATCAAGCGCGTCACCGGCTACGACACGCCGTTCCCGTTCACGCTGGAGAACCTCTACATGCCCAACGCGAACAAGGTCCTGCACGCCGTCGAGCAGGTCGTCAACTACTAGGAGGCCCCGCGATGACGTTCAAGTTCAAGCTGCCGGACATCGGCGAGGGCATCCAGGAGGGCGAAATCGTCCGCTGGATCAAGAAGGAGGGCGAGGCGGTCGCCGAGGACGAGCCCTTCGTCGAAGTGATGACGGACAAGGCCACCGTCGAGCTGACGAGCCCGCGCAAGGGCACCATCGCCAAGCAGCACCTGAAGGAGGGCGAGATGGCGAAGGTCGGGCAGGTCATCGTGGAGATCGAGGAGGGTGGCGTCGCCGCCGCCCCCAGCACGCCGGCTTCCGCTCCTGCGGCCGCTGCCGCGCAGACGCCCAAGGCCGAGCCGAAGGCGGCTCCCGCCAAGCCGTCCACGGAGGCCAAGCCGGAAGCGAAGGAGGAGAAGACGCTCTTCGAGCTGCCCAAGGAGATTGCCGCCGCGACCAAAGTCATCGCCCGCCGCGAGGGCGCAACCTCGCCTGCCGCGCAGCAGCCGGCCAAGCCCACGGTTCCCTCCGGCTACAAGGCGACGGCCGCTCCCGCCGTGCGCAGGCTGGCGCGCGAGAAGGGCATCGACATCAACCAGGTCCTCGGGACGGGCCAGAACGGCCGCGTCACCCGCGAGGACCTGGAGGGCTTCGGCAAGCGCCCCACCGCCCCCGCCGGCGAGGCGCCGGCGCAGGGAGGCGCGCGCTTCAGCTACGCGGACGTCAAGTACAGCACCGACCCGGCCCGCGAGGAGCGCGTTCCGCTGCGCGGGCTGCGGCGCACCATCAGCAAGGCGATGGAGCGCTCGAAGTTCACGGCGACCCACTTCACCTACGTGGCCGAGGTCGACTGCGACAAGCTCGTGGCGCTCAAGGAGGCGGCGAAGGCGACGGCGGAGGAGCGCGGCGTCAAGCTGACCTACCTGCCGTTCATCGTGAAGGCCGCCGTGGCCGCGCTCAAGCGCCACCCGGAGGTCAACGTCGCGTTCGACGAGACGACCCAGGAGGTCGTCAAGAAGTCCTACCTCCACATCGGCATCGCGACGGCGACGGACAACGGCCTCATCGTCCCGGTCGTGCGCGACGCCGACCGCAAGGGCCTGCTGGACATCGCCCGCGAAATCCTGGACCTGTCGGAGCGCACCCGCGCCGGCAAGGCCAAGCTGGAGGAGCTGCAGGGCTCGACGTTCACCATCACGAGCCTCGGCAAGCTCGGCGGCCTGCTCGCGACGCCCATCCTGAACTACCCCGAGGTCGCCATCATGGGCGTCCACGAGATGAAGCAGGTCCCGGTCGTCAAGGACGGCAAAATCGCCATCGGCTGGCGCATGAACCTCTCGTTCAGCTTCGACCACCGCATCGTGGACGGCTACAACGGCGCGATGTTCGCGAACACGCTGCTGCGCTACCTCGAGGACCCCCAGCTTCTCCTGCTGGAGACCCTCTGATGGCACAAGCCCAGGAGCAGGCCACCGCGGCCAAGCCGGTGCCGGGCGACGCCTACGACGTGGTCGTCATCGGCGCCGGCCCCGGCGGCTACGTGGCGGCCATCCGCTGCGGGCAGCTTGGCCTGCGGACGCTCTGCGTGGACGAGGGCAAGCTGGGCGGCGTCTGCCTCAACGTGGGCTGCATCCCGAGCAAGGCCATCATCTCGGCCGCGAAGGACCACAAGCACGCGCTGCACGGCGCCGAGAAGGGCCTCACCTACGCGGACCCCATCATCGACATGAAGGCGATGGTGGCGTGGAAGCAGAGCATCGTGGACCGCCTCGTTGGCGGCATCACGGGCCTGCTCAAGGCCAACAAGGTGGACGTCGCGCAGGGCCGCGCCACGTTCACCGCGCCCGACGCCGTCGAGGTCGCGGGGCCCGCCGGCAAGCGCACCGTGAAGGCGAAGGCGTTCATCGTGGCGACGGGCAGCAGCACCATCGAGATTCCCGGCTTCAAGTTCGACGAGAAGCGCATCCTCTCCTCCACGGGCGCCCTGGAGCTCCAGCAGGTGCCGCGCCACCTCTGCATCATCGGCGGCGGCGTCATCGGCCTGGAATTGGGCTGCGCCTACGCCAACCTGGGCGCCAAGGTCACCGTCGTCGAGATGATGGACCAGCTCGTCCCCGGCGTGGACCAGGAAATCGCGAAGGGGCTGGAGCGCATCCTCAAGCGCCGCAAGTGGGACCTCCACCTCGGCGCCCGCGCCAAGGAGGCCAAGCCCTCCGGCGGCGGCGTCCGGGTCACCTTCGAGGTCAAGGGCCTGGAGCAGGCCGTCGAGTGCGACCACGTCCTGGTCTCCGTCGGCCGCCGCCCCAACACCAAGGGCCTCGGCCTGGAGCGCGCCGGCGTCAAGCTGGACGAGCGCGGCTTCGTCCCGACGGATTTGCAGCGGCGCACGAACGTGCCGCACATCCACGCCATCGGCGACGTCACGCACGGCCCGATGCTCGCCCACAAGGCCAGCAAGGAGGGCATCGTCGCCGCCGAGGCCATCGCCGCCCGCATCAAGGGCACCAAGACCGGCGCCGCCGCCGACTGGGCGACCATCCCCGGCGTCATCTTCACCGACCCCGAGATCGCCACCGCCGGCCTGACGGAGGCGCAGGCGAAGGCGGCGGGGCACGAGGTCAAGGTCGGCACCTTCAACGTCGCCGCCCTCGGCCGCGCGCTCGCCGCCGGCGAGGTGGAGGGCTTCTACAAGGTCATCGCGGACGCCAAGACCGACCGCCTTCTGGGCGTCCACATCCTCGGCCCCGGCGCCAGCGACCTCATCAGCGAGGCCGTCCTGGCCTTGGAAATGGGCGCCACCGCCGAGGACCTCGCGCTCACCGTCCACCCCCACCCGACGCTGTCGGAGGGCCTGATGGAGGCCGCCGAGGCGCTGCACGGCAAGGCCATCCACGCCATCAACAAGGCGTAGCCGGGCGCGCGCAGCAAGAGCCAACGGTTTTCGGGACGGCCGGGCTGCGGGGTGCGTGCGAAAGCCGCGGACCGTCCTCGTCATCGAGGGCGGCGGCATGCGGGGCGCCTACGCCAACGGGGTGCTGAGCAGCTTCGAGGAGGCCGGGCACGCCCCCTGGGACGCCGTCTACGGCACCAGCGCGGGCGGCGCCCTCGCGGCGTGGTACTCGGCGGGGCAGGCGCGCTACGCCGAGAAGACCTGGGACTACGCGGCCGACCGCCGCATCCTGAGCTACCGGCGCGCCCTGCTGCGGCGCGGCCCCATCCTCGACCACGACGCGCTGCTGGAGATCATCTACGAGAACGAGCGCCCCATCGACCAGGACGCGCTGCGGCGCGCCAAGTGGCCCGTCATCGTCACGGCCGTGGACATCCACTCCGGCTCCACCGTCTACAAGGACATCCGCGCGGGCCCCATCATCCCGTGGCTGAAGGCGACCGGCCGCCTGCCGTTCGCGTCGGGGGAGCCGGTGACCATCGACGGCCGGCAGTACCTCGACGGCGGCATCGGCGACCCCATCCCCGTCTACAAGGCGGTGGAGGAGGGCGCCAAGGACGTGACGCTCATCCTCAACACCCCCGTCGGCCCCCGCCGCAAGGACAACGCGGCCCTGGCGCGCTTCACGGCCCGCAAGTACCCGGCGCTGCGGCAGGGCATCCTGCACCACCAGGAGCTGAAGCAGGCGGCCATCCACTACGCCGAGGACCCGCCGAAGGGCGTGCGCGTCCGCATCATCCGGCCGGACCACCCGACGGGCCTGCACCGCCTCAGCCGCGACCTCTCCGTCATCCACGAGGGCCTGCGCTGGGGCCGCGCGGACGGGCGCAGGTTCCTGAAGGCGCTCGACCACGAGTGACGCGCAAAACCGCAGATGCGCGATGGCGCGGATGACCTAGAATCCCGGAATCAGCGCAATCCGCGGTTTCGTGGCTACAGCTTCAGGTCGGCCTTGACGAAGCCTGCGATGTCGGTCGGGAACGTGGCGACCTTGACGCCGGCGGCGGCGAACGCCTTGAGCTTGCTCTCCGCGGTGCCCTTGCCCTTCTCGACGAGCGCGCCCGCGTGGCCCATCTTCTTGCCCTCGGGCGCGGTGCGGCCGGCGACGTAGGCGTAGACCGGCTTGCGCTTGGCGAGGCCCGTGCGCTGGATGTATTCCGCCGCCTCCTCCTCGTGGCCGCCGCCAATCTCCCCGACGAGGACGATGGCCTTGGTGTCGGGGTCGTTCTCGAACAGCTTCACGGCGTCGAGGAGCGTGGTGCCGGGGACGGGGTCGCCGCCGAGGCCGAGGCAGGCGCTCTGGCCGATGCCGGCCTCCGACAGCGCGGCGACGATCTCGTAGGTGAGGGTGCCGGACTTGCTGGCGACGGCGACCGGGCCGGGCTTGAAGATGGTGCCCGGCAGGATGCCGACCTTGGAGTTGGCGCCAGGGCTGCACGCGCCGGGGCAGTTGGGGCCGATGAGGGTGACGCCCTTGGCCTTGGCGTAGTTGACGAACACGGCCGAGTCGTGGACCGGGATGTGCTCGGTGATGACGATGACGACCTTGCAGCCGGCGTCCACCGCCTCCAGCACGGCGTCCTTGGCGAACGGCGCGGGGACGAAGACGAGGCTCGTGTTGGCCTGGGTCCTCTGGACCGCCTCCGCGACGGTGTCGAAGACGGGGACGCCGTGGACCGCCTCGCCGCCCTTGCCGGGGGTGACGCCGGCGACGACGTTGGTGCCGAACTGCTTCATCTGGCCGATGTGGAACTGGCCCTGGTAGCCCGTCGCGCCCTGCACGACGATGCGGGAGTCCTTGGTGAGCACGACCGCCATCAGGCACCCCCGTGGGTCGCCTTGACAATCTTGTACTTGGTGGGGCTCTTGGCCATCTCGGCGGCCTTCTGCGCGGCCTCCTGGAGCGTGTTGGCGGTCTCCAGGCCGAAGCTGTGCAGGATGTCGTTCGCCTCCTTGGCGTTGGTGCCCTTGATGCGGGTGATGATGGGGAACTCGACGCCCTCCTTCTGCAGCACCTGGACGAGGCCCTTGGCGACGGTGTCGCACTTGGTGATGCCGCCGAAGAGGTTGAGGAACATCACGGCGGGCTTGGCCTTCTTCATGAGGCGGACGGCCTCGGCGACCTTCTCCGGGTTGTCGGTGCCCGAGAGGTCGAGGAAGACGCTGGGCTTGGCGCCGAAGTGGGTCAAGGCGTCGAGGGTGGCCATGGTGAGGCCGGCGCCGTTGGCCATGACGCCGATGTTGCCGTCGAGCTGGACGAGGGCGACGCCCTTCTCGCGCGCCTCCTGCTCCAGGTCGGTCATGCTCTCGTCCTTCTGCTGGAACTCCTTGTGGCGGAACAGCGCGGAGTCGTTCAGCACGACCTTCGCGTCGCCGGCGACGACTTTGCCGTCGCCACGTAGTACCGCCAGCGGGTTGACCTCGGCCAGCTCGCAGTCCATCTTGACGAACAGCGTGTAGAGCTTGGCCATCAGGGCGCCAATCTGTTTCTGGGTGTCGGCGTCGAGGCCGCTCTTGAGCAGGACGGCGCGGGCGTGGAAGGGCTGGAAGCCAGTGAGGGGGTCGATGGTGGCCTTGAAGATGCGCTCCTCCGGCACCGACTCGATCTCGACGCCGCCGTCGGGGCTGAAGATCATCATGTGGCGGCGGCTGGCGCGGTCCACAAGCAGCGAGAGGTAGAACTCGCGCGCGAAGTCCAGCTTCTGCGCCACCATGACCTTCTTGGTGACGTGGCCCTTGATGTCGAGGCCGAGGATGGACTTGGTGACCTCGCGCAGCTGCTGCGCGTTGTCGGCGAACTTGACGCCGCCGGCCTTGCCGCGGCCGCCGACCAGGACCTGCGCCTTCACGACGACGGGGTAGTGCGCCTGGGCGATCTTGGCCTCAAGCTCCTGCATCGAGGCGACGACGAAGCCCTTGGCGCAGGGGATGCCGTACTGCTCGTACAGTTCGCGGCCTTGGTACTCGAAGAGGTTCACGCAGGCGCCTTCCTGGCCGCGCGAGCCGGGGGTCTGATAAGAGGATTTGGAGCGTTGCGGGGGGACGCGCGGCCGCCGCCCAGGGCGCGCGTGCGCCAAGCAGCCGGTTTTTAGTGGAGGGGCGCGGGTTGCCTCGCGATGCGTCGCCTGCGGCTCCAGCTCCGCCCCGGCACGCGCATCGCGCTGGGCGTCCTGAACCTCGTGCCGCTGCCTGGCGTGGGGGCCCTCGTGGCGGGGTGGCGCAACCCGCACAGCCGCCTCGCCGCCCGGGGCGCGTCGCAGGCCGCCCTCGTCCTGCTGGGGTCCTACCCCCTCGTGGTCCCCGGCGCGGTGGGCCTGGCGTGGGCCATCCTGGACGCCGTCCGCATCCTCCAGGCCGACCTCGCGCCGCTGCCGCCCGCCGCGGCGGCGCCGGCCCCTTGACAGATGGGAAACGCCTCCACTGGGTTCAAAAGGCGCCAGGAAGGAAAACAGGCAACCTCTAAGACCCCCGTTTGTCCTGGAAGTAGCATGGACCGGCGCTTGAACCTTGCCCTCGCCACGATTGCCGTGGCCGTGGCGCTCCTGGCTCCCGCCGGCTTCGCGCAGGCCCCCCCGCCCCCCTTGCCTCCCCCGCCGACGCCCATCGCGGACGGCGCCACGGCCACCGGCGACCTGTTCTTGGCCTACGCCACCAACTCGCAGGGCAACCTCGTCGCCATCACGGGCCAGGGCCAGGACGCCGTGGCCGCCGTCGCCGGCAGCCAGGCCATCCCCCTCGACCAGGCGATGAACATCCTGGCCATCCTCGCCGCCCAGCGCGGCCAGACCGCCGCCTTCGCGGAGGCCGCGCGCGCCACCATGGCGGACGCCGCCACCGCGCAGGGCGGCGCCACCGTCGCCTACGTCCAGACGCAGTCCGGCCCGCTCGTCCAGGTCGTGACGGGCGCCGCCGCCAACGCCCTCGACACCGCCAACCGCGCCGTCGGGCTGGCCACCGCGACGGCCGACAGCGCGGTCCACCACGGCCGGTTCAAGTTCTCCCCCCCGCCCACCGGCGGAAGCAGCACCGTTCAGGGCCAAACCGTCGCCGACCCCCGCGTGCAGGTGCTGGGCTTCCGGGCCGGCGTGGTGAACGTCACCGCCTCCATCCTCGACGCCCGCGGCAACGCCATCCCCTTCAACGTGGGCAAGCTGCCGGCGGCGCGCCTCGTCGTCGCCCCCACCGACGGCAGCAAGGCGAAGGTCTTCGTCGGCACCGTCACGGACGAGACGCGTCTGGCAGCCGCCTTCACGCTGCCTTACGGGACGCTGGCCAACCCCCTCGCCAACTCGACGGCGTGGCAGCTCACGGTCGAGGCGCCCAACGTTCCCGACGCCCTCGCGCTCTCGTCGCCCTACGTGACGGCGCCCTACAACGCCCTCGCCAACGGCGGCAACGCCGGCGTCCTGATGGCGGACCGCGTCGGCCCCACCACGCTGCTCGTGGTGACGGACCGCGTGCCGCCCGTGCTGCGCCCAGTGAGCAACTTCACCGTGGAGCCCCTCGCGCCCGGGTCGCCCTACGCCTTCCGCGTCAACGCCAGCGACGACCTGGGCATCGCGTCGGTCGTGCTGAACTACGCCCTCCAAGACGTGGCAGGCCACCTCGCCTCCTTCAGCGCCGACCTCGGCCTCGGCGAGGGCCGCACCTACGCGACGGAGCTCGTCGTGCCCAACGGCACCGCCCGCCTCTTCTACGGCGTCCTGGCCACCGACGTCGGCGGCAACGAGGCGTTCCTCTCCGGCAGCTGGGACCTCCCGCTGCCCCCCAGCGTCGAGCGCCCCGCGCCCATCCCGAACCCCATCAAGCCGCCCACGCCCCGCCCCACCCCCGTAGTCGTCGTCCCTCCGCCGAGCGGCGCCCTGCCGCCGGTCACCGTGCCCGCGCAAGGCCCCGTCACCGCCGACCCCACGACCCCCGGCGCAGTTGCGGCGGCGACCGTGGCGCCCGCGAGCGAGGCCAGCGGCACCCTGAACGAGATGGGCATCGGCATCGCCGTGGCGGGCGGCCTCTTCGGCATCCCGTTCCTGATTCTGTTCCTGGCGCGGCTGTGAGCTAGCAAGGGAAGGCCCTGTCCGGCACGGCCAAGAGCGCGCCTCGGGTGCGGCGGGTGTGCAGCGCGTCGCGAAGCCGGTCATCCTGGTCACGGGCACCGCCAGCGGCATCGGGCGGGAAGCGGTCGCACACTTGGCCCGCGCCGGCGCCCTCGTGGTGGCCACCGCGCGCGACGCCGCCAAGATCGCCGACCTCGCCGCGCCGGGCAGCGTGGAGACGCTTGCGCTCGACGTGGCCGATGCGGCAAGCCGCGCGGCCGCGATGAAGGAAATCCTGGCCCGGCACGGACGCATCGACGCCGTGGTCAACAACGCGGGCTACGGCGCCATGCTCGCCGTCGAGGACACGAGCGCCGCCACGCTGCGCGCCATGCACGAAACCAACGTCGTCGGCCCGCACGAGTTGGCCCGCCTCGCCCTGCCCACCATGCGGCGCCAGGGCTCCGGCCGCATCGTCAACGTCTCCAGCATCGCCGGCCACGTGTCCGTCCCCCTCCTGGGCGCCTACTGCTCCACCAAGTTCGCGCTGCGCGCCCTCACCGAGGCGCTGGACAACGAGGTGCGCCGCTTCGGCGTGCGCGCGGTCCTCGTCGAGCCCGGCGTCATCCGCACGAACTTCGGCCAGCGCAGCCTCGCGCAGGCGAAGGCCGACAACCCGACGCTGGAGGGACCCTACGCGCCGCTCTACGCGCGCTGGCAGAAGCGGCGGATGCTGGAGCGCGGCGCGCACCCCCGCGTCATCGCGCGCAAAATCGTGAAGGCCTGCCTTGCGCAGCACCCGAGCTTCCACAACTTCGCGCCGCTGGACGCCAAGGCCGGCAACATCGCCAAGCGCCTGCTGCCGGACTCCTGGATTGACTTCGGGATGCGGCTTTACTTCCGCTGACTCTCCGGTGTGGTCAGGCGCGGCGGGAGGCGATGGCGCCAGCGAACGCCGCCACGAGCTGCGCCGCCGTCCGCGCCGTGTTGCCGGTCGGGTCGAGGCCGGGCGCGACCTCCACGAGGTCCATGCCCCGGCAGAGCGGATGCGAGCCGACGGCGTGCACGAGGGCGCTCGCCTCCTCGAAGGTGAGGCCGCCCGCGCCGGGCGCGCTGCAGCCGCCCGCGATGGACTGGTCGAGGCCGTCGATGTCGACGCTCAGGAACAGGTGGTCAACGCCCTTGGCGGCCTGGGCGATGGCGTGCGCGGCGACCTTCGCCATGCCCTCCCCGCGCACCTGGCCCATGTGCCAGACATGCACGCCCACCTCGGCGGCGTAGGCGGCGAGCGCCTTCGTGTTGGCGTACGGCCGGATGCCGACCTCGGCGACGTTCTCCGGCGCGACGGTGCCGTCCTCGATGAGGCGGCGGTACGGGGTGCCGCTGGTGGGGACGCCGTCGGGGGGGACCGGCCGCAGGTCGTAGTGCGCGTCCAGGACGACGAGGCCGACGCGGCCGCCACGCGCGTCCTTGAGGGCCTGCACGTGCGGCGCGCTCAGGCTGTTGTCGCCGCCGAGCAGCACGACGGGCCGCTGCGTCGCGAACAGCGCCTTGGCCTCCGCGCGGACGAGGCGGTGCGTGTCGAGGACTCCCGCGTCGCCGACCTGCACGTCGCCCGCGTCGTGGACGCGGAAGCCCGCGAGGTCGATGCCGTGCACCGGGTCGTGCGTGGCCAGGAACCGCATCGCCTCGCGGATGGCGGTCGGCCCCTCCCGGCAGCCCTTGCGGCCGATGACCGCGCCGTCGAAGGGAACGCCCGCGAGCAGGAGGTCGGCGCCTGCGGCCGGGTGGCCGAACAGCTCCAGGAAGCGTGGGTCCGCTGGCGCTGGGCGGCGCGGGGGCAGCGCGGCGGGGCTGGGCTGGAGGGCCATCGCGGCGCTTATGCACGCGCCCCCCTTCAACCATGCGTGACCGACGCGCCCGCCGACCTCCTCATCCGCACCGCCACCGTGGCGACGCTGGAGGGGCCCAACAAGGCGCGCGACGGCTTCGAGGCGGCCGAGGCGGGCCTGGAGGCGGGCTGGACCGTCGCCGTGCGCGCGGGCCGCATCGTCTGGGTGGGGCCGGACCCCGACTGGAAGGGCAAGGTCGTCAAGACCGTGGACGCCAAGCGCAAGCTGCTGACGCCGGGCTACGTGGACCCGCACACGCACCTCGTCTACGCCGGCGACCGCTCGAACGAGCTGAAGCAGAAGCTCCAGGGCAAGAGCTACTCCGACATCCTGGCGGCCGGCGGCGGCATCATGTCCACGGTGCGCGCCACCCGCGAGGCCACCGACAACGAGCTGGAGGAGGCGGCGGTCGTGCGCCTCAAGCGGATGCTCAAGCGCGGCACCACGACGGTCGAGGCCAAGTCCGGCTACGGCCTCGACACCAAGACCGAGCTGCGCACCCTCGCGCTGCACCCCAAGGTCTCCAAGCGCACCGGCGTCCCCATCGTCTCCACCTTCCTCGGCGCGCACGCCATCCCCGAGGAGTTCAAGGGCCGCGCGGACGCCTACGTGGACCTCGTCGTGGAGGAGATGCTCCCGGCCGCGCACCGCCAGGAGGTCGCGCGCTTCTGCGACGTCTTCGTGGACGAGGGTGCCTTCACCGTCGAGCAGGGCGAGCGCATCCTCCGCAAGGCCAAGGAGCTCGGCTTCCAGCTCCGCCTCCACGCCGACGAGCTGGCCAACACCGGCGCTGCGGAGATGGGCGCACGGCTCGGCTGCCACGCCGTCGACCACCTGCTCAAGGTCTCCGAGGCCGGCATCGCCGCCATGGCCGAGCACGGCACCATCGCGACCCTCACGCCCACCGTGCCGCTCACATTGATGACGCGCCAGTGGGCTCCCGCGGCCAAGCTCATGGAGGCGCTCGTGCCCGTCGCGCTCGCCACCGACCACAACCCCAACAACCCCGTCGTGGACCCGCAGTTCGCCGCCCAGATGGCGTGCTACGCGATGGGCCTCACCCCGGCCCAGGCGCTCACGGGAGTCACCTGGAACGCGGCGTGCGCCCTCGGCGTCGAGGACAAGGTCGGCTCCATCGAGGAAGGCAAGATTGCCAACCTCGTCCTGCACGACGTCGCCAACGCGAACCAGTGGGCCGCCGAGTTGGGCCGCAACACCGCCACGATGGTCGTGCTGAACGGGAAGATTGTGCCGCCCTGAACGGCTGACGCCCGCGCGAAGCTCCCAAAAACCGCGGTTAGTCGGGCCATTTGCCCGCACTATCCTTTTCGGCGGCCGCTAAAGCCGGTTTCCCCAAGGCCGGGAAGCGTCTGCCTCCTTAAAAATGGAGGGGTGGCGACGGATAGACAAGGCTCGGAACTTCCTGGAATCAACGGACACTCCAGGAGGTACCGCAACCCGCGCAAGACGGTCTGGCGCGCAACCACTAGGCAAACCATAGCACGTTCCCTCGCAACGACTGATGGCCAACTACCGAGTCTTGTTGTCTGAAGGCCCGGAGTCGATTACGCCGAAGTAGCGGAGTGCCCGTCCTTCTTTCTGGACAGTCACGAGGCCCGCGGACAATAAACGGTTGATGCGGCGCAGGGCCGTGCCTCGGCTTACGCCAAAGGCCCCGGCTTCCGCTACAACTTCCCCTTGGGTGCAGCCAGGGTGACCAGTGATCCACTCCAGCAGATGACGCTGAAGAGGTTCGCGCCGGGCCGCGACGCTTCTCCAGTTGTGCGAGTAGCGGCCGTGGTTCTCGAAGAAATACA
>JAXDQP010000068.1:0-37091 GCA_034667745.1 Thermoplasmata archaeon
GGAAGGCCACCTGCGCCCCGGCGGGGACGGGCAGGCTCTTGGCGTAGGTGCCCCACGCCGTCCTGGGCAGGTCCGTCCAGGCGCCGCTGCCAACCTTGGCCTGCACCTTCGCGATGGGCGAGGCGCTGGTGACGGCGCTCTCGACCCACCACGGGTTGCCGATGGCGCGCGGCGCGAAGCTGGCCGTGAAGCCAGTCGGCACCGGGGTTGGGCCCGGCGCGGGCGCGGGCGTTCCGCCGGGCATGAGCCAGGCGACGGCCGCCGAGGTGGCGGTCGCCCCCGTGGCGTCCTTGGCGGTGAACACGACCGTGGAGCCCTTCGGGGCGTTGAAGCTCGCCGCGTAGGTGCCCCATGCCGTCTTCGGCAGGGTGTGCGCGGCGCCGCCGTTGACGGTCGCGCTGACCGAGGCGATGGCGCTGGCTGACGTCACCTTGACGTCGACCCACCACTCGTTGATGCCGCCGCTCGGCGTGAAGGTGGCAGTGAAGCCACCCGGGACCGGCGTCGGCGTCGGAGTGGGCGTCGGGGTCGGTGTCGGCGTGGGCGTCGGAACCGCGCCGAGCCACTGAATCACCGTTGAGACCGCGCTGGAGCCCGCCGCGTCCTTGGCCGTGAACACGACCGAGGAGCCCCTCGGTGCGCTGAAGCTCGCCGCGTAGGTGCCCCAAGCCGTCTTGGCCAGGCTGTGCGCAACGCCGTTGTTGACGGTCGCGCTGACCGAGGCGATGGCGCTGGCCGACGTCACCTTGACGTCGACCCACCACTCGTTGATGCCGCCGCTCGGCGCGAACGTCGCCGTGAACGGCCCAGGCGCCGGGGTCGGGGTCGGAGCCGGCGTAGGCGTCGGAGTCGGCGTCGGGGTCGGCGTGGGCGTGGGTGTCGGAGTCGGCGCGCTGGCTGGGTTGATGGTGAACGAGTCGAACACCACGTTGTCGCTGGTCCGGTGCGCCTGCACCTTCAGGGTCCCGTCGCTGCCCGCGACGACCTCGACCCACTCGTACTGCGCGACGCGGTTGGCGCTCCACGCGGGCTGGGCCTGCCACGTGTTGTAGAGGCTCTCGCCGCCCGCGCCGGTCACGAGGTAGATGGGCGCGACGCCGCGCGTGTAGGTGTTGGCGTTGCCGTCCTTGACGGCGCCGGCCACCACGGGGTAGGTGCGCTCGTAGTTGTGCGAGTGCCCGTTGACCACGAGGTCGACGCGGTTGGCCGTGAACAGCGGCTCCAGGCTGGCGCGCATGGCGGTGTTGCTCGGGTGCGCCAGGTTCGACGAGTAGACCGGGCGGTGGAACGCCACCACGACGTAGCGGCCCGTCGCCTTGGCGGCGGCGAGGTCGCCCGCGAGCCAGGCGTACTGCGGGGTGCCGGGGGTGATGAGGTTCATCGCCTCGGGGAAGTGCGAGCCGTCGCCGGAGGCGGGCTCGTCGTCCAGGATGACCATGTGGATGTTGCCCACGTCGGTGGAGTACCACTGCTCGTTGCCGGGGAAGGCGAAGTGCGAAACGTACTGGCTGATGCCGCAGCACGACTCGACGTCGTGGTTGCCGATGACGCCTAGGTAGGGCACCTCGGCCGCCACGGCCTGGATCTCGCGCATGTAGGCGTCCCAGCCGGAGCCGCCGGTGACGTAGGTGTGGTCGCCCGCGTGCAGGACGGCGTCCAGGCCGGCGGCCTTGAGGCGCGCCATCGCGGCGGCGGTGTCCACGTTGTCGCCGGTGTCGCCGACGAGGCCAATCTTCACCGCACGGTCCAGCTGGTTGGCCGGGGCGGTCGTGAAGCTGTGGTCGGCGCTCCAGCCCGAGGCGGCGGAGCCGACGCGGTAGTGGTAGGCCGTCGCGGCGGTGAGGCCGGTCAGGTGCGCCGAGTAGACGCCGGAGCCCTGCGCGGCGGCCGCGAGGTGCTGGCCGTAGGCGGAGCTGGCGCCGTAGTCGATGCCTTGCGTGCCGTCGGCGCCGGGAATGCGCCACGTCACGGTGATGTCGCTGCGCAGGTCGCCCATCGTGGCCAGGTGCACCCCCTCGGGGGGCAGGGCCACGGCGGCGGCGTTGCTGGGGACGAGGACGAGGAAGAGGGCTGCGGTGAGCAGCGTGGCTGTCAGGGAGTTCTTGGTCGGGTTCATTTCAGGCCTGTGGGGGGTGCCCACGGAAGCCGCAGGGTGCGGCGGTGGTGGAGGGGGAGGAGGGGGTGGATGGGGTTACTTCCACGCGGTGGCCGGGCTCACGGCGGTGGCGCCGGTGGGCGAGGTCGCCTTGAACACCACGAGGGCGCCCCCGGGGACGGGGAGGCTCTTGGCGTAGGTGCCCCAGGCGGTCTTGGGCAGCGCGGTGTAGGCGCCGCCGCCGATGCTGACCTCGACCTTGCTAATGGCGGTGCCCGAGGTGACCGCGGTCTCCACCCACCAGCCGTTGCCGACGGCGCGCGGGGCGAAGCTGGCGGTGAAGCCGGCCGGCACCGGCGCCGGGGTGGGCGCGGGGGCGGGCGCCGTGGTCACCGGCGTGCCCGCCGGGAGGAGCCAGGCGACGGCCGCCGAGGTGGCGGTGGCGCCGCTGGCGTCCTTCGCGGTGAACACGACGGGGGTGCCCTTGGGGACGTTGAAGCTGGTCGCCCAGGTGCCCCAGGCGGTCTTCGGCAGGTTGTGCGCGACCCCGTTGGTGGTTGCCGCGACGCTGCTGATGGCGCCCGAGGAGGTCACCTTGACGTCGACCCACCACTCGTTGACGCCGCCGCTGGGCGCGAACGTGGCCGTGAACGGGCCGGTCGGCACAGGGGGCGTCGTGGTGGTCGTGGTGGTCGGGGTCGGCGTCGGGACCGGAGTGGGCGTCGGGGTCGGGGCGGGCGCCGCGTTGGCGCGCTCCGCCTTGACGCCGTCGAT
The DNA here is from genome assembly GCA_034667745.1 of Thermoplasmata archaeon. Lineage (GTDB taxonomy): Archaea > Thermoplasmatota > E2 > JACPAO01 > JAHFTW01 > JAHFTW01. The sequence continues at coordinate 2,870 of JAXDQP010000068.1, forward strand.
CCAGACCTGGGCGGCGGGCTTGTAGGCCCCGCCCGAGCTGGCCAGGCCCCAGTAGCGCTCGGCCATGCCGTAGTAGTTCGCGAGGTCCATGCCCGGCGAGTCGGTCCACGAGCGGTAGATCATGGCCTGCACGCCGGCGGCCTTCAGCTCGCCCATGTTGGTGAAGAAGGCCTTGAGGCCGTCCTTCTGCGGGGTCAGGTAGCCCGGCTCGGGGTAGCTGCTCAGCGCGATGTCGGTGAGGACGATGGGCTTGTGGAACAGCGTCTGCAGCGTCTTGACGCCCGTGAGGGTGCTCGCGTACAGGTTGCTGTAGGCGGCGCCGGTCTCGTGCGTCGAGCCGCGCATGCCCTGCAGGCCGGTGAAGTCGCTGGCCGCGGCGGCACGGTCGAAGGTGCCCCACGCGCTCGCGCCCCAGTTGCCGAAGCCGAGGACGACCTGGGCGGCGGGGTACTTGGCGTGGATGAAGTTCGCCATGTCGGCCATGTAGCCGTCGAACGGCTCGTAGGACTGGATGCCGCCCTTGTTGAACTCGGACTCCAGGAACACCATGACGGGCTTGCCGCCCATCTTGGAGTTGAAGTGGTCCGTCATCTGCTGGGCGAGCTGCTGCCAGCCGGCCTTGGTCTTCTGCGCGTTGTGCAGGCTGCTCCAGCAGCCGTTCTCGACGCAGGACGGCGTGATGTCGTCGCCCCAGTAGTAGAAGTGGACCGCGGGCGTGACGCCGGCGTTCTTCATGTTGGTGAGCTCGTTGTCAGGGCCGCCCCAGCCGCCCGAGAGCGTCCAGGGGCCGATCCAGAACGTGCCGTAGTCGGCCTTCACGCCCGCGCTGGCCTGGGCGGCCATGGAGGCGGACTCCATGCCGAAGGCGACGGCGGGGCTTGCGGCGGTGGCGGACCCCACCAGGGGCATGGCCCCCAGCAAGAGTCCGAGGCTGAGCATGGCGATCAGGGTGCGCTTCATGGGTTGTTCCCGGATGCGGCATCACCAAAGATGCCCCACCCGACCCTTGTCCCTTCACACCGTCAGACTTAACCAAACAGGCTCCCCCTTCTAGAGGGTAGCCCTCCCGCAAAACCTCCCATATCACCTTTGCGCCGAATCCGTCCGCCCCGCGCCTAAATAGGCAAAATCAGGCCCCAAGTCCGCCCGCAGCGAAAACGGGATGACCGCCGGGGCGATGCAGATGCGCCACGCTCACTGGACGGCGCGCGGGGTGGGACAGCAAGGGCTGCCCGTCCCTAAAGCCTCAACTAGGAGGGCGGCGAAGGTTTCCACGTACGGAGATGGTGCACATCAAAGACAAGGTCCTGATTGTCGACGACGAGCCCGACGTGCTGGAGAGCACCGCCCTCCTCGTGGAGGCGCTCGGCTACAACGCCATCCGCCTCTCCGACCCCGCCGAGATCCTCGAGACGGTCGAGCAGGAGCAGCCCGGCATCCTGCTGCAGGACCTCAAGATGCCCGGCCTCAACGTCGCCGGCCTCGTCGCCGCCCTCCGCCTCAATCCCCTCACCGCCGAGGTCCCCCTCGTCTTCTTCAGCGCCGGCGGCGACCTGCCCACCACGGCGGCCCGCTACGACGCCTGGGGCTACCTCGCCAAGCCGTTCGGCAAGGAGGAGCTGGCCCGCCTGCTCAACCAGGTCCTGGGCGCCCCCGCCAAGCGCACCGGCCCCTGGCAGGGCCGCGACATGCAGCGCGAGGTCCGCAGCGTCTTCCACGACTACTGGAACCTGCTGGCCGCCCTCAGCAACTACATCCTCATCCTGGACCGGGCCAAGGGCCTGAGCTCCGAGGCGCAGAAGTCCGTGCGCGGCCTGGACGAGATCATCCTCAAGCTGGAGTCCAAGACGGACCGCCTGAGCGCCTACATCATGGCGCTCGTCGGCAGCCTGGAGCCCATCCCCGCGCAGACCGCCACGACCGGCGGCTCCCGCAGCGGCGGCGACAACGGGCGCGTCTCTGGGCCTGGCGGCAACAAGCCGACGGCCTGAGCCAAAGTTCGAGCCGGGCACAACGAACGCCTAGCCGATGGCTCGCTCTCTAAGGTTTCAGGGACTCTCCTTCGGAATCCCTCAATCCCGTTTCGTGGGAAGCTAACCGCAAACGGTCCGCGAAATCCGCGCCATCCGCGGTTCAGTCGGGGGTCCAGCTTACTGCAGCGTCGCCTTCCGCAGCGCGTCCAGCAGGTGCGCGGGCGGGTGCGGCGCGGGCGTGAAGTCCCCCAGGCAGCGTTGCGCGGCCTCGGGGCGAATCCGTCCATCCAGCGAGGCGGCCAGCAGGCGGAGCGTCGCGACGCGGACCCGGCTCGTGGGGTGGCGGACCATGCGTTTTGCTCGCTCGATGGCGCGGCTGCGGCGGTAATAGACGAGGTGGTCCACGAGGCCGTCGCACTGCGCGTAGGCCGCCAGCGTGGGGTGGCCGGCGTGGCGCAGGGCCGCGGGCACCGCGTCCAGGATTGCGGCCGCCGCGGCCTGCCACGCCTCGCGGCCGTCGCGGGCGGGGGCGCGGTCGGGCTCGACCTTGAAGCGGAAGGCCCACTCGTGCCACGCCCAGCGCTTGGCGACGGCGGTGGGGACCCCCTCGCCGCCGCGCAGGCCCTCCAGCAGCTCCCAGCGCTCGACCTGAGTCGGCGGGAACTGGCCGCGCGCCAGCAGGTGGGCGTCGCTCGCGGCCAGCAGGGCCTTGGCGGCCTGGATGCGAACCTTGTGCGCGTCCCTCTCCTCGGTGCAGAGCAGCAGCCCGGCGGCGCGGTTGACCAGCAGACGCAGCCCCTCGCCGGGGTGCAGGGCGTCCGGCGTCCGCGTCGGGATGCGGGGCAGCAGCTCCTCGCCCCACAGGGTCCGTCCCCGCAGCGCCGTCTCGTACCAGAAGATGGAGGGGGCCGTCCAGCGCAGCCGCCACGCCGGCACGGGCGCGAGGTCGATGTGCAGCCCCAGCCGCGCCTCGAGCCGCGCCCGCAGCGCGTCGTACGGGACCTTCGGCTGGCCGACGCCGCGCAGCGCCACGAAGTCGTAGTCGTTCTGCGGCTCGCCCGCCCACACCGTGCCCTCGCCGCGCGCGAAGCCGCCGGTCAGAACCAGGGCGCGGGCGTGCGGGTCGGCCTTGCGCAGGCTCTCCGCGACGACGGCCAGGTCGTGGTCGATGCGCCGGACCAGCTCGGGCGTGTCATGCCGGCTGTACGGCATCGTCCACCGCCAGGAGGCTGCGCCCCTCGTGGCCGTCGGGGTGGGGCATGCCGAGCAGGTCGCACAGCGTCGGGAAGACGTCGACCAGGGGGCGCAGGCCGAGCTGGCGCGGCGCGGCGTGGCCGCCGGAGGAGGCCAGCAGCGCGATGCCGTGCGTCTCGTCCTTCTTGTCGAGGTAGCCGTGCATGCCGACGATCTTGGAGTCGGTCACGTGGAAGTAGTCGGGCCAGAACAGCACGCCCGCCTCCGCCGCGAGCATGCGGTCGCCCCAGCGGCGGTCGAGCGGGATGCGGCGCCGCTTGCGCTCCTCCTCGTCCACGAGGTGGGTGCCGGGCAGGTCGGCCAGGACCCGCTCGCACTCGGTGCGGCCCTTCTCGGTGAGGTACCACAGGACCGCGAGGGTGCTGTTGACGAAGACGACGTAGTCCTTGGCCGGCACGGCGTCGGCGGCCTCGAGGGCCTTCAGGACGTTGAGGTGCTTCTCGACCGGGCCCATGCCGTGGTCGCCGCACACGAAGAGGTCCCACTCCTCGTAGCCCGCCACGAGCGCGGCGTGGATGCTGGCGAGCTTGCTGTCGAGGTCGCGCAGGTGGCCCTTCTGCATCTTGTCGCTGAAGGGGCCGTCGGTGTGGCCCTTCTGGTCGGTGACGCTGAACTGCGCCACGTACAGGTCGTAGTCGCTGCTGGCGCGCAGCTCGCGCACCAGGATGTCGTGGATCTCCTCGTCGTCGCCGCTGACGGGGTGGGCGAGGTAGCGGAACTTCTTGCCGTGCTGGCGGCACAGGTCGAAGATGCTGGGGGCGCCCAGCGCGCCGGGCTCGTACATCGGCTTCATGTCCTCGCACATCGCGAAGAACGGCATGAACTTCGGCGGAATCCAGGCGGGGTCGGTGTGGAACGCGCCGGTCTTCCATTTCGTGATGCGCTGGATGGCCATGCGGGCCGGGAACAGCACCCTGCGCGGCTTGATGGCGTGGCGCAGCGGGCCGAGCTTGCTGACCCACTTGAAGGGCGAGCCCTCGGGGTCGAACACGAACTGGCTGAAGTTGCCGCTCGTGTCGGGGTAGCGCCCGCTGAACAGGACGGTGCGCTGCGCGAAGCCGGGCGGGCTCTCAAACGAGCCGCGGAGGCTTTGCTCGGCGAGGCCGTGCACGAACGGCATGGAGTCCGGCCGGACGTAGTCCTCGCGGCCGGCGTCCATGATGACGAACACGGTGGCGTGCTTCTTCTTCGGCGTGGGGGGTGGGGGCGTCATTCTTGGACCTCTGGAGTTGGCGGGGAGGGAAAGGGGCCGCCGACCAGGCCGCGCACGTAGTGCACGAGGTAGGTGACGTCGAAGGCGGGGCTGGCGGCCACGCCGAGCAGGAGCGGGCGCCACGGGATGTCGCGGCGGCGGCGCAGGGCGCGGCGCAGCGTGGGCAGCCAGAGCGAGGCGCCGAGCAGCGCGAGGCCCAGGCCGGGCGCGAAGGGCACCAGCAGCAGGCAGGCCACGAGGGCGACCCCCCAGGCGAGGACCGCCTTCTGGACGCCCAGCTCGCGGCGGTACACGGCCCAGCCCTGGCCCTCGCGGCGGTTCTTGCGCGTCTCGCCGCGCACGGTGTCGACGTCGTGGTGGCGCACCACCATGCGGGGGTTGTAGACGGCGGTGTGGCCGGCGGCGGCGGCGCGCTTGGCCAGCAGCAGGTCCTCGGCGGCGTTGGCCCACGCGTCGAACGGGTGCTCGACCAGGACCTCGCGACGGTAGGCGGCCGCGACGTTGGAGGCGTAGAGGATGGGGTCCTGCGCCACGCCGCGCGGGTAATGGTAGCGCAGCGAGCGGACGGCGGCGGCCATCGTCCAGCGGTGCGGCGCGTGCACCTGGTAGCCGAAGGCCATGTCGCCGTAGGCGAGGCTCGCGAGGGCCTCCCGCACCCAGGTGGGCTCCAGCTCGGCGTCGGCGCTCAGGAACGCCACGTTGGGCGCCTGCGCCATCGCCACGCCCAGATTGCGCGCCTGGCCGATGGGGATGCAGGTGGCGGCCTCGTACAGGCGGACCGGGAAGGGCAGCGCGTCCTGCAGCGAGCGCACCTTGGCGGCGGTGCCGTCGGTGCTGGCGGCGTCCACCACGATGGCCTCGATGTCGCGCTCGTCCTGGCGCGCCAGCGACGCGAGGGTCGCCGCGATGGAGTGCGCCTCATTCAGGGTGAGGACGACCACCGACAGGCGGGGCAAGCTTCACCTCCGTGGGGCGGGCCAGCTTCCACAGCGAGTAGAGCGCGAAGGGGGCGTTGGCGGCGATCCAGGCGATGCCGACGCCGGGCAGGCCGTAGCGCGCCTCGAAGAAGGGCGCCAGCACCAGCAGCGCCAGCACCATCGCGAGCGGGAACGCGATGAGGGCGGCCGGCTTCTCCTGCGCGCGCAGGACGGCGAGGTAGAGGTAGAAGGGCGCGATGAGGAAGGCGCTCAGGCAGAGGACCGCGAAGACGCCGGCGCCCTGCACGCCGTAGGCGGGGCCGAAGACCGAGAGCACGACGGGCGCGAGCAGCATCCCGGCGATGGCGGCCGGCGCGACGGTGCAGAGGTTCTGCAGCGCGCCGCGCTTGACGGCGGCCGCGTGCGAGCCGTTGCCGTTGCGGACGATGTCGGCCAGGGCGCTGCGGCTGATGGCGGCCGAGGTCAGGAACAGCAGCGACGCGGCGGTCCACGCGATGCCGAAGTAGGCGGCCGCGGCGGGGCCGTCGATGGCGAGCACGATGGGAGACAGCAGGAGGCCGGGCAGGAACTCGGCGGCGCCGCCCGTGAGGTTGCGCGCGGCGCTGGCGAGGAACTCCTTGCGCGGCACGCGGCGGCCGTCGCGGTGCGGGATGCGGCGGCCGAAGCCGGCGGCGGCGAACGCGGAGGCCGCCAGCGCGAGCGCCCACACCGTCGGGATGGGGAACGGGATGGCGAGGGCGAGGATGGGGAGCGGCAGCAGGAGGCGCGCGCCGCTCAGGACGAGGTTGCGCTTCCAGCTGAAGGCGGCGTGGCCCTCGGCGAGGAAGTAGGCGTCCTGGAGCCAGGTGACGAGCAGCAGGACGCTGATGGCGGCGACCATGAGCCAGCCGCCGGGGCCGAGGGGCGGCAGGCCGAGGCCGCCGTGCGCCAGCAGCGCGAGGGCGAGGCAGAGCGCGAGGGCAACGGCGGAGCCGACGAAGGCGCCGAAGCGCAGCAGGCGGCCCGCCTCGTCGCGGTGGGCGCCGGGGACGGTGCGCAGCAGGGCGGTGTCGAGGCCGCCCTTCGCGACCACGCCGATGGTGGTGCCGAGGGCGACGATGGCGTAGCCGATGCCGACCTCGCGGGCCGGCAGGTTGGCCACGCGCGCCAGCAGCAGCCAGAACAGCAGCCCCGTCGCGGCGGCGGTGACGTTGTTGAGCGCGAGGTACCACGCGTTGCGGTGCTGCGGCTCGCGCCACTGCGCCAGGAGCCTCTGCCTCAGGCCCGCGCGCTTCATGCGTCCGCGTCCGGGGTGAGGCCGTCGCTGCGCAGGTCGTAGGGGTCGGGGGGGACTTGCAGGCCGGTTGCCGCCGTCATTCGAGGCGCCTCCGGATGGCCAGCGCGACGCCGAGGGCGAGGGCCAGGCCGGGCAGCACGAGGTTGGGGGTCTTCTTGCCCTGCAGCAGGGAGCCGCCGCCCGCGTTGGCGAGCTTGCCGGTCTCCTTGTTGACGCCGAGGAGCGTGGAGGCGAACAGGCTGGCCTCGCCGCCGCCCACCTTCACGGTCTCGTAGCCGCGGTCGAAGGCGAGCACGAGGACTTCGAGGCGGTAGGCGCCGCGCTCGCTGGAGCCGACCTGGACCTTGAGTGTGATGGGGGTGTTGACCGGCGTGTCGAGGACGTCGACCCAGAGGTCCATCTCGTTGGGCGAGGTGTGGTCGACGCGGGTGGTCACCATGTCGCCGTTGGGGGTGGCGAACTTGACGAGGCTAATGGCGACCGGGTTGCTGCCGTCGCCCGTCGTGTTGCGGACCGAGAAGAGGAGCCAGCGCGTGCCGGCGTCGGCGTAGTTGGTGTTGAGCCAGATGTCCGCCGTGAGCGTCACCGGGTCGCCCTTGATGGTGGCCTGGTTGTCCATCGCGATGGAGCCGAACGCGGTGCACTGGATGTTGCGGCCGGGCTGGCTGCACGGCGTCGGGGAGGCGGGCGCGGCGGTCTCCGTGGAGGTGGAGGTCTCCGTCGCGGTCGGCTCCCCGGTCTCCTGGGCGGCCGCGGTGGCGGCGAGCAGGAACGAGAGGGCCAGCAGGGGGGCGGCCAGGCGGAGCGTCATCATCGGGGCACCAAGGGCTTCTCCGCGCCGCGCAGGAGAAGGGTTTGCGCGGCCACCACATGTCCGGGCCGCAAGGATGTCCACCGTTCGGCGGCGCAGGCACGGCGGCGCGCAAGCCGTCGCGTCGAAGAAGAGGATGGGGCGCCCACGGTGCGGCCCCGCCTAGTGGCTGTGGTCCTTCGCGGCGCCGGCCTCGGGCAGGTGGGCGCGGCGGACGTGCTCGTTCAGGTCCTCCACGGTGGGGAAGTGCCGCTCGCACTGCGGGCAGGCGAGGCGCGGCGGCCGGGCCTTGTAGAACCTGCTCGGCAGCGGCGGCAGGTCGCTGGGCAGCTTGGGCTCCATGTCCCGCTCGTCCTTGCCCTGCATGCCCCGAGCCTCGGCGGTGCCCCCATGAAACGGCTTCGCCAAGGCTGCGCCTGCGCGCCTGCACATGTCGCGGCGGCCATGCGGGCAAGTAGAAGGGCGGACCATGGGGCCGCATGCTCCACGGGCTTGTCCTGCGCGGGCCGGCGGCGCCCGCCGCGGCCGCCATCCTGACACCGGAGGCCCTGCGCTTCCTGGAGGGCGTGGAGCGCCGCTTCGGGCCGCGCCGCCGCGAGCTGCTGGCCCTGCGCGCCAAGCGGCAGGAGCGCCTCGACGCCGGCGAGCTGCCGGGGTTCCTGGCCGCGACGCAGGAGCTGCGCGAGGCGGCCTGGACGGTCGCGCCCGCGCCGCCCGACCTCGTGGACCGCCGCGTGGAGATCACGGGCCCGGTGGACCGCAAGATGATGGTCCACGCGCTCAACTCCGGCGCCAACGTCTACATGGCCGACTTCGAGGACTCCTTCGCGCCCGTCTGGGCCGCGACGCTGCAGGGGCAGCAGAACCTGGTGGATGCCGCCGGGCGGACCCTCTCCTTCACGGCGCCCGACGGCACCACGCACGCGCTCAACCCGACCGTGGCGACCTTGGTGGTGCGCCCGCGCGGCTGGCACCTCGACGAGCCCGGCGCCCTCGTGGACGGCCAGCCCATGTCGGCCGCGCTGTTCGACGCGGGCCTGTTCCTCTTCCACTGCGCGCACAAGCTGGTCGCGCGCGGCAGCGGGCCGTACCTCTACCTGCCCAAGATGGAGAGCCACCTGGAGGCGCGGCTGTGGGACGAGGTGCTGGGGCACGCCGAGCAGGAGCTTTGCCTCGCGCCCGGCACCGTCCGCGTCACCGTCCTCGTCGAGACCGTGCTCGCCGCCTTCGAGATGGACGAGATCCTGCACGAGCTGCGGCACCGCGCCTGCGGCCTCAACGCGGGGCGCTGGGACTACCTCTTCAGCCTCATCAAGGCGTTCAGCAACCACCGCCAGTTCGTCCTCCCCGACCGCCAGGAGCTGCACATGACAGCCCCGTTCCTGCGCGCCTACACCGACCTCCTCGTCAAGACCTGCCACCGCCGCGGCGCCCACGCCATCGGCGGCATGTCCGCGTTCATCCCGCGCAAGGACGCCGCCGCCAACGGGCGGGCGCTGGAGCAGGTGCGCGCCGACAAGGAGCGCGAGGCCCGCGACGGCTTCGACGGCACCTGGGTCGCCCACCCTGGCCTCGTCGCGGTGGCGCGCGGCGTGTTCGACGCCCACCTCGCCGGCCGCCCCAACCAGCTCGACCGCGCGCGCGGCGAGGTGGAGGTGGCGCCGCACGACCTCCTGCGCGTCCACGTCCCGCGCGCCCGCGCCACGCACGCCGGGCTGCGCCGCAACGCCGCCGTCGCGCTGCGCTACCTCGACCACTGGCTGCGCGGCGTCGGCGCCGTCGTCCTGGACGACCTGATGGAGGACACCGCGACCGCGGAGATCGCCCGCGCCCAGGTGTGGCAGTGGGTCCGCCACCATGTGCCGCTGGAGGACTGGACCATCGTGACCCCGGAGCTGGTGCTGCGGGTGGTGGACCAGGAGCACGCGCGCGCCAAGCAGGAGGCGCCCACGCACCACCGCCTCGACGACGCGCGGCAGCTCTTCCTCGACCTCGTCGTCGGCGACCCTTTCCCGGCGTTCCTCACGCTGGCGGCGCATCCCCAGCCGGCCGGCGCCTGACGCCGCCACGAAGCACGACTGCGGGGCGCCGCCGAACCCTTGCTCCTGACATGTTCGCGGCGGGATGGCGGTAAGTAGCGCGCAAGCCACTTCGAGGCAGGATGAGCGAGAGCGCCGGGCGGGAGCAGTTCTTCGAGCGCTGCCCCTCGCCGGCCGCCATCGTCGGCTTCGACGGGCGCATCGCCGAGGCCAACGGCGCGTGGCAGGACCTGACGGGCTGGAGCCGCGCCGAGCTGGTCGGCCGCCTCCTCACCGAGCTGCTGCATCCCGACGATGTGGCGCCCATCATCGGGGAAGCCGCGGCCCTGGAGCGCGGCGAGCTGGCCGGCACCTGGGAGGGCCGCGTCGTGGGCCGCGACGGCTCGGCGGCCTGGCTGAGCTGGAGCGTGGGGGCAAGCCAATCCCGGCGCCTCTACTACTGCATCGCGCGCCACCTGACGGCGGAGGAGATGCGCCGGCAGGAGCGCTTCAAGGCCAACTTCATCAACATGGCCGCGCACGAGCTGAACACGCCGCTGACGCCCATCCAGCTCGCCCTCGACATGCTCGCCATGCGCATCGACCCCGTCCTGGGCCGCGAGGCGCACCAGTCGGTGGAGATGGTGCGCCGCAATTTCCTGCGCTTCAAGGGCCTCGTGAGCGAGCTGCTCGACGCGGCCCGCATGCACGCCGGCCGGCTGCCCCTCAACCTCCAGGATGCCGACCTCTCGGCGCTCGTCCTGCAGGCCATCGAGGCGCGCCGCGACGCGGGGGCGGCCATCCAGTCCGAGGTGGAGCCGGGCCTGCGCGCCGTCGTGGACCCCGAGCGCCTGCTCCAGGTGCTGGACAACCACCTCGCGTGCTGCCTCGCCTCCACGCCCCCCGGCGGCGAGGTGCGGGTCGAGGCGCGGCGGCGGGACCGCGAGGCCGTGGTCTCCGCCTCCTGCCCCGGCGCCAGCCTCACCCCCGAGCAGCGCGAACGGCTCGTCCTTCTCTTCCCGCCCGACGAGCCGCTCCCGGGGCAGCGCGGCGGCAGCGGCCTCGGCCTCTACCTGGCGCGCGGCATCGTCCAACTGCACGGCGGGCGGATGGTGGCGCAGGCGGATGACGGCCTCACCCTCACCTTTGCCTTGCCGCTGGACGGCCCCCGCCCGGACCAGGCGGCCCAGGCCGAGCAGGCCGCGGTGCGCACCGAGGCCACCCTCTAGCCGCCTCCGGCTGAGCCCCCGCCGATGGTTTCACCGGCTTCAAACGACCCGCCCCACGCGCTCCACAGGAAGCCCCGCCGACACTCGGCGCAACCGAAAACCCCCGGAAAAACAAGCATCTCGCCCAACCTGGAGCGTTTGTTTCGCGTCGAACCCGAACATATGGTGTATGAAAGAAACCCCTTTAGTCCTCCCGGGGATAGGGCAGAGTCGATGGGCAGCGTTGTGGACGCGCCCGTGGAGCCCCCATGTACACCCTGACCCCCTCCTCGGGAGCCCGCGCCGTCCGCCGCCTGGACCTTCCCTGCACCGGCGCCGGGTTCCAGAAGCCCCCCTGCCACGTGCAGCTCCGCTTCCTGCCGGTCAGCGACGGCTGGACCCTCATGGTCCGAACCGCGCCCAACAAGTCGAGCGCCGTCGCCAAGTGGCTCCAGGAGGCCAACGCGGCCAAGGTCACCGTCGCCCCCGGCCTCGCCCCCCGCGTCGTGCGCGCCGACTTCGAGTCCCTCCCCGCCGCCTGGCAGAACCTGCTGTCGGCCCTGCGCGTCCACCACCTCGGCATCACCCCGGAAGGGGTCGCCTCCGTCTTCGTCGAGGGCACCGTCGAGCAGGTGGACGGCCTCATCGAGGCGCTGCAGCGCGAGCAGCCCAGCGTGCGCTGCCGCCAGACCATCCTCGAGCCGCAGGTCCCCAAGCTGACCCGCCGCCAGATCGACGCCCTCTCGACCGCCGTCGCGATGGGCTACTACGACATCCCGCACAACCTCGACCTGCGCACCCTCGCGGCCACCATGGGCATCAGCCTGGGCTCGGTCTCCGAGCTGCTGCGCCGCGGCGAGTCGGCGGTCATCATGAACTACGTCGACTCCCTCGCCTCCGCGCCGTGGGACCCCCTCGAGGAGAGCGAGTGGAACGACTCGCAGGACGCCACCTACGCGCCCCTCGTCACCCTCCCCAACCGCCGCACCGAGGAGATGCCTCTGCTCGACCGCAGCCGCTCCGGCGTCGACCTGCTGCGGGCCGAGCGCTCCCGCCGCGCCGGCCTCGACGCCCAGATCCAGAAGTAAGGACGCGCCGCGCCCGCCATCCAGCCACCGCAGCGGCAGCTCCGCCGCGCCCACGCGCGCCGCCTCCCGACATGTCCGGCGCCCCAAGCAGCCCTTGAGCGCGAGCGTGCATGCCGGGGCATGGACACCGACTGGGGCACCACCTGCTCCGACTGCGGCTCGCGCTTCTACCGCTCCGAACTCCCCGAGGGCCGCAGCCTCGGCGACAAGCTGGCGGTCCACAAGGAGATGGGCTGCAACGTCCTGAGCGGCCCGGGACCGGCCTAGGCCGCCATGGCAACGCCCCCTGTCCCTGAAGCTCCTTTGCGGGAATGGGGGAAGCGAGCGCCATGGCTGTCGTCCCTGGACGCACCGCGGGCCGCGCCTACGTCGGCCTCGCCGTCCTGGGCGGCGGCCTCTCCGTCCTGGTGGGGGCCGCCCCGCACGAGGACCCCCTCGTCGGCGTCGCGCTCGCCGGCTTCGGCGCCGCCCTCGTCGCCACCGCGCCGCAGCTGCCGCCCATCCGCCGCCTGCCGCCCGCGCTCGTCGCCGTCCCCGGCCTCCTGCTGGTCCTCGCCATCGCCGCCAACGTCGCGTGGCGCCACGGCGGCCTCGACCTCCCGAAGGCCGCCATCGCGCTGCTGGGCCTCGTGCTCGTGGCGTGCGCCCCGCTGCTCGCCCGCGACGCCACCGTCCGCCTGCGCAAACGCAGCGTCCCCCTTGCCACGCTCGTTGCGTGCCTGCTGCCGGTCCTCGGCGCCCCCTTGCTCGTGTGGGGCCTGCAGGCCGCGTTCAAGGGCAGCCTCGGCACCACGCCCGTCGAGCTGTTCGTGCGCGTCGCCCTCCTCGTCCCGCTCGCCTTCGTCCTACGCGTCCTGGGCCTCGCGCCCAGCGTCGCCGGCCAGACCATCAGCTACGCCACCCCGCGCGGCCCGCTCAGCCTGGAGGTTGGCGCGGCGTGCAGCGGCGTGCAGGCGATGGCCCTCTTCGCCGGCGTCCTCGCGCTCTTCCTGCTCGCCGAGCGCCCCGGCGGCCGCCGCCTCGCGCTGTGGTCCTTCATCGGCCTCGCGGGCGTCTACGCCGCCAACGTGCTGCGCCTCTGCGTCCTCGCGCTCGTGGGCTACCAGTGGGGGCCCGCCGCGCTCGTGCAGGCGCACGCCGAGGCCGGCTGGGTCTTCTTCGTCGCGTGGGCCGTGCTGTTCGCCTGGCTCGCCCGCCGCTCCGGCGCCGCGCGCGCCCCCCCGCCCGCCTGAGCCGCGCGCCCTCGCCACCCCGTATCTCCAGGTAGCACCGGAGGCGTTTCCTGACATGCGCAAGGGACGCGCATGCACCCCACACATAAGGTGGCGCATCGTCCCTCAAACCCTGTATCGCGCGGGGGCAAGCTGAGCGTGGAGGCAATCCACGTGCGAAGCGTTCTCAAGCCCCGGATGGCGTGCGTCCAGTTCTCGGACCCCAACGCGCCGGGCGGCGTCGAAATCACGACCGCCGAGTTCCTGAAGGAGTGCCGCCAGTCGGCCCTCGCGCGCTTCCGCGCCCGCCGCGACCCCAGCGGCGACTGCCGCACCATCGAGCACGTCGTGCCGCCCAAGCTGGGCGACCACGGCTCGACGGGCAGCATCATCGCCCACTTGGGCACCCAGCTCTGCGACGCTTGGGAGGCGGACTCGCTGGGCACCACGCGGGAGCGCGCCGCCCACCTCGAGGAGCAGATGCAGCTCGCGCTCGAGGACCTGGCCGAGCAGGACATGCACGGCTACCTCGCGCTCACCGAGGAGCAGCGCGCGCTCTACGCGCCCGACCTGGAGCAGCTGGTCATGGAGGCGCTCGACCGCACGAGCTTCAGCCACCTGCACCGCAAGCCCGAGGTCAGTTGGGAGGGGACGCTCGTGCAGAGCGTGCGCCCGCCCCACCTCATCCTCGTGGTCAGCATCAGCTTCTAGCCCATCGGCGCGCGCCGGTCAACTGCGCAGCGCGGCCCGGGCGTCCCGCCGGCTTCCAACGAGAGAGACCGTGGCGCCCAGCAGGCCCAGCGGCACCGCGATGGCGAGGGCCGCGGCGAGCGCGGGCTTGCCCATGAGCGCCAACGCGGCGGCGTACAGGCCGCACCACGCCAGCGTCGCGGTCGCGCAGGCGGCAAGCACCACGAGCAGCAGGCGGCGGGGCGGCAGGCCGGCGGCCTCGCCCATGAGCGTCGCGACGAGTCCGCCGAGGAACGCGAACGGCATCAGCGCGCGGCCGTAGAGCCCCGCGAGGCTGCCGAGGCGGCGCGCCCCGTTGCGGCGCCGCGCGGCGTTCGCGACCACGGCGGGCGGGCGCGGCCCGGCGACGCGCGGCGCGAGGGCCAGGAGCAGGCCGGCGTCGAGGAGGAGGAGCTGCGCCGCGAGCAGCCACGGGTCGGCGCCGAGCAGCAGGCCGGCGGGCGCGGCCGCCTCGCGCCCCACCGTCAGCAGGAGCGCGGAGGCCGCCAGCAGCGCGAGGGCGGGCAGGGGGGCCACCAGCAGCGCGCCACCGGTGAGCAGGCCCGCCGCCGCGAGGCACGCGCCGCCGGTCCAGGGAAGCAGGGAGGAGGCGCGTCGGCCGTGGCAGCGCGTCGGCTCCACGCTCGGGGAGGGGCGTCGCGGGCGACGGTCGACGGCCATCACGGGTGCCCCAAACCCTCCGGGTCGGATGACGCCTGCGCGCCGCGAACATGTTGGGGCGGGCCGCGGGCCGTAGATGTTCGCTCGGCCGCGCCCTATACTGGGGGGGTGGCGCATGCCCCCGTATGGACAGCCCACCCCTTGCTCCAGTGTATCTGGACAACGAGCCGGTCGGCCTGCTGGGGGACCCACGGCCCCAGGTGGCCAAGGTCCTCGCGGCGGGCGGCCACGCGTTCGAGCGCGTCGACGTCCTCCTGCTGGAGGGCCGCGACGACGCCAAGGGCATCCGCCTCGACCCCGAGGACGTCCTCGACCGCACCGAGCAGCCGACGCGCGCCATCTACCTCACCATCGTCGAGCGCAAGGATGCGGGCGACGGCCTGGAGCTGGACGCCGCGGAAGGCGTGGGCGCGGTGGCCGCGCGCATCGGCTCCGGCACCGGCGGCGCCAGCCAGTTCGGGCAGGGCAACGGCCCGCCGCTCGACCTTGGCCCCGGCGTCTCCGGCGAGGGCAACGAGCGGGGCGGCCCGCAGTCGGCCTACAGCCGCACCGGCACCGACACCGCCGAGCCGGGCATGGCGGAGCAGGACGCGCAGGCCGCAGGTTTTGGGAGTGGCGCGGGCAAGGGCACCTCGTCTGGGGCCCGCGAGTCCGGCAAGCCCACCACCGGCCGCAGCAGGATGGCCGCCGGCCTCGAAGACCCCTTCGGCAAGGAGGGGCTCACCAAGAGCACGGAGGCCGCGCAGGACCCGCAGGCGGCGCCCGAGCCGTCGGGGCTGGGGGCCAGCAACCCCGTGCGGGTCGTCGGCCGGAGTGGGACGGCCTCTGAGGCCGAGCCCGCGCAACCCGACCCGGCCACGACGGCCAGCGACTAGAGCCCGGTCGCAAGCTGCGCGTGCCGCACGCTCGCCCTGACGCTGCGCGCCGCCGCGTCGCCGACGCTGCTCGGCCCGTGCCCGCTGTGCAGCACCTTGACCGGCAGCACGCCTAGCCGCAGGATGGATTCCAAAATCTGTTTTGGGTCGCTGTCGGGGAAGTCGAAGCGCCCGATGCCGCCCTCCGCGAACAGCATATCCCCGGCGAACAGGACCCCCTCGCCCTCGTCCCAGTAGCAAGCGGAGCCGGGCGCGTGGCCCGGCGTCTCCAGCACCGCGTAGTCGCGCGCGCCGAGGCGCACCGTGTCGCCCTCCCCCGCGATGGTGTCGACGTCGAGCTTGGGGATGCGGCCGCCGAAGCGCTCCGAGGTCGGGTCGTGGCCGACGCGCAGCTTCGCCGCCGCGCGCGGGCTCGCCACCAGTTCCGCGCCGAGGTTGCGCCACAGCGGCAGGCCGTTGGCGTGGTCGAGGTGCTCGTGCGTCAGAACGACGCGCCGCACCCGCCTCGGGTCGATGGCGGCGGCGACCTCCTTCAGAACGCGCTCGAAGTCCGTGCCGATGCCGGCGTCCACCATGTCGAAACGGTTCTCCTTCCCGTCCTTGACGAGGAACTGGTTGCAGTCGTAGCCGCGCCCGCCCAGCTTCAGGATGGCGTCCGTCATGGCTGCGCCCCGCACAGCGCCAGCCCGGTCTGGGCGAGGCGGCCGAGGGCGTCCAGCAGCGACGCGATGGGGTGGGCGAGCTGGTGCGCCGTGAACCCGGCCCCAGGCGCTCCCTCCTCCCGGCCCCAGTGCTGCCGCGCGACGGCCAGGATGGCGGCCTGCTGCGCGTCCTGCGCCGCGCCCGCCTCGGCCTGGATGCGCAGCAGCGCGGCGACGTCGTGCGCCTGGAGCGCGGGGCCGAGCGCGTCGAGCAGGCGCTGCGCGGACCCGAAGGCGGCGCGGTGGGTCTTGGCGAGGTCGCGCGCCAGCGGCGGCGCGGGCGGCAGGCGGCCGAGGCGCTTCAGGAGGTCCTGGCGCGGGTAGGCAAGGTCAGAGGGCTTGAGCCCATAGCCGGCCAAGACGGTCGCGACGGCCTGGACGCAGGCCGCGCCCGCCGTGTGGTACTCGTCGGCGGCGAGGTCCAGGAGCTGGAAGTCGCTGATGCGGCCCAGCGGCAGTTCCAAGGTGGCGACGAGGCGGAGCGCCTGCGCGAAGAGGCGCGACAGGTCCTCGTCGTGGATGGCGACGGCGAGGCGGGCGGCGTGCAGCGCGCGGTCGGGCTGGTCGGCGCCCGCCTCGACGCACTCGGCGGCCAGGTCGATGACCTCGCGCAGCCGCGTCGCCATGAACTGCAGCAGGTCGGTGCCGGAGGTGAACGGCGCCGGCAGCTCGCGCTGGAGCGTGAAGCCGATGCGGGCGGGGCCGACGGTGGAGCGCAGCCGCTCGTCGAGGCGGCGCAGGAACTCGCGGGCCGCGGCCACCGCGTCGTCGCCGAACTCGCTCTCCCTGGGCGTGAGCGTGACCTGGTGGTGGCCGCGCACGTAGGCCGAGTGCAGCAGCGCGCACACCGTGGCCGCGTCGGGGGCGCAGGACAGCTCCAGGTGGTCGTCGCGGAGGGCGGGGACGATGAGGAGGCTCTGGTTGATCTGGTGCAGGTCCACCTCGCGCCTCTCCTGCTGCGCGGGGCTCCACGCGTCGATCCAGCGCTTGGGGAGGTAGATGGAGTAGGCGCCCGAGCCCACCCGGGTCACGCGCTTGCGCTTGATGGGGGGCACGCGCCGCCATGCGGGGGGCCGCAGTTAGGCTTACGGTCGCGCGCCCGTTCGCTTGGCGATGCTGGAGCACCCCTTCGACGGCTACCTGCACGGCCTGCAGGCGGCGGCCGACCCGGTGCAGCAGGCGATGGAGGCGGAGGGGCGGGCGCGCGGCTTCCCCATCATCGGCCCCCTCGTCGGCCGCCTCTGCGAGACGCTGGCGAGGTCCATCGGGGCGCGCACCGTCTTCGAGATGGGCTCCGGCTTCGGCTACTCCGCGCTGCACTTCGCGCGCGCCGTCGGCAAGGGCGGCCGCGTCGTCCACACCGAGGGCGACCCCAAGCTCTCGAAGGAGGCGGAGGCCTGGCTGCTGAAGGCGGGGCTGGAGCAGCGCGTCGAGTTCCGCGTCGGCGACGCCCGCGACCTGCTGCGGCAGGACAAGGGCCCCTACGACGTCGTGTTCATCGACGTGGACAAGCACCAGTACCCCGACTGCCTGGCGCTCGCGGTGGCCAAGGTGCGCGTCGGCGGCCTCGTCGTCACCGACAACACCCTCTGGTCGGGCAAGCCGTGGGACAAGAAGGTCCGCGACGCCGACACCGAGGGCGTGCGGGCCTACAACCGGGTGGCCTTCTCCGACCCCCGGCTGCTCAGCACGCTCGTGCCGCTGCGCGACGGCGTGACGGTCAGCCTGCGCGTTGCGTGACCCGTCCGGCTCCCCGAATGACTGAGATGAAGCGCTGCTACGGAACCTTCCCGTCCGGCCCGAAGCCGCGCAGCGTGCCCGCGAAGCGCTGCACCGTCGTCAGCACGCCCACCACGGCGAAGTAGGCCAGCAGCAGCGCGAGGAACGTCGTCTGGAAGCCGCCGAGCTGGAACGTCGCGCGGTGCGTGGCGGCGCTCCAGATGGCCTGCAGGAGCGGGATGGCGAGCAGGAGGACCATGCGGTCGGCGCGCCCCAGCAGGCCGCCGTAGTGGCGCTTGAGGCCGACCGCCTGCGCCTGCGTCCCCATGTAGCTCGTCAGCAGCGTCCCGGCGAGGGCGGCGAGGCCGATGGACTCGTGCGCCCACGGGCTGAACGCGATGCCGAGGATGAAGGCGGTGTCGCTGAAGCGGTCGACGGCGTGGTCGAGGAAGTCGCCGCGCGGCGAGGCCTTGCCGGTCATCTGCGCGACCTTGCCGTCCATCAGGTCGAAGATGGAGTTGAGGCCGACCGCGACCCACGCCCAGAGCAGCATCTGGAGCCCGGCCGGGCTGCTGGAGGAGCGCCAGAACAGCAGGCCGCCCACGACCGCCATCAGCAGGCTGAGCCAGGTGAAGACGTCGGGGTGGACGCGGCGGAAGACCTTGGCCAGCGGCACGAGCCACCAGTCGAGGGTGCTGCGGTAATTGTCCAGGACCATGTCACGCCTCGCCCGCCGGGAACGGGAGCTGGCCGCTCCAGTCGACCGGCTCCAGGTCGGGGCCTTTGAGCGAATCGACGCGCGCTTCGGCGAACGCCTTGAACAGCTCCTCCGGGCTTCGGCGGCTGCCGTCCCGCTGGACGACGCGGCGCAACGGCAGCGCTTCCTGCAGAATGAGGTCGAGCGCTTCGGCCTCGAGGTTCTCCACGACCTTCGCGGGCCGGTAGCCGCGCGCCACGAGGCGGGGCCGCAGCAGACGGGGGTCGCAGCGGATGACCCAGGCGCCGTCGAGCGGCAGCAGGTGGCTCAGGTGGCCCTCGTAGAGGACCTTCGAGCCGTCGTCCTTCGCGACCTTGCGGCCCAGCTTGCGGACGTCGATGGCGAAGGCGTCGTCCTCGGGGTCGTGCCCAGCGACGGCGCCAGCCTCGGCCGCCCACGCCTTCAGGTCCACGACGCGCCAGCCGTGCCGCGCCGCGACCGCCGCCACGCTCGTCTTGCCGACGCCGGGCGTGCCGGTCAAGGCGATGCGCATCAGGCCGCTCCCACTGCCCAACAGGGATTGCGGGGATTCCGGGGAGCATCAGTTTCTAGTTTGCTTCGCGCCCGACTGAACCACGGATTGCACGGATTTCGCGGAACCAACGTTTCATCCGCGGCACCCGCGCAATCCGCGGTTGGTCGGGTGTGGTGGAGAGGGGGCTTCCCCGGAATCCCCGCCATCCCTGTTTCGGCGGGGGGCGTCGGCCTCACGCGAGGCTCGCGATGCGGGGCGCGCCGCCGGCCAGCTCGTAGAACTCGTAGCCGCCTTGGTGCGCGTCGTTGAAGCAGTAGCGCACCTCTTGGAAGCGCGCCTTGAACGCGGCCACGTCGCGCTTGACGCGGGCCGGGTCCTCCCCCTTCAGGAGCGCGCGGGCGAAGAAGCGGGCGACCTCGGCCATCTCCGTCCTGCCCATGCCGACGCGGGTCAGCTCCTGCACGCCCAGGCGCAGGCCGGACGGGGTGAGCGGCTTGGTGTCGCCGGGGAGCATGTTCATGTTGGAGATGATGCCGGCGTCCTCCAGGGTCTTCGCGGCCTGCGCGCCGGCGCCGGAGTCGGTGGCGCCGTGGCGGGTGACGACCTGGTGGCTGCGAGTGAAGCCGCGCGACTCCGCCAGGACGTCGAACCCTTCGGCGCGAAGCGCGGCGCCGAGGGCCTGCGCGTTGGCGATGGTGTCCTTGGCGTACTGCGCGCCGAACGCCTGGAACTCCGCGAGCGCCACGACCTTGCCCGCGACGTGGTGCAGGTGGTAGCTGCTGACGACGCCGGGGAAGACGCCCGCGTGCAGCCTGCGCTGGAACTTCTCGTCCCTGGAGTCGGACAGCACGAAGCCGCCCTGCGGGCCGGGGAAGGTCTTGTGGCTGCTGCCGGTCAGCACGTCGGCGCCCTCGCGCAGCGGGTCCTGGAACTGGCCGCCCGCGATGAGGCCCAGAACGTGCGCGCCGTCGTACAGCACGGCCGCGCCAACCTCCTTGGCCGCCGCCGCGACCTCCTTCATCGGCGTCGGGAACAGGAACATGCTCTGGCCGAAGAGGGCCAGCTTGGGCTTGCGCTCGCGGATGAGCTTGACGCTCGCGTCGATGTCCGGCTCCATCCGCTCGATGTCCCACGGGTAGGTGTGCAGCTCGAGGCCGCGCATGCCGACCGCGCCCATCGGGGCGTGGCTGATGTGGCCGCCGTCCGCCGTCGAGACCGCCGTGATGGGGTCACCCGGCTTGGTCAGCGCCTTGAGGGCCGCGAGGTTCGAGTTCGTGCCCGACGTGCTCTGGATGTTGGCGAACGCGCAGCGGAAGATGGCCTTCGCGAGGTCCATGCCGAGCGCCTCCACCGTGTCGAACTCGCCACAGCCCTGGTAGTAGCGCTTGCCGGGCAGCCCCTCGGCGTAGCGGCCGTGGAAGTCCGTCACCAGCATCTCCGCCACGCGCGGCGACACGATGTTCTCCGACGCAATCATCGGCAACCCGTCGCGGAACAGCTTGGTGCTGCGCTGGGCGGCCGCGCGCACCGTCTCGGCGGCCTGGCGGGGGTCCATGGGGGCGGGCAGCGCGGCGGGCTTCATCAAGGCTGGGAACGCCCCGCGTTCCTCAGGCGGCTCAGATTCTCAAGAAAGCAGGCGTCTGAATCACTTGGTGCCGGAGGTGTGCTGGGGGCAGGGTTCATCGCCCCGCGCACGCTGCCGGGTCGTGGACGCACCGACGGGAGGCGCCGCCCCGCCCGCGGAGGGCCTCGACCGGCCCCGGGTGGCCCGGATGCTCAAGGCGCTCGCGAGCCCGGTCCGGCTCGCGCTCCTGCAGGCCCTGACGGCGCCGCGCACGCTGGCCGAGATTCGCGTCGCCCCCGTCCGCCGCGACCGCGGCAGCGCCGGCCGGCCGATGAGCAGCGTGGCGGTCCGCGAGCACCTCGACTACCTGCTTGACATCGGCGCCGTGCAGGCCGTGCCGATGACCCGCGACGGCCAGCGCCGCACCCACTACCTCGTCAACCACCGGCAGCTCTTCGCGCTGACCGAGGAGCTGCGGCAGCTGGCCCGCATCCGGCCCGACGCCGACCTGCTGCTCGACGGCACGCAGCCCGGCCCCAGCCTCGCGCCCCGGCATCCGGGGCCCACGCTCACCCTCGTCAACGGCGCCCGGGAGGGGCAGGTGTTCCCGCTTGCCGCGCTGCCCGCGGGGCCGGGCTGGGTCATCGGGAGGCGACCCGGGGCGGCCATCCTGCTCGACTACGACCCCTATGTCTCGCTTGAGAATGCGCGGGTGCTGCGCCACGCCGGCGGCTTCGCCGTCACGGACCTTCCGGGCTCGCGCAACGGCACCACGCTCAACTGGGCGCTGCTGCCGAAGGGCCAGGCGTCCCCGCTGGCGACCGGCGACGTGGTGGGCGTGGGCCGCTCGACGCTGGTGTTCCGCGCCGCGTAGCCGCGAGCGCCGCCGCGAACGCCTGCGCCGACGCGAAGCGGCGCGCCGGGTCCGGCTCCAGGCCGCGCGCCACCGCCTCGCGCAGGGCGCGCGGGACGCCGGGGAGCGCGGCGCCGGGTCCGCGCGCGATGGCGTTGCGGGCCTCCAGGTCGGTGAGCGCCTGCGGCACCGGGTGGCTGCCCAGCGCCTCGGCCAGCACCACGGCGAGGGCGTAGAGGTCGGCGCGGGCGTCGGCGGGGCCGCCACGCACCTGCTCGGGCGCCATGTAGCGCAGGGTGCCGGCAGGTGCCTCCAAGGTGGGGTCGCCCAGCGGCGCGGCGGGGGCGGGGCGGGCGATGCCGAAGTCCGCGAGCTTCGCGCGGCCCTCGCCGTCCAGCAGGACGTTGGCGGGCTTGACGTCGCCGTGCACCCACCCCGCCGCGTGTAGCGGCTCCAGGGCCTCCAGCACGTCGAGCGCGATGGCCGTGGCGCGCTCCGGCGGCAGGGGGCCGTCGGCGAGGAGGCCCTGAAGGGAGCCGCCCGCCATCGCCTCCAGCACCAGGACGGGCTCGTCGCCGAGGAACTCGGTGGCAAGCAGCTGCACGATGCGGGGGTGCCGCAGGCGGCCCATCGCCTCCCCCTCGCGCAGCAGGGCGCGGCGGCGCAGCGGGTCGAGCTTGCGGGTGCGCTTGAGGACGACGGGGCGGTCCAGGAGGGCGTCGTGGGCCCAGTACGCCTCGCCGGTGGTGCCCTCGCCCAGCAGGCGCTCGATGCGGTAGCGTCCGAGTGCGGTGGTGCCGGCGGTCCACGCGGCCTGCGGGGCGGCGACGGCGGCCAGCATCCCCTGGTGCTGCCCAGGGCCCAGGCTGTGCCATTCGCGCAGCCGCTCCAGCGCCTCCAGCTCGCGCGGGGCGGGGGGGCCGTTGCGGAACGCCTCGCTGAGGGCCGCCCGGTAGGACTGGAGGCCGGCGCCCGCGGAGTCTGGGGCCAGCAGCCAGGGCGATGCGACGGCGAGGAGGGCGGTGGCGACCACGGCGGCGGTGGCCAGGAAGGCGGCAAAGTAGGCGAGGCCTGGGAAGGGGCCGGCGACGGCGGGCGAGATGATGGCGGAGGCGGCGGCGAAGGCGAGCAGCCACAGGAGGGCGAGGCCGGGGCGGCCCGAGCGCCACTGGATGCCGAGGAACTGGTGGCGGGTCATCGCGAGCCAGATGAGCGTGGGGCGCACGACGTAGAGGTCGAGGTGGCTCCAGGCGTTGGCGAGGTAGCTGCGCGACACCGCCGAGGAGAGCGAGCCGACGACGAGGCCGGCGACGAGGAAGCCGAGGAGGAGGAAGGTCTGGCGGCGCGGAGCGCCCGCCTGCCGGCGCTGGGCGTTGGCGAGCCAGAGGATGCAGCCAAACAGGGTGAGGAGGGCGGCGACGTTGCACGCCTGCGCGGCCAGCAGGAGGCTGGCGGGGCCGGGCTGGGCGGGGACCGCCAGCGTGCCGACGATTTGGCCGGCGGCGCGCACCAGGAAGGCGGCCATCACCAGTTGCGCCTGTGGCCGCAGGGCGGTCGGGATGCCGCGCCATCGCAGGGTCCAGCGCAGCAGCAGCGTGGCCCACACGGCGTTGGGCAGGACGTAGCCCACCACGAGGCGCGTGGGGGTGAGCGGGTAGACGACGTTGCGGGCGTTCTCCAGGACGCCCGTGTGGAGCGCGACGAGGGCGAGCACCACGGCCAGCCACGCCCCCATCGCGGTGGGCAGGACCCAGGCGCGGCGCTGCAGGAGGCGCGGGCGGGCCGGGAAGGCGAGCGCGAGGTAGGCGAGCAGGACGAAGCTGGCCTGGTCGAAGTAGGTCCACGCCGCGGCGCCCAGCAGGTTGCCCGTCCCACCGGGTCCGCCGGGGAGGTTGCGCAGCGCGGAGGCGGCGGCGCCCCCCGCGTTGGCCATGAAGAGGCCGCCCACCACCCACGCCAGCTCGCGGCGCCAGGCACGCGCCACCAGCACGGTCGCGAGGGCGGCCTGCACCAGGGCCACGGCGACGTAGAACACGACGGTCGTCGAGGGGTAGAATGGCAGCCCGGCGGACTCCACCGCCCATCCAGCCCGCCTCCGGAAAAATGGTTTGCCGTCGCAGCGTGGAAGCGGGCAAGGAAAAAACCTCCGCAGCCCTATCCCCGGGAGGTGGATGGCCACCTGCAGGCCAAGGCCTGCGCGTGACCCCCATGACGAAAATCCTGCATGCAACCACCCTTGCCCTCCTGGCCGGCCTCCTGTTCGCCGCGCTGGCCCCGACCGCCACCGCCGCTCCCTGCGTCGGCACCACCTGCGTCGCCCTCAAGTCCGACGGCGCCTGTCTCACCCAGGGCCCCTCCGGCTCGGACACCTGGACCTGCGCCGGCGCCCAGGGCGTCTGCCGCTTCTTCTGGAACAATGGCGACTACAACGGCGCCGACTGTGTCGTCTTCATCTCGGGCGGTCGCGTCTGCGTTCTCATCCGCGACGACGGCAACGGCAACCAGGACGCCCTGGCGTGCATCTGAGGCACACGCCTGCCCCTTCCCCCCTCTTCCCTCCCTGTTCCCCCTGTTCCGGTTTTTTTGGCGCTTCAACCGAACGTCGGCAGGTTCGTCCACCTGAGCCCGCCCGGGTCGAGGCCGCCCGCCGCGTGGACGCGGGGGAGGCGGAGGCCGTGCATCTCCGGCTCCACGATGCCCGCCACGGAGAGGCCGAACGCGTTCAGGAGGCGCTGGCCGGTGGCGGCGGCGAAGTTGTGGATGCGGACGCCGACGAGGCGCACGGGGCGGCCGTCCAGCAGCGGCGCCAGGAGGGCGTGGACGGCGCGGAGGGCTTGGGCGGCGTGGTCGGGTTCCGCGGCGTCGAGGGGCGCGGACGCGCTGTGCGAGCGGGTGAGGGTCGTGAAGTCGTCGTAGCGCAGCTTCACCGTCACCGTGCTGAAGGGGCGGCCGTCGCGCTCCGCCTGGTCCTCCAGGATTTCCTGCATCAGGCCGGCGGCGACGGCGAGGACCTTGGCGGGGTCGGCCTGGTCGCGCGGGAACGTGGTCTCGTTGCCCCGGCTCTTGCGCTCGCCCTCGTCGGCGGTGACCTGGCGCGGGTCGTCGCCGCGCGCGACCCGGTGCAGCCAGGCGCCGTGGCTCCCCAGGCGCGCCTCCAGGACCGGGAGCGGGGTGGCGGCGAGGTGGCCGATGGTGGGCAGCCCCATCTCGCGCAGCAGCGCCGCCGTCTTGGGGCCGCAGCCGTTGAGCTTGCCGACCGCAAGCGGCGCGAGGAAGCCTTCGACGTCGCCGGGCCGGACGAGGGTGGTGCCGTGCGGCTTGCGGTGGTCGCTCGCGATCTTGGCCACCGACTTGCTGGGGCCGATGCCGACGGAGCAGGAGAGCCCGGTGGCGCGGCGGACGGCGGCCTGGAGGCTCTGCGCAATGCTGCGGGCGAGCGCCCAGTCGACGGCGCCGTCCGGCCCGGTGCAGCGCGCGGTCACGTCGAGGTAGGCCTCGTCCATCCCGACGACCTGGAGCAGTGGGCGGCCCTGGGCGTCGGGGGCGGCGTAGCCCTCCAGCAGGTCCATGACCCTGCGGCTCTCGGCGCTGTACTTGCGGAAATTGGGCCGCAGGTAGGTGGCGTGCGGGGCGGCGCGCCAGGCCTGGCTGATGGGCATGGCGGAGCGGATGCCGTAGGCGCGCGCCTCGTAGCTCGCCGTGCAGACCACGCCGCGCCCCCGGCCGCCCTGCGGGTCGGCGCCGATGACGAGCGGGACGCCCTTGAGGCGCGGGTCGTCGCGGACCTCGACGCCGGCGTAGAACGCGTCCATGTCGACGTGGAACAGCACCGGCCCGTCCTCGTGCACGCGCGCGCAGCGGGGCCGCGAGGCTTGACGGCTGCGGCGGGTGAAGTGAAAGTGCGCGTCCGCCGGCCCAACCACGGGGTTCGGATTCGCAGAGGCTGACGTCGGCTTGGCCATGTGCCTTGACGGCTGGGGAGTTAGACGCGTCAACGTTTCCGTTTGGACCGGAATGCCCTTGCAGTGGCAGGGGTTTGTCTGGCCGGGTGGTCAAATGCGCAACCTGCCAAACATCGTCCTCTCCCTGATGCTTGCTTCAACCCTGGGTGCATGGCCGGCGGCAGCCGCGCCGTGCGACAACGAGGCGAACGCCGGAAACTGCCTCGTCCCTTCCATCGGTCCAGTCGGCCCCGTGGGGCTGGAGAGGACCACGTGCGACGCCGGCAACGACTCCTGCAACCTGCTCGGCGCGGTCAGCATCACTGGCGACTCCTATTGCTTCGCGGGCTTTTACGCATGCGGCAGCAATGGGGTCGGGGCCGTGAGCGTCGTCGGCAGGGCCTACTGCTCCGGAGGCACCGGCTCGTGTGGCTCTGGAGGCGTCGGGTCGGTGAGTGCCCTCGGCGACGCCTACTGCGCCAGTGGCTACAGTGCATGCGGCAACCAAGGCGTCGGGGCGGTGAGCGCTGGCGGCGATGCCGTCTGCGGGAGCGCCGGCTCGGGGTGCGGCAACATCGGCGTGGGCGCCATCAGTGGCACGGGCGTCGCAGCCTGCTATGGCGACGGCTTCAACGCCTGCGGGTTCTATGGCATCGGGGCCATCAGCCTTGCCGGCGAGTCGCGCTGCGCGAGCAACAACTATTCCTGCGGCTTCGTGGGGATTGGAACCATCAGCGGAACCGGCCCGGCGATCTGCACGGGCAGGGGCGTCGGGAACTGCGGGAACATCGGGGTCGGAGCGGTGAGCGTCGCCGGGAGCTCCACCTGCACCAGCAGTGACGGGACGTCCTGCGGCCACCTCGGCGTGGGAGCCGTTGCCGTGGCAGGGGACGCGTCATGCACCGACCGCTGCGGGAGCCTGGGGTCGCTTGGCCTGGGCGCCGTCTCCGTGCTCGGGCACGCCCACTGCAACCAAGCCCTCGACCCCCTCAATGGCCACATCCTGGACGCCGAGTGCGTCGGCGGGGCCGACCTGCTTCCGCCCTGATTGGCTGCGCGCAAGGGGCTCCGTCTTGACGCGGCGGCGAACTGGACTGCGGACGGCCTCCCTGCGGCAAGCGCCTGCGTCGCGCGCAATGCGTGAGCCTCCCGGTCGAGGGGTGGCGGAGCGTCCAGCGAAGAGGGAACCTCAAAAGGCGCCCCCGCGTCCGAGCGGCCGTGCACGAGCCGTCCTCCAGCCCTCAGGGGACGGCAGATTCCCCTGCCCCACTCGCGCCGGGGCAGCGCATCCGCGAGGTGGAGCGCCGCGAGGGCAGCCGTATCGACGACCTCGCCAAGGCATTGCTGCGCTACCGCGTCGTGCGCGGCCCCGCCCGCCGCCTCGCCAACAGCCGCGCGGCGTGGGCCGTCGTGTCGCGCATCGACCGCGTGCGCGCCCGCCGCGCCATCGAGCGCATCCGCCAGTCCCCCGTGCCGCACCACATCGGCATCATCATGGACGGCAACCGCCGCTTCGCCAAGCAGCTCGGCCTCGTCGACCTCGGCATGGGCCACGTCGCGGGCCAGGAGCGCCTGGAGAACGTCCTCGACTGGTGCCTGGAGCTGGACATCCGCGTCCTCACGGTGTACGCCTTTAGCACCGAGAACTTTACCCGCGCCGACCCCGAGCGCGAGCTGCTGATGGAGCTGTTCGAGCACAACTTCCGCAAGATGGCCGTGGACGCGCGAGTGCACAGGCACAAGATCCGCGTCAACTGCATCGGCGACCTCACGCTGCTCCCCCCGTCCGTGCAGGAGGCGGCCCGCATCGTCATGGAGGCCACGCGCGCCTACGACGGCTACCGCTTCAACGTCGCCATCGCCTACGGCGGCCGACAGGAAATCGTCGAGGCGGTCAAGGCCATCGCCCGCGAGGCCAAGGCCGGCCGACTGGACCCCGCCGACGTGACGGCGGAGGACATCAGCCGCCGCCTCTACACCGGCGACCTGCCCGACCCCGACTTCATCATCCGCACCTCGGGTGAGGAGCGCATCAGCAACTTCCTGCTCTGGCAGATGGCGTACGCCGAGCTCTACTTCGCGGACGTCTACTGGCCCGAGCTGGGCAAGCTGGAGTTCCTGCACGCCATCGAGGAGTTCCAGCACCGCAAGCGACGCTTCGGGACCTGACCAACGCAGATTTCACGGATGCAGCGCTCCGCGTTCGGTTCTGGTCGGCTCCAGGACGCCCATGAACCCGAGAGGGCGGGCAAATCCGCGCCATCCGCGAAATCCGCGGTTTGGGGGGTCACGACAGCAGCATCATGCGCTTCGGCGCGTCCCACTTCGTCAGCAGCTCCGCCACGGCGGGCGGGACGGCCTTGCGCCACGCCGGGTCGCCCTCGGCCATGAGCGCGCGGATGGCGCTGGCCTCGTACTGCTCGCGCTCGACCAGGCCGGGGCGCTCCACCGCGAGGCCCTCCATCTCGAAGAGGTCCAGCGTCGCGTCGTCGTTGCCGAAGACGCGGTCCACCTTGCCCGTGATGGCCAGGGCGTGCGCGGCCCAGCGCGCGGGGTCGTTGATGTCGGGCACGTCGAAGACCGGCACGCCGGGGTAGACGGCGGCGAGCATCTGGTGGCGCTCGGCGGCGCTGAAGGGGTTGCGCAGGGTGAGCTTGGCCTGCGTGGAGCCGAGGGCGATGGCGATGGCGCCGCAGCGCTCCTGGGCCGCCTTGATGAGCGCGGCGTGCCCTTTGTGGAGAGGCTGGAAGCGCCCGACCACGAGTCCGCGCACGCGGCGGCAAGGGCGGGATGGTTCTTGGCTTCTACGCTTCGGCGGGCCGCGCCAGCGCCTGCGCGACGCCCGGCAGGCGGGCCGCCGGGACGATGGCGAGCAGGGAGCGGCGGGTGGCGGCCAGCTCGCGGATGCGCTGCGCCATGTGGGCCTCGCGCTCGCGCTCCAGCCCCCGCATCGGGCCGGCGGCGAGGGCGGCGTCCCACTGGGCGGCGAGCGCGTAGGCGTCGGTGGCCTTGGGGAAGCTGGACTTGAGCGCCTTCTTGCGGCGGCGCGAGGCCATCACCAGGTGGCGCACCTTCATGCCCTTGGTGTAGGAGGTCGAATGGCTCACGTCGTCCAGGTCGAGCGCCTCGACGGGGACGCCGGCGGCGAGGGCGGCCTGGTAGGCGGCCTCCAGGTCGGGGCTCGGGATGCGGCTGGCCTCGCCGAAGCGGCCCAGGAGGACTTGGAAGTGCGCCTCGGCCTCGTCAAGGTCCGGCAACTCGCCGGCGCGCTCCGGGTGTTCCGCCAGCAGGTGCAGCGTCGGCAGGTCCTCGGCCGGAACGCCCAGTCCCAGGAGGTCCGGCGCGTGGCTGGCGAAGGCGGCGCGCACGCGTTCGGCGTCCGGCGCGAAGCCCGCGATGGTGCCCACCAGCAGGACGTCGCACGCGCCAACCCGCACCCTCTGCTCGGCCTGCACGGCGCGGCCACTGCCAAATCCGCTATAAACCAGGCAGCGCCTCCCACAGCCACGCACACGGGGACACACATGAAGATCGACATCGGCAGCGAGGGGAAGATTCTCGGCACGAAGAAGGTCAGCCCGAACGGGCAGGTCTCCGGCCTGTCGGAGTATGCCGGCGAGGAGGTCCTCGTCATCTACCCCGGCCCCCGGGAGCCGCGCATCCACATGGAGGCCAAGGACTACGTGCACGAGGTCGAGAAGGCCGTGCACAACCAGATGCGGACCGCGTTCAAGCAGTACAAGGTCCTCAAGGCGCGCTACGGCGACGAGGCGGCGGCGACCGCCGACTTCATCCGCGCCAAAAGCCCGCAGTCGTTCCAGGGCCTCATCGACAACGTGGACGACTGGGTCAAGTCGCAGGTCGGGCGCGCCGAGAAGTCGGTCGCCAAGAAGCTCGGCGAGAACGAGTGACCTGGAAGGAAAAGAAAAGTCGCGGGGAGCCCAGGGGAGAACATCCTAGGCCCCCCGTGGGGGTGAATCCATGAGCGTCAGGCGGGAGCGGCCGCGTCGCGGCGCAGCGCCTTGGCGAGCTTGGCGTCGCTGTCGCAGTCGCTGGCGAGCTGCTGCAGGATGCCGGCGTCGGAGCGCGACTCGTCGTCCTGCGGGTTGAGCCGGATGGCCGCCTGGAACGCGTCGATGGCCGCCTGCAGGAGCTCCGTCGGCGTCTGCAGGATGCCCTTCTCGGCGCCGGGGCCGAGCGGGATGGCGCCCGACTTCGCGAGCGCGAGGCGCAGGTTGACGCGGCCAAGCTGGTGACGAATTTCGGGGCTGCGCGCGTCGAGCGCGAGGGCGTCCTCGGCGGCGCTCAGGCTGGCGAGGAAGTTGCCCACGTCCATCTCCAGGATGGCCTTGCGCAGGAGCCGCTCGGCCGTCGGGCCGCTGCGGCGGATCTCCAGGTTGACGGCGGAGAGCAGCTGGAAGTGCTCGACGTAGTCAAGGTCCGAGGCTTGGACCAGTTGGGCAATCAGGCGCGGTCGCATGGTCAGCTTCCAGAGGTTGAATGCCGCCCTGCAGCCCATTAAGGCTTATGGCGCGCACCTTGAAACATGGCGTCGTCCCAAGGAGGCTTGTCCGAGGACGGCCCTCGTTTTCCTCCTGGCGGACGGCCGCGTGCGCCGGCAAAATCCGGGCAAATGTGCGGCCCGAAGGTGTCCTCTTAAATCGTTTGCGACCATCTCGGAGCAGCAGATGGCCGACTCCTCCAGCCCGGGCGCCGCGAACGGCGTTGTCCCGCGCCTTCTCCCGCCGCAGCAGTGGATCCAGGGCGAGGCCTTCGAGACCACCGCCGACGTCCCCGTCCCCGACAAGCTGATGGACCAGGTCATCGGCCAGGACCACGCCGTCACCGTCGTCCGCAAGGCCGCCGAGCAGAAGCGGCACGTCATGCTCATCGGCGACCCCGGCACCGGCAAGTCGATGCTGGCGCGCGCGATGACCGAGTTCCTCCCCAAGGAGGAGCTGGAGGACGTCATCGCCTACCCGAACCAGGAGGACAACAACACGCCGCGCATCCGCGTCGTGCCCGCCGGCAAGGGGAAGGAGATCGTGGACGCGCAGAAGTTCGAGGCGCGCAAGCGCCAGGAGCAGCGCAGCGTCCTCATCAACATCCTCACGCTGGGCTTCATCGGCATCGGCATCTACCTCGCGCTGACCTACAAGTCGCCGATGTACTTCCTGCTGAGCGCCGGCCTCGCGCTGCTCATCTTCCTGTTCAGCCGCAACCCCGCGATGGGCCGCACCGTGCAGATGGTGCCCAAGCTCCTCGTCGGCCACGACCCCGACGAGGTCGCGCCCTTCATCGACGCCACCGCCGCCCACTCCGGCGCGCTGCTGGGCGACGTCCGCCACGACCCCTTCCAGGCGGGCGGCCTCGAGACCCCGGCGCACGAGCGCGTCGAGGCGGGCGCCATCCACAAGGCGCACCGCGGCGTGCTGTACATCGACGAGATCAACACGCTGCACCTGCAGAGCCAGCAGCACCTGCTGACGGCCATCCAGGACCGCAAGTTCCAGATCACCGGCCAGAGCGAGCGCAGCAGCGGCGCCATGGTCAAGACCGAGCCGGTCCCCTGCTCCTTCATCCTGGTCGCCGCCGGCAACCTCGACGCCCTCCAGGGCATGCACCCCGCCTTGCGAAGCCGCATCCGTGGCTACGGCTACGAGGTCTACGTCCACGACAAGATGGAGGACAGCGAGGAGAACCGCCGCAAGCTGGTCCGCTTCGTGGCGCAGGAAGTTCTCCGCGACGGCAAGATTCCCCACTTCGACAAGTCGGGCGTGGCGGAAATCATCCACGAGGCGCAGCGCCGCAGCGGCCAGCAGGGCAAGCTCACGCTCCGCCTGCGCGAGCTGGGCGGCCTCGTGCGCGTCGCGGGCGACCTGGCCAAGGAGGCCGGCGCCAACACGGCGACCTTCCAGCACATCCTGATGGCGAAGTCCATCGCGCGCAGCCTGGAGCAGCAGATCTACGACCGCCACATCGAGCAGAAGCAGCGCTACAACCTGCTCACCGTCACCGGCCACGCCGTCGGCATGGTCAACGGCCTCGCGGTCTTCTCGGCCGACCAGGGCATGTCGGAGCACAGCGGCATCGTGATGCCCATCGTCTCCGAGGTCACCCCCGCCTCCTCGCGCGGCGAGGGCAAAATCATCGCCACCGGCAAGCTGGGCGACATCGCCAAGGAGGCCGTGCAGAACATCTCGGCCATCTTCAAGAAGTTCCTCGCCGAGGACGTGTCGAACCACGACGTCCACATCCAGTTCGTCCTCGCGCACGAGGGCGTCGAGGGGGACTCCGCGTCGGTGTCCATCGCGACCGCCGTCCTGTCCGCGATGAGCCGCGTCCCCATCCGCCAGGACGTCGCCATGACCGGCAGCCTGAGCGTGCACGGCAAGGTGCTGCCCATCGGCGGCGTCACCGCGAAAATCGAGGCCGCCGCCAAGGCCGGCATCAAGCTCGTCCTGGTCCCCAGCGCCAACATGGTGGATGTCCTCATCGAGGACGAGTTCAAGGACAAGGTCCAGGTCGTCCCCTGCG
Source organism: Thermoplasmata archaeon (assembly GCA_034667745.1). Taxonomy (GTDB): domain Archaea; phylum Thermoplasmatota; class E2; order JACPAO01; family JAHFTW01; genus JAHFTW01. The sequence goes on from JAXDQP010000068.1 coordinate 34,692, forward strand.
ACACGCTGTTCGACGTCCTGGAGAACGCGCTCGTGGACGGCCCCGGCAAGGCGACCCTGCTGGCCAAGCTGCACAGCCTGGAGTCCAACGCCCCCGGCGCGCCCGAGCCGGCGCCCGTGACGGTCAAGGCCAAGCCGAAGAAGGCGCCGGACGCCGCGTGAGAGACACCGCAGTGTCTCTCATGCAGTGAGCGAGCGCAGCGAGCGAACGGACCCTCCGGCGCACGCCGGAGGGGTGCGGGAGCCGCCCCCAGCCTTGATATGAGTCGCCCCTGTCCCCGGACCCGATGAAGGACGTCTGGGTGGAGAAGTACCGCCCCAAGACCCTCGGCGAGGTCGTGGGCCAGGAGGAGACGGTGGAGCGCCTCAAGGCCTACGTCAAGGCGCACAACATCCCGCACCTCATGTTCGCGGGGCCGCCGGGCACCGGCAAGACGACCTCCGCCATCGCGCTCGCCCGCGACCTCTACGGCGGCGACGGCTGGGCCGGCCGCTTCCTGGAGCTGAACGCCTCCGACGAGCGCGGCATCGGCGTGGTGCGCGGGAAGATCAAGGAGTTCGCCCGCGTCGGCACCGCCGACAACGAGGGGTTCAAGATCGTCTTCCTCGACGAGGCCGACGCGCTGACGCACGACGCGCAGGCCGCGCTGCGACGCACGATGGAGAAGTACACGGCGACGACGCGCTTCATCCTGAGCTGCAACTACTCCAGCAAAATCATCGACCCCATCCAGAGCCGGTGCGCGGTCTTCCGCTTCCGCCCGCTGGGCATGGAGCAGGTCAAGAAGTACATCCGCAAGATTGCCAAGGAGGAGAACGTCGCCATCACGCAGGACGGCGTCGACGCCCTCGTCTTCGTGGCCAAGGGCGACCTGCGCAAGACCGTCAACACGCTCCAGGTCGCGGCGGCCCTCGGCGGCCAGGTGGACGCGGACGCCATCTACAAGACGACCAGCACGGCGCGCCCGGAGGAAGTGAAGAAGCTCCTGGAGACGGCGCTCGGTGGGGACTTCATGGGCGCCCGCAACGTGCTGGACAACCTGCTCATCGAGTACGGCCTCAGCGGCGAGGACGTCATCCGGCAAATCCACCGCAGCGTCTTTGACCTCGCCATCCCGGACCGGGCGAAGGTCATGCTCGTGGACAAGGTGGGCGAGATCGAGTTCCGCCTCGTCGAGGGCAGCAACGAGCGCATCCAAATTGAGGCGCTCCTGGCCCACGTGGTCCTCGCCGGCCAGACAATGAAGCCCTAGCGCGGCGCGAGGCGGCCGAAGCTGCCCAGCGTCAGGACGGCGGGAACGCCCCGCAACGTCTCGCGCTTGCCGCCCTCGAGCTCCACGCTGCCGTCCGCCGTCGCGTCGAGGGCGAGGTCCACGCCCCAGCAGGTGAAGCGGCTGCCCCACACGGGCGCGCCGTCGCCGCCGTAGGGCACGGCCCTGGGCAGCGCCATGCCGGGCGCGCGCAGGGTCATGCTGGCCTTGCGGACGGGGCCGGCGTCGGCGGCGAGGGTGCCGGTGAGGCTGCGGCCGTCGGGGGCCTCCTGCATCGCGAGGCCGCTGGGCGGCACGCGCACCGTCGTGCATTCCGGGTAGCGCTCGGCCATGAACGCCTGCCCAAGCACGGAGTTGACGTAGACCGTCGCGGGGGCCGCCGTGCTGGCGCCGAGGACGATGAAGGTGTCGAAGACTCCGTGCGTCGGGCTTCGGATGCGGCACCACTCGTAGCGGCCCGGGATGTGCGCGAAGGGCGCGAAGAACTCGTACGCCACGCCGGGGCCGTCGTCGGGGCGCAGGAACGCCATGCCGCGCGGTTGCGGTGGCGCCTGATGAAGCGTCCGCCTTGACCCGCGCATGGCGTAGCCGCGCCGACGAAACCGCGGTTAGTCGGGCCATTTGCCCGCACTATCCTTTCGGCGGCCGTTAAAGCCGGTTTCCCCAAGGCCGGGAAGCGCCTGCCTCCTTAAAAATGGAGGGGCAAGGGGTGTGGCAAGAAGGCTCGGGGGCATCCCGAGCTTGGCCCCTGCGCGTCTCACCTCGACTACGACTAGTTTGGCAAGCGCCGACCCAAGCACTAGGCAAACCATAGCACGTTCCCTCGCAACGACTGATGGCCAACTACCGAGTCTTGTTGTCTGAAGGCCCGGGGTCGATTACGCCGAAGTAGCGGAGTGCCCGTCCTTCTTTCTGGACAGTCACGAGGCCCGCGGACAATAAACGGTTAATGCGGCGCAGGGCCGTGCCTCGGCTTACGCCAAAGGCTCCGGCTTCCGCTACGACTTCCCCTTGGGTGCAGCCAGGGTGACCAGTGATCCACTCCAGCAGATGACGCTGAAGAGGTTCGCGCCGGGCCGCGACGCTTCTCCAGTTGTGCGAGTAGCGGCCGTGGTTCTCGAAGAAATACA
>JAXDQP010000069.1:0-8699 GCA_034667745.1 Thermoplasmata archaeon
ATCCGCGGTTCAGCGGACGCACATCAGGCTGCAATCGTCCCCGGAATCCCTGTTTGGTTGGGAGGGTCATGCGGATCACGCCCCGAAGTCGCCGATGGTGGCTTGGCCCTTGCCCTTGCTGGGCGGCGTGGCTTCGGGCTGCGGGGGCTCCTGGTCCGGCTCCCCGCCCACCTGGGCCAGCAGGTCGGCGGCGAGCGTGGGGCCGAAGCCGTGCAGCATCGCGAGGCGCGCGGCGGGGACGCCCTTGAGGTCGGCGGGCCGCCTGAAGCCGTTCGCGTGCAGGGTGCGGGCGCGGATGCGGCCGACGCCCTTGAGGCGGATGAGCGGCAACAATTCTTCCTTGACGCCATGCTCCAGCCGCAGGCCGAGGTCGGTGAGCGCGGGGACCCACTTGGGGCGGATGGCGCGCGCCAACTCGCGCATGCCGTGCAGGAGCCAGCTTGCGTTGTCGAGGCGCATGCGGATGTCGCCGGGGCCGACGACGTAGCGCTCCTCCAGCACGTCGAGGTGGGTCTCCGCCATCCAGTCCTCCAGTAGGAACGCGGTCTTGGCGTAGCTGAGCGCGGACTCCAGGTCGCGGCCGTCGGCTGCCACCAGCATCTCCTCGTGGTGCATCCAGAAGCGCTCCTGCACCCAGTCGTCGCCGCTGCGGAGGTAGAGCGGGAACAGGTCGGGGCAGCCGCACACCGCCTGGAGCAGCGCCCACGGCGACGGCGCCTCAACGGGCGCCTGCAACGCCGAGCGCAGCCGCAGGGCGCTGAACGGGTCGAGGTAGAGGTCGCTGGTGCGCGCGCCGAACGGGGTCGCCTTCAGCCGCGCGCCCGAGGGCTCCACGAAGTCGTTGTCCTGCAGGAACGACAGCACGTCCTCGATGCGGTCGCGCACGAGCCACTGGCTGACCTCCTGCGCCCAGAACGTGCGCTGAAAGAACTCCTCCAGTTGCGCGATGGTGGTGCAGTAGCCGCCCGCGATGCTGGCCAAAACGTGCGTCCGCAGCGCGCTGTCCGCCGAGAGCTTGCTCGTGACCGCCTCGACCTCGCCGCGCAGGTAGGTCTCCTCCACCTGCTCCTTCATGTCGGCGCTCTTGACGACCAGCACCGCCTCGCCGTAGGGGTCGTAGCGCGGGCGGCCGGCGCGCCCCATCATCTGCCGCACCTCCATCACCGGCAGCGGCCGCGAGCCCTCCCCCATCTCGAAGCGGGTCAGGTCGCGGATGACCACGCGGCGCGCGGGAGTGTTGACGCCGGCGGCAAGCGTCGGCGTGGCGCACAGGACCTTGAGGCGGCCGGCGCGGAACTGCTGCTCCACGAAGCGCCGCTGGCCAGAGTCGAGGCCCGCCGTGTGGTAGGCGACCCCGGCGCGGGCCAGCTTCGCGAGCTTCTTGCCGGTGGGCGACCCTTCGCCGCCGTCGTCGAGCTGCGCGGCCGCCGCGTCGATGGCCGCGAGGTCGTCGGTCGTGAGCAGCGCGCGCACGGGGCCGGCGAGCCGCTGCGCCTGCGCCTCCGCCGACTTGCGCGTCGAGACGAAGACGAGGCACTGGCCGCCCTCCTTGATGGTCTCCTCGACGAGGCTCGCCACCGGGTCGCCGCCCGCCGGGAGAGTGCGCGGCTTCTGGCCGAGGAACTCCAGGGTGTCGCCGAGGTAGGTGCCGGTGGAGAGCTTGACGGGGCGCCAGTCGCTGATGACGAGGTCGGCGTCGAGCCACTGCGCGACCTCCCTGGCGTTGGCGACCGTGGCGGAGAGGCCGACAATCTGTGCGTCCGGCACGACGGCGCGGAAGCGGGTGAGCGTGACCTCAAGCGTCGGGCCGCGGCCGGGGTCGTTGACGAGGTGCAGCTCGTCCGCCACGACGCAGCCGATTTGGTCCACCCATCCCGCGCGGTGGCGCAGCAGGGCGTCCGCCTTCTCGCTCGTGCAGACGATGACGTCGAAGCGGCCCAGGCGCGGGTCGCGCTCGTCGAGGTCGCCCGTGCTCAGTCCGACGCTGATGCCGAGCGAGCGGAACGCCTGCAGCTCCTCGAATTTCTCGCTTGCCAGCGCACGCAGGGGGACAATGTAGAGCGCCTTGCGGCCGGTCTTGAGCCAGCGGTTCAGGATGGCGAGGTAGGCGACGAGCGACTTCCCCGACGCGGTGGGGATGGCGACGACGGCGTTGCGGCCGGATGAAATCTTGGCCCACGCCTGCTTCTGGGGAGGGTAGAGCTCCTTGATGCCCTGCGCCTCCAGCAGCCCCGCGACGCGCGGGTCGATGCCGAGGTCCGCCAGGGCCACGCAAAAGCGACGCGGGGACGCGAGTTAAACCGCGTGGAACAGGCGTTGCCCTACCCGAGGCACGGGGTCAGGGCGTGGCCGTCCGCGACGACGCGCACGCCGCTGCCGCAGCCCTCGACGCCGGTGGCCTCGGGGCGGGCGCCGAGGCACTCCCACAGCACCACGCGGCCGAAGACCTTGAAGGTCGCGCCGCCCGCGAAGCAACCGTAGCTCTCGACGGGGTCGCCGACGGGCGGCTGTGCCGACGCGGCCAGGGGCAGGAGGACGGCGAGCAGCAGGGCGCTCAAGGCAAGGGCTTGCATGGGAACCGGCGCCGCAGTCCGCCCCGGGGCCAAGAGGCTTGCCGTGCGCGCAAAGCTTGAACCATCGCCCCCGATGGCGCCGCGATGCTACGTGCCCTCCTCGCCACCGCCCTCCTGCTGGCCCTCGCCGGCTGCTCCGGAAGCACCGCCCCCACGACCGGGCCCACCGCGGACCAGACCCACATCGACCTCGTGGACAACAGGTACCAGCCCACGGCGGCCACCTTCAAGGCCGACCAGGCGGCGCACTTCGAGAACAAGGGCACCCGCGCCCACACCGTCACCGTCCACAGCAACGCCGGCGCGGTGCTGCACGACAAGACCCTCCAGCCCGGCGAGAAGGACGACTACAAGTTCCCCGCCCCCGGCACCTACCACGTCTTCTGCAAAATCCACGACGGCATGCAGGCCGAGGTCACCACCACCTAGGGTTGTCCCACAAGCCCAAAGCGTCCCGCCCGGGCAGCCACCGGCATGGAGTTCCAGACGGACGAGTGCATGTTCTGCCACTCCCCCCTCGAGATGGGGGAGGACCCCGAGAACCTCGCCTTCATGGGCCACGTCGAGGAGAGCGCCGACTGCAACAAGGCGTTCCAGCACTGGGTCAGCAACATGCAGACCGACTACAAGGGCGACTGACGCCTTTTGGGAACCACGAATTGCATGAATCTCACGAACCGCCGAACCGCCGCCGCGTGCAATTCGTGAAATTCGTGGCTACTGTCCGAGGACGTGCCGCGCGATGACGAGGCGCTGCACTTCGGAAGTCCCCTCGAAAATCTCGAAGATCTTGATGTCGCGCATGTAGCGCTCGACGGCGTAGTCCTTGGTGTAGCCGTTGCCGCCGTGGATTTGCACGCCGTCGATGGTGGCCTTCATCGCCATCTCCGAGCAGTAGAGCTTGGCGCGGCTGGCGGCGTGCGTGAACGGCTGACCCTGGTCCTTGAGCCACGCAGCCTTGAGGTAGAGGTTGCGGCCGGCTTCGATGGCCACGTCCATGTCCGCCAGTTTCCACTGGATGGCCTGGTTGCTCGCGATGGGCTTGCCGAACTGCCTGCGCTCCTTGGCGTAGGCGGTCGAGTCCTCGAACGCGGCGCGCGCGATGCCGACGCTGCCGGCGGCGGCCATGATGCGGCCGGTGTCGAGCGTGGCCATCGCGACCTTGAACCCCTCGCCCTCCTTTCCGAGGCGGTTCTCGGCGGGGACCTCCATGCCCTCGAAGAAGAGCTGGTTGGTGTAGCTGGCGTTGAGGCCGAGCTTGTGCTCGTTGCGCCCGACCTTGAAGCCCTTCGACTTGGTGTCCACGAGGAACGCGGTGACGCCGCGCGCGTCCGTGGTCTTGGGGTCGGTGCGCGCGAAGAGGACGCAGACGTCGGCCACGGCGCCGTTGCTGATGAACTGTTTCTGGCCGTCGATGACGTAGTGGTCGCCCTCGCGGCGGGCGCTGGTGCGCAGGCTGCCGGCGTCGCTGCCCGCCTCCGGCTCCGTCAGGGCGTAGCAGCCCAGGTACTCGCCGGACGCGAGCTTGGGCAGGAAGCGCTGCTTCTGCTCCTCTGTGCCGAACGTGAGGATGGGGCCGACCGACAGGCTGGCGTTGGCGCCGAAGATGACGCTGTGGCTGGCGTCCGCGCGGGCCAGTTCCTCCGCCACGAGCGCGAAGGAAACGTAGTCCGCGCCGGGGCCGCCGTACTGCTCCGGCACCGTGATGCCCAGCAGGCCCAGCTCGCCCATGCGCTTGGCGGTGGCCATCGGGAAGGTGTGGTCGCGGTCGTGCTGCGCCGCGATGGGGCGCACCTCGTCGTCGGCGAACTTCCGCACCATGTCGCGCACCATGCGCTGGCTCTCCGTGAGCTGGAAGTCCATCACGGGTCGCAGCGGCGGGCGCTTCAAGAATCCAGCGCACCCGACAGGAAGGAAACGGGACCGCCCTCCTCGCGCTCTCCTAGATAATCGTGGGGGTGGAACCTTAAGAACCGAGGCGGCCGAGAAACCGTGACATGCGTCCCGGCGTCGCGGCCCAGCCCTGGCGTTTCCGCCGCCCGCCGTGGGGGGCGTATCCCCTGGTCTTCGCGGCGTACCTCCTGCTGGCGCGCTTCGGCCTCCGCACCGCCCTGGAGGGCTCCACCGCCAGCCCGCTGTGGCCCGCCACCGGCCTCGCCATCGCCGCCGCCGTCTGGTGGGGCCCGCGCATCTGGCCCGCCGTCGCGGGCGCCGCGCTCGTCGTCGAGACCGCCACCACGGGCTCGCTGCCGCTGGGCGTCGCCATCGCGACCGGCAACACGCTGGAGGCGCTCGCCGGCGCCCTGCTGGTCGGCCGCCTCGCGGGTGGCCCCGACGCCTTCGCCACCCCGCGCAACGCGTTCCGCTACCTCGGCATGGCGGGGCTGGTCGCCCCGCTCGCCAGCGCCACGGTCGGCGCCGTGGCCCTCGTCGCCGCCGGCCGGCTCGACGCCGCCGCCGCGCCCGCCGTGTGGGCCACCTGGTACCTGGGCGACGCGGCTGGCGCCATCATCGTCGGCCCCGCCCTTCTCCTCGCCCCGGGCCTGCGGGCCCTCCGGGCGCGCGCCGTGGAGGCCGCCGCCATCGTCGCCGCCGTCGCCGCCACCGGCGCCCTGCTGTTCCTGGGGCCGCTGGGCGGCCCCATCGCGGTGCTGACGGTCCTCTGCGTCCCGCCGCTGATGTGGAGCGCCTTCCGCCTCGGCCCCGCCGGCACTGCGTGGGCGCTGCTGGTCCTGCACGCCGTCGCGGTGGCCGCGACCGCGCTCGGGCGCGGGCCGTTCCTGGCCACCAGCCCCACCGCGTCCTACCTCACGCTCCAACTGTTCCTCGGCACGCTGACGCTGCTCATCCTCCCCCTCGCCGCCGTGGTGGCCGAGCGCCGCCGCGCCGCCGAGGACCTGGAGGGCCTGGTGGCCAACCGCACCGCCGAGCTGCGCGCCGAGGTGGAGGAGCGCCGCCGCGCCGAGGCCGAGGCGCAGGGCAGCCTGTCGATGCTCGCCGCCACGCTGGAGTCGACGCAGGACGCCATCACGGTCGTCGACGCCGGCGGCCGCATGGTGGGCTGGAACTCCCGCTTCACCCAGATGTGGGGCTTCCCGCCCGGCATGCTGGAGCGCGGCGGCCGCGACGAGCTGCGCGCCTTCGCCGCCGAGCGCACCCTGGGGCCCGAGGGCGCCCGCCGCGTCTTCGAGACCCTCGGCTCCACGGCGCCGGGCGAGACGATGGACGTGGTGCGCCTGCGCGACGGCCGCGTCTTCGAGCGCTACACCCGCCCGCAGGCCGTCGGCGAGCGCATCGTCGGCCGCGTCATCAGCTACCGCGACGTCACCGCCCGCGACCGCGCCCAGGCCGCGCTCGCCGCCAGCCACGCCGCCCTCGCCGAGGCGCAGCGCATCGCCAAGGTCGGCTCGTGGGCGCTCGACCCCGCCACCCGCACCGTCACCGCCAGCGCCGAGATGTTCCGCCTGCTCGGCCTGCCGCCCGAGGAGGGGCCGGTGCCCTACGAGCGCCTGCAGCGCTTCCTGGACCCCGCGCAGGTGGAGGAGGCGCTGCGCGAGGTCGGCCGCTCCATCGCCACCCAGGCCCCCTTCTCGCGCGACCTCGAGGCGCGCCACGCCGGCGACGCCCCCCTGCTGCTGCACGTCGAGGGCGTCCTGGACCCCGCCAGCGGCCGCCTCGTCGGCACCGCGCAGGACGTCACGGACGCCCGGCGCAAGCAGGACGAGCTGCGCGAGAGCCTGGAGCGCTTCAAGGTCCTCGCGGACGGCTCGCCCCTGGGCATCTTCCACACCACCACGACGGGCCTCGTCGACTACGCCAACCCGCGCTGGATGGAGATTGCCGGCTGCGACTACCGCGACTTCGCCGCCATCCGCGCCGCCGTCCACCCCGACGACCTGGACCGCCTGACGCAGGCGTGGCGCGCCGCCGTCGCCAGCGGCACCGACCTCGTGGCCGAGTTCCGCTACGTGCACCGGGATGGCAAGGCCGTGCAGTGCGCCACCCGCGCCAGCCCCGTGCGCGACGGCGACGGCCAGGTGACCGGCTTCGTCGGCACCATCGACGACGTAAGCGAGCGCCGCGCCCTCGAGGCCCGCCAGCGCGAGATGGAGGTGCTGCGCGAGCAGGCGCGCTTCAAGACCGAGTTCCTCCGCACCGCCGCGCACGAGCTGGGGAACCCGCTCACGCCCGTCAAGCTCCAGCTCCGCCTGCTGAAGGAGTTCGTCGCCCAGCCCGAGCACGCCGCGGCGCGGCACGGCGTCGAGATCCTCAACCGCAACGTCGAGCGCCTCCACCTGCTGGTGAGCGACATGCTGGAGTCCGCGCGGCTGCAGGCCGGCCGCATGCGCCTCGTGCCGCGCCCGATGGACCTCAGCCACACCGTGCACGAGGTCGCCGAGTCGTTCCAGGAGGCCGCCATCCAGGGCGGCATCGCCCTCGACGTGCACGTGCCGCCGCGCCTGCGCCTGGTGGCCGACCCCGACCGCCTGACGCAGGTGCTGGACAACCTCGTCTCCAACGCGATGAAGTTCACCGGCAAGGGCGGCCGCATCCGCATCGAGGTCGAGCCGGCGGACGGCGTGGCGCGCGTCACGGTGCAGGACGACGGCGCCGGCTTCACGCCCGACCAGGCGGCCGGCATGTTCCAGCCCTTCGGCCAGGTGCACGACGCGGTGCCCGGCAAGGGCGGCACGGGCCTCGGCCTCTACATCTCCAAGGGCATCGTCGAGCAGCACGGCGGCAGCCTGGACGCGCACAGCGACGGCCCCGGCAAGGGCGCGCTGTTCACGGTCCGCCTGCCGCTCGTGGCGCCGCCCGCGCAGCAGGTGCTGCCGGAGCCTGCCACCTAGAGCGTGAGGGCGCCAACGACGCGCTGCGGCGTGGCGTCGACGTGCCAGAGGATGGCGCGCTCGCCCGACGCATGGACGAGACCCTTCTCGACCGTGCCCTGCAATGTCCCTTCCTGGCCGGGGCCCGGCAGGTCGGCGGTGAGGCGGACCGGGACGAACTGCATCCCGAGCCCGAGTTGCACGACGGCGCCGGCCTTGAGCGGCTGCTTGCTGAACGGGCTGCGGCGCAGCCTCGCCGTGATGGCCCCGCCCGTCGCGAGGACCTTGAGCGGCGCGTCGGCGGGGGCCAGGACCATGCCACGGTCGAGCGCCTCGGGCGGCGTGTTCCGGAGCGCCAAGCCAACGCGGTCGCCGGGGACGGCGCTGTCGTGGTCGACGTCGTGGATCTGGATGGAGCGGATGGGGCAGATGACCTTGTCCGGGTAGGCGTAGAGCGTCTCGCCCTTCCTCAGCACGCCCTGCTTGACGACGCCCAGGATGACGGCGCCCACGCCCTTCACGTTGAAGTGGTGGTCGATGGGCACCATGACGAAGCTGCCATCGGGCCGCTTGGGGCTCGTCGCGAGGTGCGCGCGGACCTTGGGCCAGTCCTCCTCGGTCAGGATGGGCCACGCCTCCAGGCTGGTGCCCTTCAGCAGCGGCTTGAGCTGCTCGGGCTGGAGGTAGTTCTGCAGCACGATGATGCCGTGCGCGAGCCCGATGGCGTCCGCGCCAAGAATCTGCTCCCCGATTTGCGCCGACAGCTTCTCGACGACCAGGACGGCGGTGTCGGCGCCGCAGAGCGCGTAGCTGAGGGCCTTGACGTTGTCGGGGTAGCGGTCGGGCACGATGACCGTGACCTCGCGGCCGCCCTCCTTCAGGTCGTGCAGGTGGATGTCGCTCTGCGTCCCGACCTTGCCCAGCTCGCGCCGGACCGAGAGGTTCCCCAGGAGCGCCGCCGTCGTGCCGGGCACGGCGCGGCCGAGCCGGGAAGCGTGCATAACCGTTGGCCCCGCCGCCTCCTCGCGGCCCGCAAGCATCCCCGCAGCGTGGACCAGGCGGGCCCAGGCGGCGGCCACGCTTATCCGGGCCTCCCGTGTGCCGCGCGCATGGAAGATGCCGCCGCGCCGCCGGCCGCCCCCGTCCCGCCCCCGGCCGCCGCCGAGGCGCCCTCCCCGTCGGCCGCACCGGACGCCGCCGCCCTACGCGCCAGCCGCCTGCGGATGCAGGCCAAGGTCGCGGGCTTCATCCTGATGCTGTTCGGCGCGTTCTTCGCCGTCAACTTCGCGCTCCTGGC
>JAXDQP010000070.1:0-38167 GCA_034667745.1 Thermoplasmata archaeon
TCGATTGCGCCGCAAGCCTGCACGCGCCTGTCCGCCGCCGCGAGCATGGGGGCTCTGACAGTCCCCAACCCCCTCAACAGGAATGGACCTTGCACCTTGCAGCCCTCTGGGGAATCCTTGAAGTGGCAGGGCTTGCTCTTGGAATCGGAGTCTAAAATCGGGATGGCTCGCCTCCCCGTCGCGCTGACATTGTTTGCCCTCCTCACGGCAGGCTGCGCCAGCGTGTCTTCTCCCCCCTCTCCCCATCCGGCCGCGACCTGTAGCCAGCAGACGCTCTACCTTGGCGCGGACGGGTTTACCCCGCAGAAGCCGCAGGTCAGCTACTACAATGCCAGTTGGCCCATCAACCCGGTCTGGGTGGGCCTGGGCTCGTCGATGGACCTTGAGGTTCCGCTGCGCGCCGTGGTGCCAAAGGGCGTCACCCACCGCGAGTATCAACTGCGGGTGGTGTCGGGCTCCGGCACCGCCTCCCAAAACCCCCTTGGAGGCGGCATCACCGTCAAGCCGTGGCGAACCACGTTCCCCTTGCCGCCCCGGCTTGAGCCCGGGCAGGTCTATGGGGCGGTCATCAAGACCAACGAAGTCCCCTCGTCCGAAGACTACGGGGGACCACTCACCTTCCAGTCGCTCTACTACACGGCGCCGCCCGCCGTCGACCTCTCCCTCGTGAGCTGGCCGGGCCACTACCTTCCCGGCGGGCACGAGATGGACACCCACATCACCAGTTACCAGTGCCCCACCGGGGTGTATCCGCCGGACTGGCCCGACGCCCTGAAAGGCGGCAACCCGGCGGCCACGCCCGACGCCTGAGGTTTGAGCAGGTCGCCGAGGCTTGGCCCCCGCGTGGCGTTCGCGAAGCCAAGTTGGCCACTTGTCACCGGAGGGGCGTGCCTCAGCCGTCGCGCCGTCCCACACCCTTTTATTGGCGGACAGGTCCCCCGAGTCCGCAGCCCAGGGAACCCGTTCCCTGGTCAGACTCCACTGGTGCACTATGGGACGCAAGGAAGACAACATCGCCAAGGCCGTCTCGGTCATGGGCAACCTCGAGAACATCCGCAACATCGCCATCGCGGCCCACATCGACCACGGCAAGACCACCTTCTCGGACAACCTGCTGGCGGGCGCCGGCATGATTTCGCAGGAGCTGGCCGGCCAGCAGCGCGCCCTCGACTTCGACCCCGAGGAGCAGGCGCGCGGCATCACCATCAACGCCGCGTGCGCCTCGATGGTGCACCACTTCAACAACAGGGACTACCTCGTCAACCTCATCGACACCCCGGGCCACGTGGACTTCGGCGGCGACGTCACCCGCGCCATGCGCGCCGTCGACGGCTGCATCATCCTGGTGTGCGCCGTCGAGGGCCCCATGCCCCAGACGGAGACCGTGGTGCGCCAGGCGCTGCGCGAGAAGGTCCGCCCGACCCTCTTCATCAACAAGGTGGACCGCCTCATCAACGAGCTGAAGGTCACGCCCGAGGAGATGCAGGCGCGCTTCGTCAAGATCATCAACAAGGTCAACGAGCTCATCAACCGCAACCTGCCGGAGGAGTTCCGCGGCAAGTGGGGCGTCCGCATCGAGGACGGCTCGGTCATGTTCGGCTCGGCCTACCACAAGTGGGGCGTCTCGCTGCCCTACATGAAGAAGTCCGGCGTCAGCTTCAAGCAGGTCTACGACCACTGCAAGAACGACACCCAGAAGGAGCTCGCGAAGATCGCCCCCGTCGCCAGCGTCGTGCTGGACACCGTGGCCGACCGCATCCCGAGCCCCAAGGTCGCGCAGGAGTACCGCATCCGCCACATCTGGCACGGCGACCAGGACTCCGTGGCCGGCAAGTCGATGCGCGAGGCGGACCCCAAGGGCGTCGTCGCGTTCATGGTCACCAAGATCATGATCGACCCGCACGCCGGCGAGATCGCCATCGGCCGCCTCTTCTCCGGCACCGTCGAGCGCGGCGTCGAGCTGTACGTCGGCGGCACCAAGACCAAGAACCGCATCCAGCAGGTCGGCCTGATGGTCGGCGCCGACCGCATCCCCGTCGACAAGGCCACTGGCGGCAACATCGTCGCCATCACCGGCCTGCGCGACGCGATGGCGGGCTACACCATGACCTCGGACGGCGACATGGAGCCCTTCGAGCGCATCGTCCACGTCAGCGACCCCGTCGTCACCGTCGCGGTCGAGTGCAAGCACATGAAGGACCTCCCGAAGCTGGTCGACGTGCTGCGCCAGATCAGCAAGGGCGACCCGTCGGTCCAGGTCAAGATCAACCAGGAGACCGGGGAGAACCTGATGTCGGGCATGGGCGAGCTGCACCTCGAGGTCATCACGCACCGCATCGAGCGCGACTTCAACCTCCAGATCGTCACGTCGAACCCCATCGTGGTGTACCGCGAGTCCGTGAAGGCCAAGTCGCCGCAGGAGTTCGAGGGCAAGTCCCCGAACCGCCACAACCGGTTCTTCATCACCGCCGAGCCGCTGGCCGACAACATCGTCCAGGCGCTGCGCGACAACGACATCCCGTCGGACCCGAAGAAGCACCAGAAGGAGGTCCACGAGAAGCTCACCGCCCTCGGCACCTTCCCGAAGGACCTCACGAAGAAGGTCAAGGCCATCGACGGCACCTGCATGCTCGTGGACGGCACCAAGGCCATCCAGAACCTGCACGAGACCTTCGAGCTCATCATCGAGGCGTTCAACGAGGCCGTCAAGTCGGGGCCCCGCGCCGGCGAGCCCATCCAGGGCGTGATGTTCATCATCACCGACGCCAAGCTGCACGAGGACGCGGTCCACCGCGGCCCGGCGCAGACCATCCCGGCCGTCCGCAACGCCATCTACGGCTCCATGACCGTGGCCGGCACCGTGCTCATCGAGCCGATGCAGAAGGCCGTCGTGACGGTCCCGGACAACGTGATGGGCGGCGCCACCGGCGAGTTCCAGAAGCGCCGCGGCCTCATCCAGGACATGCAGCAGGAGGGCGACTCCACGACCATCACCGCGAAGGTGCCGGTCGCCGAGATGCTCGGCTTCGCGGGCGCCATCCGCAGCGCCACCGGCGGCCGCTGCCTGTGGTCCACGGAGAACATCGGCTTCGAGGTCCTGGCCCCTGAGCTGCAGGAGAAGGTCACGCGCCAGATCCGCGAGCGCAAGGGGCTCAAGCCGGAGCCCTACCCGGCCAGCTACTACGCCGAGTAAGCCTTCAGGAAACCCTCTTCCTTTCCCTCTCCTCCCCTTCCCTCTCTTTTTTGCCCGTCGCTGCGCCGGTGCGTGGGCGCCGCGAAGGCCGGCAGCCGCCGACATGCGTCTCGGCAGGCTCATCAAGCCGCGCGGGGGCTCCCCTGGCGATGGCAGCGAAGGCGTCGAACGGGCCAAAGGCTGCGCGTGCCCCGGCCAAGCGTGCGCCTGCGCGGGCTCCCGCTCCCCCGGCCGCGCCTGCGCCGCCCGCGTGGCCCGCCACGCCCCCCGCCCCCGCCCCGCCGTCCCCTCCACCGCACGCGCCTCGGCCAAGCGGGCCGCCCTCCACGCTCGCCATCGTCTCGCTTGCCACCGGCGCCCTGAGCGTGCTGCTGTGGATTGTCGGCGCCAGCCTCGCCGTCGCGGGCGCCGGCCCCATCGGCGGGTTCCTGCTGCTGGCGCTGCCCATCACGGCCACCATCTGCGGCTTCCTCGCTCTGCGCGAGCACCCGGCGGCGGGGCGCGGCCTCGCCATCGCGGGCATCGTCCTCGGCCTGACGCAGCTCGGGCTCTACGCCATCTTCCTCCTGTTCGTCCTCGTGGCGATGCTCGCGTGCGGCCGCGCCGCCTCCGAGACCACGCGCCCGTGCTGCTCGTGCGAGACCTCCAACCACGCCACGACGACCACCAGCGCCGGCACCACCACGGCGCACGGCAGCGGCACCTGCTGCGACCCCTGCACGCAAGGCTGCTCCTCATGCGGCCACGGCTGCGACGGGTGCGGGAGCGGCTGCTCCTCTTGCGGTTCGGGCTGCTCGTGCGCCATCCCGGGCGTCATGCTCGTCGCCGTCCCGCCCGCCCGGCCCCCGCTGCGCGCCAGGCTGGAGGCGGCCACCGCGCACCACCCGGACCTGCCGCGCTACGAGGCCGACGTCTACCGGCTCCTAGGCGTGCGGCTCTGCGTCGGCTGCTTCACCACCTACCCCACGTTCCTGGCCGCAAGCGTCGTGCTCGCGGTCCTCCGTCCCGCCTCGCCCTGGCCCGCCCTGCTGGCCGCCGGCCTCGCCCTCGCGGCGCTCCAGGCGGTGTCCAGCCTCGGCTGGGCGCGCTGGCGCTGGCTCAAGATGGCCGTGAAGTCCGCGCTGGGCGCCGGCCTCGCCCTGGCGGTCCACGCGGTCCTGGGGGCCGACCTGCCCGACCTCGCGCAGGCCGCCCTCCTGGCGGGGATGCTCGGCCTGGCCCTGCTCTCGACGCTGCCGCGCCGCCTCCGGATGCTCCACGCATCTGCTGAGTCCAAATCCATCCGCTGAATCCGCAGCCTGGTGCGCTCCGGCATCGCGTTCCCCCACCGGCAGGCGCACGAGGCGGCGCATCTGCGGCCGCTGATGGACCGCCTCCACGACGTCCTCGCCAGCCAGCCGGGCCGCGCCCGCGTCGTCGTGCTGGCCGAGAGCCGGCCGCCCGTCCGCCGCGCCTGGAACGTGCAGGTTTTCCACGGCCTGGGCGACAAGGGCTACACGTGCAACCCGCTGTTCCTCCAGCGTGGCCGCTTCCCCCGCGCCCGCACCGCGCTCAACGCGCCGCTCGCGCTCCTCCGCCTGCCCGCGCCGTTCCTGCGCCCCCCCGCGCGCCCCGGCCGCCGCCGCAGCCGCTACCAGCAGGTGAACGCCTACGGCCCGCGCTGGGCCGACCTCTTCGAGGGGATGCTGCGCGACGTCGAGGTCAGCCGCTTCGGGCACGCCGCGCTCAACGAGACCGGCGGCCTGCGCGCCGACCCAGAGGGGCCGCTGCTGTGGCTGCCGACCTGGGACAACCGCGCCTACCTCGGCGGCGCCAACCAGTCGAGCCTGGAGACCTTCGCGGACCAGGTGCTGGCCATCGCCGCCGACGTCCCCGTGCTGCTCAAGGTCCACCCGCTCACGGCCCGGCACGGGCAGGCCGCCGCCGCCCGCCGCCGCCTCGCCGCCGCCCGCAACGTCACCGTCGCGCCCGCCACGGAGAGCCCCTACCGCCTGCTGGAGGGCTGCCGCGGCGTCCTGACCGACACGAGCAGCCTGGGCTTCGAGGCCTACTGCTCCGGCCTGCCGGTCGCCATCGCGCGCAACCCCGGCGTCGCGTTCCACGGCATCCACGCCGAGATGGCGGGCCGCGCGCCCGTCTTCGCGCCCGGCGAGCCCGGCCTCGCGGAGTGGGCGCACGCCCCGCCGCCGCCCACCGACACCGCGTGGGCCCGCGACCTGCTGTTCGCGCCCGACCGGCGCCGCAACGACGCCTTCGCCGCCCGCCTCCGCGAGCGCGCCACGGAGGGGAGGGGGCGATGATGCCGACGTGGGCCGAGCCGCGCCTGCTGCTGGCCGTCGCGATGCTGCTCGGCGCCTCCATCCTCGACCTGCGCACCCGCCGCGTGTCCAACCTCTACTGGGTCCCGTTCCTCGCCTGCGCCGCCGTCCTCGACGCGGTGGACCTGGCGCGCGGCGACTGGGGCGGCCTCGCGGTGGGCCTCGTTCTGTGCGGCCTGTTCTACCTCTTCTGGCGCTTCCGGCTGTTCGGCGGCGCCGACGCCAAGGGCCTCATGGTCCTCGCGCTGCTGCTGCCGCCCGCCACCAGCGGCGCCTTCCCCATCCCCACCGTCCTGGGCGGCCTCATGCTCGGCTCGCTGCTCGCGGGCGTCGGCGTCCCTCTTGCCCTGCTGGCGTGGAACCTCCTGCACAGCCGCCCCACTCTCCCCGCCGCCCTCGTCGGGGTGCCGATGGACCTCGCGGCCGCCCGCCGCAGCCACGTCTGGCCGATGCAGGAGCCGGTGCCCGGCGAGCCCGGCCGCCTGCGCTGGCGCTACCTCCGCCACGTCGGAGCCGACGTGGCGGCCCGCCTGGACGCGCTGGAGGCCGCCGGCGTCCTCCGCCCCTGGGTCACGCCCAAGGTGCCGTTCATGCTCCCGCTCATGGTGGGCGTGGCGGCGTGGCCAGCCGTCGCGGCGTCCCTGCCGTGGCCGGGCGCGTAGCCCAGCAGGCGGAATCCGTTCAACAACGGTTTCAAAGAGGGGCATGGTCAGGAGTCCCGTGGCAGACCGCCTGACCACGGGCATCGCGGGCCTGGACGCCCAGCTGGGCGGCGGCGTCCCCGCAGGCACCGTGCACCTGCTTTTGGGCGAGCCGATGAACGCCCAGGAGCTGTTCACCTACCACTTCGCGGCGGGCGGCATCAAGAGCCAGGGCGGCTGCACCTTCGTGGTCACCTCCAACTCCGCCGAGCAGGTGCAGGCCGGCATCAAGATGGTCGGCTCCGACCCCACCAAGGCCACCGTCACCTCGCTCGCCGGCAGCAAGACCTGGGCCATCCCCGAGCCCGGCAAGGGCCGCTACGTGCTGGACTCCCTCAGCGAGGTCGTGCTGCACCAGGGCTGGGACAAGATGTTCTCCAAGCTCGCCGAGATGCGCGCCCAGGCCCGCCTCGACGGCGCCGTCATCCTGCTGACCGTCACGCCCGACCTGCACACGCCGCGCGAGGTCGCCCTGCTCAAGATGTGGGCCGACGGCGTCATGGAGCTCGGCTTCGACCGCCAGGGCTTCGGCCTCTACCCCTACCTCAAGGTCACCAAGATGCGCGGCGTCCCCGACTCGGCGCGCTTCCTGCTCTTCAAGGAGACCGACCGCGGCCTCTTCATGGAAAGCACGAGGCGGGTCTTCTGAGCAGGCCGGGGCAAGGGACGGGGCACCGGGAGGGCGCGCCTCTCCTGGGCCTCTCTTCGGAAGGGTTTTCCTCCCGCAAGCGCCACGCCCCCGCGATGACCGCCCAGGCCGGCCTCGTGCGCGACGACGCCAGCGTCAGCTCCGTCATCGGCACGGTCCTCGTCCTCGCCATCACGGTGCTGGGCATCGCCAGCGTCCTCTACTGGGGCGCCCCCACCATCGACCGCATCCAGAGCCGCAACGCCCAGACCGCGATGGAGGGCGAGATGGAGGGGCTGCGCGACGCCAGCCAGGAGCTGTCGGTCCCCGACCACTCCCGCTTCCCCACCGTCGCCATGCCCGGCGGCACCCTCTCGGTCACGAAGGGCACCCGCATCCTGGTGACGGCCGACTTCGACGCCAGCCTCAAGGCGTGCGACTTCCACGTCACGGACTGGGCCGACAGCGGCGTCGACGCCGCCAAGGTGACGGTGGCCGGCCCCAACTGCAAGACCGTCGTCAACTGCGGCGCCTCCCCCGCCGGCGCCGGCCAGGGCTGCCTGGAGATCTACAGCGTCGGCGCCACCACGCTCGTCAAGCAGTCCATCACCGCCGGCAGCTGCGCCGTGCCCCCCGCCGTCTGCTCCGCCCCCATCGTCACCGGCGCCGACTTCGGCCAGGGCGACTGGATGTTTCAAATCACCGACGGCGCCACCGCCGTCACCCCCACCGTCTACGCCCAGGCGTGGCTGCACAGCACCGACCAGGTGGCGTGGCGGCTCACCTCCGGCACCGGCACCTGGGAGGAGTACCTCGACGCGGGCGCCATCTTCTCGCGCACCGGCAGCACCTACTTCCTGGAGAAGGAGGCCCCCATCGGCGACACCGCGTTCGGCCCCGCCTACTACGGCCTCTGGCTGCGCACCTTCAAGGCCACCGCCTACAGCGCCATCGACGGCCAGGGCAGCCACCAGGTGTTCCTGTCGCTCAAGGGCAACAGCGTGCGCGCCGACCTGCCGGCCGCCTACAAGGTGCGCTACGACTTCAGCGGCGGCCTCGCGCAGCCGTGGTGCAACGCCCTCCTGTTCCGCAGCGGCCACCTCACCAACGGCGGCACCCCGCCCCTCTTCACCGCCGCCTACACCGCCGACGCCGCCTACGGCTGCGCGGCGGGCGGCACCGGCGGCCTGCGCTCCGTCTGCTACATCCAGTTCGCCCCGGCCGCCACCGCCCCCAACGCCTGCACGGCCGCCGCCACCGTCCCGACCGCCTTCCGGTTCAGGTTCCTCCATGCCCGCATCGACGTCAGCCTCTCCATCTAGGCCCCGCCCCCTGCCGCTGCGCGGCGACCGCGCGGGCGTGAGCGAGGTCCTGGGCCACGTCCTCATCTTCGGCATCGTCTCGATGCTGCTGGTCTCCTCGATGCTGGCGTTCAACATCGCGCAGCAGGGCGCCCGCGACCGCGTCGTGCAGCTGCGCGCCGAGTCGGCCGCCACCCGCGTCGCCGGCGTCGTGGTGCAGGCCTCCATCGTGCAGGAGCGCCAGAGCACGACGCCCGGCGCCATCGCCACCGTGCGCTTCCTCGTCGACCTCGAGCAGCAGCTGGAGGGGCTCTCCTACACCGTCGCGCTCGAGGCGGCCTCCGGCCCCACCGCCGCGCGCGTCCACGTCACCGTCCCCTCGAACAAGGTGGACGTGACTGCCGCACTGTTCTCCGCCGACGCCCCCGCCGGCATCGGGGTGTGCGGCTCCTCCGTCCCCGGCGGCCACCTCTACGTCGCGTTCGACAAGCAGTCCGCGTGCAGCGCCACCGTCCCCTACCTCTACGTGAAGAGTGCCCCATGATTGCTCCACAGTCCCTGCCAACTGCCTCCGGCCGACCGACGCCGCCCGCAGGCGGCGGTTGGGAGAGTGCCCCATGACGCCCGACAAGGCCCGCAAGAAGACGCCCGCGCCCGCCGACGAGCCGTTGCCCCCGTCGGCCAACCCGCCCGGCGCGCCCCCGGAGTCCCGGCCGGGCCAGCCCCCCCTGCCGCCGCACCCGCAGCCCGCTCCCGGCGCCGGCAAGCCCGTGCGCGGCATCAACCCCCTCGCCGCCGGGCTGGCCAAGCGCCTGATGCGCCCCCTTGCCCCGCCCGCCGTCCGCAGCCCCTCCGAGAGCCCAGCCAAGCCGCCCGAGCCGGAGTGGAAGCCCGCCCCCACGGTGGCCGCGCCCGAGGTCGCCGCGCCGCAGGCCTACACGCCCGAGCCGCCGCAGGTCCGCGCCGACCCCGAGCCGGAGCGCCCACAGCCGCCCGCGCCCCCGCCGCCCGAGCCCGAGCCGATGCCGGAGTCGCCCGCGTCCGAGGTGGCCCCGCCGGAGAATCCCAAGGGCCGCAAGGGCGCCAAGGCCGAGGCGCCGGAGGCCGAGCCCGCGCAGGCGCCGACGGACGACGAGGCTGAACCGCAGCGCCGCGGCCTCCGCCTGCGCCGCCGCCCCAAGCCCGGCGAGGACGCCCCCGCGCCCGCCGCCGAGGCAAAGCCGGAGCCGAAGCCCGAGAGGGTCGGCCGCGACGCGCCCACCCGCAAGGCCGCCGAGGGGGACGCCCTCCCCACCGACAAGGCCGCCCTCAGCTCCGGCCGCAAGGCGCTGGCCAGCGAGCGCGTCGGCAGCGCCATCACGGAGGCGGTCGCCCGCAAGGCCACCAGCCCCACCACCAAGCTTCCCGAGTTCCCGCCCGCCGCCACCGAGCGGCCGCCCGAGCTGCTGCGGGAGGAGCGCCGCCGCGAGGCCATCCGCGCCCACGAGCAGGAGCGCCGCGAGGCCCTGCGCGTGAAGACCAAGGACGCCGACGACCTGCGCCGCCTCGAGGCGGAGTGGGCCGCCGAGGACGCGCTGATGTACCGCACCGACCCCGACGACGTCGAGCTCGAGGTGTACCCGGTGAACGCGCCGTACGGCTTCGTGCAGATGATCCGCAACAAGCGCTCGCACGAGACCATCTACCACGTCATCGAGCCCAAGCTGACGCGCGACGAGCGGCTGCTGCTGAAGTTCGTCGAGCAGACGATGGTGGACGTCCTCGACCTGCAGCCCAGCGAGTTGGAGAAGGAGGAGCTGGGCAGCTACATCCGCAAGAAGTTCGCGCAGGTCGTGGAGGACTACTCCATCCGCCTCGGCGACGACGAGAGCACGGAGGAGGAGAGCACCGACCGCCTCCTCTACTACGTGCTGCGCGACTTCATCGGCGAGGGGCCCCTCGACGTCTTCTCGCGCGACCCGCTGCTGGAGGACATCTCCTGCGACGGGCCGCACCAGCCCATGTTCATCTACCACCGCAAGTACGAGTCGGTGACGACGACGGTGCGCTGGAAGGGCCACGAGGAACTGGACTCCTTCGTCATCCGCCTGGCGCAGCGCGCCGGCAAGCACGTGAGCATCGCCGAGCCCATCCTGGACGCCACGATGCGCGACGGCAGCCGCCAGCAGGCGACGCTCGCCAAGGAGGTGAGCACGTTCGGCAGCACCTTCACCATCCGCAAGTTCCGCGAGGTGCCCTTCACCCCCATCGACCTCGTCCGCTTCGGCACGATGTCGAGCCAGATGCTCGCCTACCTGTGGATGATCATCGCCAACCGCCAGAGCGCCATCTACTCCGGCGGCACGGCGTCGGGCAAGACGACGGCCATCAACGCCATCATGCTGTTCATCCCGCCCGCCCTCAAGGTCATCACCATCGAGGACACGCGCGAGCTGAACATCCCGCAGCCCAACTGGATTGCCGGCCTGACGCGCGGCGGCTTCGGCCCCCGCGACTCGCACGGCCGCCAAGCCGGCGAGATCGACATGTTCCAGCTGCTGAAGAACGCCCTCCGCCAGCGCCCCGAGTACATCATCGTCGGTGAGGTGCGCGGCGCCGAGGCCTACAACCTGTTCCAGGCGATGGCGACCGGCCACGCCGCCTACGGCACGATGCACGCCGACTCCGTGGACGCGGTCATCCACCGCCTGGAGTCGGACCCCATCAACATCCCGCGCGCCCTGCTGGAGGCCCTCGACGTGGTGGCCGTGCAGATCCAGACCCGCGTGGGCGGCAAGCGCGTCCGCCGCACCAAGCAGATCACGGAAATCGTCGGCCTGGACCCCAACACGCGTGAGATTCTCACCAACGAGGTCTTCCACTGGGAGCCCGGCACGGACCAGTTCCTGTTCTCGGGCGTCAGCTACTCGCTGGAGCGCATCGCCGCCGAGACCGGCCTCGACAGCGACCAGGTGCTGCAGGAGATGGACGACCGCCGCCGCGTCATCGAGTGGATGGTCAAGCAGGACATCCGCAAGTACGCCCTCGTGGCGCACCTCATCACCATCTACTTCTACGACAAGGCGGCCGTGATGGCGAAGGTGGAGGCGGACCAGCCATGGCAGGACTAGGCGCCCTCGACCGCACCGCCTACAACTGGCTGGGCGAGCGCGCCCGCGCCAGCAAGAGCCTCGACAAGCTCGACGAGTCGCTCCGCAAGGCGCAGATGCCGGTGCGCGCCGAGGCCTACCTCGCCAAGTGCATGGTCATCGCGCTCGCGACCGCCGTCGTCTCGCTGCTCCTGGCGGTCCTCGGCCTGTTCGCCGCCATGGCCATCCTGGACCTGCCGGCGGCGAGCTGGGTCCTGGTCGTCTTCGTCCCCCCCATGGCGGGCTACATCGCCTACGTCGCCACCGTTGCGACGCCCGCCAGCAACGCCAAGAAGCGCGCCAAGAACATCAACCAGCGCCTCGCCTACGCCACCAACTACATCGCCGCCATGGCGAGCGCCGGCGTCATCCCGGCCGAGATCTTCAAGAGCCTGGCCAAGCAGGACATCTACGGCGAGGTCGCCAAGGAGGCGGCCATGATCTACAAGGACCTCGAGGTGCACGGCAAGGACATCGTCACCTCGCTGCGCCGCGCCATCGACCGCACGCCCAGCATCAAGTTCCAGGAACTCCTCCAGGGCGGCATCACCACCATCACCTCGGGCGGCGACCTCACCAGCTACTTCCGCCAGAAGGCGGCGCGCTACCAGTGGGAGAACCGCGTCGAGCAGAAGAGCTTCATCGACACCATGGGCCTGATGGCCGAGACCTACGTCACCTCCGCCGTGGCGGGGCCGCTCTTCCTCATCGTCATGGTGGCCATCATCGTCCTGATGGGCTCCGGCACGATGTCGCAGCTCCAGCTCGTCATCTTCCTGCTGCTGCCCGTCATCAACCTCGGCTTCATGCTCGGCCTCAAGGCGATGATTCCGGAGGTCTGAGGTGGCCAGCCACGCCGAGCTGAAGGGCGACCGCAGCCGCAAGCTGCTGCTCGACGGCCTCATCCTGCTGGTGCTGGCGCTGCTGGTCGCGGTCATTGTGGCCGCCGCCGGCCTCCTGCCGCTGGGCGTCGCGGAGCAGACCTACGCCCTCGCCGCCGCCACCGCCATCCTCGCCGGCGGCACCTACCTGTTCAACACGGTGCGCTGGCTCGACATCCGCGGCGACGAGGGCCACAAGGTCCTCAACCGCGGCAGGGCCGACCTCCAGCTCACCGTCATCAGCATCGTCGCGCTGTTCACCGTCGTGCTGATGGCCGTCGTGGAGGTGTTCGCGCTCCTCTACTTCACCGGCACCGTGACCGAGATCGGCGCCGCCGGCGTGGGCCTCGCCGCCAACTTCCTGCTGTTCCAGACCATCATGCTCCTGGTCTACCTGGGGGCCTTGGTGGCGCGCGAGAACAACCCCTCGCGCTTCCAGCCCAAGCCGGGCGCCGTCCTGGCCGCCAACATCCTCACCCCGCTGGCCGGCCTCATCCTGGTGCTGGGCGTCGTGCTCGCCTCCGGGGTGGTGGAGCTCGCCGGCATCCAGCCGCACCAGGCGGTCTACATCGTCACCCTCGCGGTGCTGCTGGAGTTCGTCGCGATGCGCATCCGCCTGCGCCTGCCGTCGCTGTGGTCGCTCTTCTCGGGCGCCCTCGCGCAGGCCAAGCGGCCCGACGACGAGATGAAGGACGTGCTGCGCAAGCGCGCCCAGCGCACCTACGTCGCCGCCGCCGCCTTCGTCGCGCTGAGCATGGCCTTCGCGGGCGCCGTCGTCACCGGCACCGTCGGCCTCGCGGACACCCGCATCGTCGCGAGCCTCGTCATCTTCTACGTCGGCACCGCCCTCGTGCTGCTGGGCATGGTGGGCGTCCGCCTGCTGCAGGCGCGCGCCATCGAGGGCCCCAAGCGCCTGGGCGACGACGAGCTGTCGCGCCTGGTGAGCCAGAAGCGCCGCAGCCAGGAGGACATCCTGAAGACCTCCGTCTACATCGTGACGGGCTTCTTCGCCTTCGTCGCGCTTGCGCTCTGCGTCTTCACGGCGCTGCACTACATGCCGTGGCACCCCAAGTACGGCACCGACCTGTTCATCCTCGCGATGATGTTCGGCGCCGGCCCCTTCGGCTACTTCCACAACCGCGAGATCAAGCGCATCGCCGCCGTGGACGAGAAGTTCCCCGACTTCCTGCGCGACATCGCGGAGTCCGCCCGCGCCGGCATGACGCTCCCGCGCGCGCTCGTGACGGCGGCGCAGGGCAGCTACGGCGCCCTCACCCCGGAGATCCGGCAGATGGCGGCGCAGGTGGAGTGGGGCATCGACTTCGGCGACGCCCTCGCCCGCTTCGCGCTGCGCTGCAAGACCCCCCTCATCGACCGCACCGTGTCGCTCGTCGTCGAGGCGCAACGCGCCGGCGGCAGCGTCGTGGACATCCTTACAGCGGCCAGCGAGGACGCGCGCGAGATCAAGCAGATCGTCGGCGAGCGCAACGTGCAGATGTCGATGTACAACGTGGTCATCTACATCTCGTTCTTCGTCTTCATCGTCGTCGTCCTCGTGCTGTCGGCGCAGTTCATCCCCGCCTTCAAGAAGGCCGTCGGCGCCGCGTCGGGCCAGCAGGTGGGCGGCCTGCAGTTCCGCGACTTCGACCCCGAGGAGTTCAACTCCGTCTTCTTCCAGGCGGCCGTGGTGCAGGCCATCGGCGGCGGCCTCGTGGGCGGCGTGCTGACCAAGGGCAACCCGGTCTCCGGCTTCATCCACATCGCCGTGATGCTCGGCGTGGCGTGGCTCAGCTTCCGCGTCATGGTGGGCTTCCTGTGAGGCGCGGCATGGACGAGGGCGGCGCGTTCCCGGTCGTCGAGGCCATCCTGGTCGCGGTCCTGGTGCTGACCGCCATCCTGTTCTTCACCAGCGTGCAGCGGCCCACCAAGGGCGCCGAGTCGCGCGGCCAGGACCTCGGTCAGGTCGCCACCGACACCATCGGCATCCTGCAGCGCCGCACCTTCACCGTCCTGGCCGACCCCACGAACTGCCCCGGCGTGACGCCGCCGGCGGGGGCGCTCGACTTCGAGGCGTGGGTGACGCAGGTCATGCAGGGCGAGTGCACCACGGCGCGCAGCGTCGACGCCTTCCTCGACGACGTCCTGCCCGCCGGCTCGCACCACCAGCTGCGCCTGGCCAACGGCGCCGACGACCTCGTGCTGCTGCCGCCGCCCACGAAGGACCCCGGCACCCCGCAGGGCGCGCGCGCCGCGCAGCTCCCGTTCTTCCCGCACTGGCAGGCGTTCGCCGCCTCGACGGCCACCGACCTCGGCGCGCCGACGCAGGGGCTCACCGCCGCCGGCGACCCTGTTCTGGCGCGCTTTGCCGACCAGCTCGACATCAAGTGCGTCAAGGCGCCCTACGACAAGCCGGCGGGCACCCCCGCCGTGGACGGCCGCTACGCCCCCGGCGGCGTGCCGTGGGCGGCGGTGTGGCAGTCGCAGGCGCTGGCCGCCAGCATGCCCGGCGCCCACACCTCGGGCAGCAAGGTCGTCACCGGCCTCGCCACCACGAGCGGCCTCGCGCCGGGGATGCGCGTGCAGGGCACCGGCATCACGGGCGCCCCCGCCACCACCATCGCGACCGTGGACAGCGCGACCCAGGTCACGCTCTCCGCCAACGCGGCCGCCACCGGCACCACGACGCTGCTGTTCGCGGCGCCCGCCGCCACGCTCACCGGCACCCTCAGCACCGCGAACGCGCTCGTGACGGGCCTCAGCAGCACGGCCGCGCTGGAGGTCGGCATGCACGTGGCCGGCACCGGCACCGCCACCCAGCCCACCATCGTCTCCGTCGACAGCGCCACCCAGGTGACGCTCTCGGCCAACAGCGGCAGCAACGGCGCCCTTCCGGTCACGTTCTGGGCCAGCCACGTCCCCAGCGGCCTGCCCTTCGGCACGTGGGCCGGCTACACCGACACCGCCTGCTCGGCCGGCGCCGTGTACGGCTCCATCACGCTGCCCGGCGCGCGCTCCGTCACGGACGCCGTCGTCAGCGGCACGCCCAAGACCTTCCTCGCCAGCCCGACGGCCGGCTTCACCGCCGACGACCTGGGCAAGTCCGTGGCCGGCCCCAACTTCCCCGGTGGCACCACCATCGCAGCCCTCGGCCGCAAGGTCGCGGACGCCGTCACCACCTCGGGCAGCATCACGGTCACCTCGGCGACGGCGGCGTTCGTGGCGGGCGACGTCGGCCAGCCCGTCAGCGGCACCAACATCCCCGCCACGGCGACCGTCACCGTCATCAACAGCGCGACGAGCATCCAGGTCTCCCAGGCCGCCACGGCCAGCGGCAGCAGCCTGCCCCTCACGGTCCTCGCGCCCAACCAGGTGACGCTGAGCAAGGCCGCGACCGCGACCGGCACCTTCACGGCAAGCTTCGCCCAGGACCCGACCTACCCCATGTACGGCATCCAGCTGGTGGTGTGGTTTGGCGCGTAGCCTCCGCCGCGACGAGGGCGGCCAGATGATGCTCCTGGCGGCCGTCGTCCTCATCATCGGCTTCGTGGCGCTGGCCGGCATGGTCGGCCGCGTCACCCAGCTCGCCGGGCAGGCCGGCCGCGAGCAGGACCGCCCCCTCCTGCGCGAGATCGAGCCGATGCTGGGCGCCATCAACGGCGCCATCGGCAAGCTGGGCACCGACTTCGGCGGCGCCTCGCCCTCCATCCCCAACCCCGCCACCACCCCAAGCACCGCCTACGAGAACGCGGTCATGGGGATGCTGCGGCACCTGCGGCAGGTGGAGGCGGGCCAGGGCATCCTGATGGACTGGAGCCTCGACTGCGCCACCGCCGGGGACGCCAGCACGGGCGTGGCCCGCATCACCCTCAACGACGGCTCGCTCCAGGTCACGCTCCAGTCGGTCCAGTTCCGCCGGCTTGCGTGCACGGTCATGACGGGGTAGCCCCCACCCCCGCGCGTCCCAGGAGGGGATTGGTGGTTTTGGGGCAACAACGCTTTAATTCAACTTTCGGACTGTTGGGCGCCATGGCCGGGAGTGGGTTCAAAAAGGACGAGGCGGCGGCGTCGGGGATGCTGGCGTTCCTCATCGCGGGCGTCATCTTCACGGGGAGCATCGGCGCCATCCTCATCACCTCCCACAAGGCCGGCGGCCCCAGCATCGCGCAGGACGACCACAAGGCCGCCTCCTACGGCGCGCAGGCCAAGAGCCTCGCCGACACCCTCGTGGGCAGCCCCGGCTACAGCCAGCCCACCGGCACCCAGACCGGCACCAGCGCCCCCGCCGCCAACAAGGACTGGACCGCCAACCCCGACGCCATGATCCGGCTGGGCCTGATGGACCCCAGCGACCCCACGCTCCTGAGCTACGCCAAGCTCGACAACCTGCGCCGCGCCCCCCTCGCCTCGAGCGGCAGCGACGGCTACGTCAACTACGAGGAGGCCCGCCACAGCCTCGGCCTCGACCAGTCCGGCCTCGGCTTCCACGTCCGCGCCTGGCCCGACCTGGGCGAGGTGCAGCGCAACCTCGACGCCGGCCAGACCTTCGGCGCCAACCTGTCGGTGGCCTACCTGGGCCACATGCAGAACATCCCCGACGAGCAGAAGCTCGGCGCGGGCACCTACAACATCCGCCTCTGCATCGTCGTGCTGGGCTACGACGGCCGGCCCTCCCGCCTGGGCCTGCTGGAGCCCCTCACCGCGGTCGTCCACGTCGCCGACGGCGGCCACCCCGACGAGCAGGCCTACAAGACCGCCACCCCCCTCACCGGCTTCGAGATGCAGGGCAACGCCATCCCCGACGTGGACACCGACGGCGACGGCACCCCCGACGCCATCTGCACCTACTACACGGGCCTGAGCGGCGGCGGCGCCGGCTACACCTACGGCCAGGCCACGATGACCGGCAACACGCGCGGCTGGACCTACAGCTACAACGACCAGGTGGTGGGCGGCTGCACCCCGCACCCCTTCGACGGCCGCATGTACGACGGCACCACCGACAACAACGACGGCCGCGAGACCTGCTCCGACGGCCACATCGTCCTGAGCGGCAGCGGCAACCCGCCGCCCACGCGCCAGATGATTCTCACCATGCGCCCCGCCGACAGCACGAGCTGCGGCGTCTACTGCCCCTCGGCGGGCGGCAACGACGCCGGCATCGGCAGCGCCACCGTCACCTGCTCCTCCAGCCTGGTTAACAACCTCAAGACCTACCGCCTCGGCACCGGCACCGACGTGCGCAACGACGGCATGACCACGACCCAGCTCTGGGCCACCATCAAGGTCACCAACTCCGGCGGCACCCTCCTG
This sequence comes from Thermoplasmata archaeon, assembly GCA_034667745.1. Classification (GTDB taxonomy): domain Archaea; phylum Thermoplasmatota; class E2; order JACPAO01; family JAHFTW01; genus JAHFTW01. The sequence continues at coordinate 17,461 of JAXDQP010000070.1, forward strand.
TTCCAGCAGAACACGAACGCCTTCCCGGTCGCGCCCGGCGGCAGCGTCCCCCTCGCCGTCGTCACCCCGGCCAACCAGGCGCTGTGCGCGCAGGGCAACGTCCTGTCGCTCGCCATCTTCGACCCCGACCTGAGGCTGTTCACCACGACCGCGACCGTCAACCCGGCCAAGAACGCGGCCTCCGGCGGCAGCACGCCGCCCTACGGCCTCATCGTGGACACCTACGCCAAGCCCTACTTCCTCACGGGCGAGCAGCCCCGCATGTCCTACAGCGTGCCGGGCGCCTCCGGCAACAACAAGGCCAACCTCGTGCTCCAGGTGTGGGACCCCACGTTCGCCACCAAGCACTTCCAGGTGACGCTGCCGCAGGTCTCCGGCACCGCCCCGCTCTCCAGCACCGACATCCCCGCCACGCTGGCGCCGGGCAACTACGTGGTGCGCCTGTGCGGCTACACCAGCAGCGCCGCCGACTGCGACAAGACGAGCCAGACCAGCTCGACCCCCAACCGCTTCCTGGCCGAGGCGACGGAGAACTTCCTCGTCACCGCGCAGCGCCCCGACGGCTTCCGGCCGGCCGGCTCCAGCGCCATCACGGGCTACCCGTTCAAGGCGTCGGCCGCCGCGGCGGAGGAGGTCGGCTACCTGAGCGCGACCTTCAAGCACTTCTGCCCCTACTACTTCGACGGCGCCAGCTACCAGCCGTCGGGCTCGATGTACTCGCCGATGGCCAGCCCGCCCGCCTACGCGGCCCGCTGCCCCGCCGGGACCATCACGGTCCCCGCCGGGTTCGTCGGCAGCGCCTTCCCCGACACGCAGGGCGCGCTGAACGACGGCCTGCCGCTGCTCCTGGCCACCGAGCCGGACCCGGCGCACGTGGGCGCGCTGCGCCCCAAGTACCTCGACGTCCTGGTGGTCGGCTCCGACTTCGACCACGTCGCGATGTCGCGCGAAGCCTCCAAGCAGGCGGTCAAGGACTGGGTGTGGGCCGGCGGCCACCTCGTCATCTTCGGCTCCACCAACACCACCGACGCGACCTGGCTCGACCCCATCTTCTCGGCCGGCATCACCTCCTCCAGCACCGGCATCTACACGCCGGACCTGGACCACCCGCTGCTGCACACGCCCTACGCGCTGAACTACGCCGTCTACGGCAAGCCGGACTCCTACTGGAACCTGGACAGCGAGGCGCGCACCCACTTCACCGACGTCATCGTGGACCAGAAGGGCGGCACCCGGCAGGCCCTCACGGTCAGCGACCCCGCCGCCTTCGGGCTGGGGCGCGTCGTGCTGACGGGCTGGAAGCCGTTCAACCTCCTCGGGGTGGCCGGCTCGACGCAGGACAGCGAGGCGCGCCACCTGCTGGCCAACATGGTGCTCATCGGCTACCAGGACCTCTTCCTGGACTACGGGCCGCACATCCCCCCCAACGTGAACGTCATTCCGGCCACCCGCTCGGCGTGGATCAACCACCCTGATTTGGGCCCCGTTGCCGTCTCGCTGGTCGTCTATATCTTCCCGCAGCCAACCTAAAGTGCCCTTAAATTGGGGATAAGAAGCTAACGGCGGAGATTTGATAGGCAGGGAGAGGGACAACCGTGGCTATGCCCCGGACCCTCCGCAACGAGGTTGACGCTGTCGGGCAGGTCGTCGCCTTCCTCGCAGCCGGCGTGATTTTCCTCGGCGCCACCGGCGCCATCCTGGTGGCCAGCCGCAGCGGCGGCAGCAACGACCACGGCACCCGCGAGGCGGGCCGCCAGACCCAGGCCGACAGCCTGGCCGACCTCCTGGCCAGCAGCCCCGGCGTCGGGTGGGCCAGCGGCAACGACAACGTCGCCCGCCTCGGCCTGCGCGCCGCCAACGGCTCCGGCCTGGAGGAGTCGAGCCTCGACGCCATGCGCGGCGCCTTCTTCATGACCGCCGCCAACGGCAAGGTGGACTACGACGACGCCCGCGAGTCGCTGGGCCTCACCGGGACGCAGGACTTCCACCTGCGCGTCTACCCCGTCGGCATGGCCTCCGTCTACAAGGCCGCCGACAGCCGCCAGCGCACCGCCTACATCGGCGACTGGCAGAGCCTGCCCGCCCTCACCGTCCCCGTCGGCACGCCCGCCACCAAGCAGGCGAACGCGCAGTCCTCCCTCAACGCCAGCATGGTCGCCGCCACCGCCAGCGAGCGCCAGGCCCTGCGCCACCTCGGCCTCAACTTCGTGGACAAGGTCTACATCGGCGCCGGCTCCCCCAACATCGTCGTGCCGCAGATCCCCGTCGGCACCCTGCCGCTGCTGACCGACCTCAACATGCCCTACATCGACGGCGGCGTCTACCCCGACATCAAGTCCTACCTCGACGCCAACCTCGCCGCGCGGCTGCCCAACTACGACCTCCTCATCGTCGGCTCCGGCGTGGACCAGGCCAGCATGACCTCGGCGGCGGTCAAGAACACCATCCGCGACTGGGTCCTCGCCGGCGGCACCCTCGTCGTCCTGGGGACGGCGAACCTGAACTACCAGTGGCTGCAGCCCCTGGTCAGCACCGGCGTGCGCACCGCCAACGGCGCCGCCACCGCCCCCGACCCCACCCACCCGCTGCTGCGCGAGCCGCACCTGCTGGACTGGCAGCGCTACAACAGCCACAACGTCGGCTGGCAGCCCGCCACCGGCTTCAGCCACGTCATCGTGAAGGGCGGCCAGGACGTCCTGGCCATCTCGGACGACGGCGCCTTCGGCGCGGGCCGCATCATCCTCACCACCTACCAGCCGCGCGAGGTCGCGACCGGCATCGGCCAGCGCGAGGCGGAGGACTTCATCGAGAACGTGGTGCTGTTCACCGACCACAGCCGCCTCTACCTGGAGTATGGCCCCACCCAGCCCGACCTCCAGCCGGTCTCCGTCGCGGTGCGGCAGAGCCACGTCTACGACCCCGTGCTGGGCCAGGTCCCGGTGCGCCTTGAGGTCCACTTCTGGGGCCACGCGTAGCCACGGTGGCGCACGCGTCTAGCCGTGGAACGTGAGCCAGACCTGCCGGCCGAGGTAGGCCGCGAAGCCGACCAGGAACAGCACGATGGCGGCGCGCACCAGCCACACCGGCTCCGCCCCCGTCCGTTCGGCCACGCGGGCGCCAGGGCCGTGCCGCTTTAAAGCGCCGGGCGTTGGGCGCGGCGTGGACGCCGAGGCCGCCTACCAGTCGCTCCGCGCGGTGGCGCAGGAGGCGGTCAGCGAGGGGGAGCTGGAGGGGCTCTGCCAGGAGGCCGCGGCGGGCAAGCGCCCCAAGGCGTACATCGGCTTCGAGCCCAGCGGCACGGCCCACGTGGGCTGGATGGTCTGCACCGACGCCATCCGCCGCCTCGCCGCCGCCGGCTTCGACGTCACGGTCCTGCTCGCCGACTGGCACGCGCAAATCAACGACAAGCTGGGCGGCGACCTCGCTGCAATCCAGCGCTGCGGCAAGTACATGGAGGAGGCGTTCGAGGCGCTCGGCGTCGCACGGGCCAGCGTCACCTACCGCTACGCCAACGAGTTCGCCGCCGACCCCGCCTACTGGGCCACCGTGGTCAAGGTGATGCACGGCACGACCCTGGCCCGCATGCGCCGCGCCATGACCATCATGGGCCGCAAGGAAGAGGAAGGAGACGCCGACATGGCGAAGTTCCTCTACCCCGCGATGCAGGTCGCCGACATCTTCCACATGGGCATCCGGCTCGCCGTGGGCGGCATGGACCAGCGCCACGCCCACATGCTCGCCCGCGACGTCGCCCCCAAGCTCCAGCAGCGGCCGCCCGCCGCGCTGCACACGCCGCTCGTGCCGGGCCTCAAGGCGGGCACGGGCCGCATGGACCCCGTCGAGGCCAAGATGAGCAAGAGCGACCCCGACTCGGGCATCTTCATCCACGACTCGCGCGAGGACATCGTGCGCAAGCTCAAGGGCGCCCACTGCCCCGCGAAGGAGCTCGAGGGCAACCCGGTCCTCGACCTGCTGCGCCTCGTCGTCTTCCCCCGCATCACGGCGGCCGGCGGCGCGCTGCGCGTCAACCGGCCCGAGAAGTTCGGCGGCAACAAGGCCTACGCCGCCTTCCCGGAGGCCGCGGCCGACTTCGCGGCGGGCGCGCTGCACCCGATGGACCTCAAGGCCGCCACCGCCGACGCCCTCGACCAGGAGCTGGCGCCGGTGCGCGCCTACTTCGCCAAGCACCCGGACAACTGGCAGTTCATCCAGGCACTACGCAAGACGCGCTAGGTCCCCTCGCCATCGTTCGAAGGCCACGGCGCCAACTCGCGCAGGTGCCGCGCCAGGAACATGCCTGCATGTGCATCCTGGAAGGCGCGGGAGATTGCGTGCGGGCCAAGCCGCCCTGCCTCGGGGTCCCACGCGAGGCCGTCGAACTCGATGCGCTCCAGGACGAGGCCGTTGGCGGCGACGAGGCGGAACCGCGCGTGCGCCTTCCCCGTCTTGAGACCCGCCACGATGTCCGCGACCGTCGCCTCGCCGCGCCCGACGCAGAGGACGGCGGAGACCATGCGGCGCACCTGGTTCCAGAGGAAGCCGTCGCCCTCGACGCGGAACACCCAGGCGCCGTCCGCCTCCTCCACGGTGAACGCGAAGATGTTGCGCTCGGGGTTGCGGCCCTCCTCCAGCTTGGCGTAGGCGCGCATGTCGTTGCGGCCGACGAACGCCGCGCACGCCTCCCGCATCGCGGCCAGCTCCTCGTTGCGGGGGAAGGCGTGGTAGCGGTAGTGCCTGCGGCGGGCGTGACGCGGGTTCCAGCCGGGCGCGACCTGGGCGGCGGCCGTCACCCACAGCCCCATCGGCAGGTTGCGCTGCAAAGCGGGGACGAGGCCGCGCAGGTGGGGCCGCTCCAGGGTGGCCCGGCAGACGTTTTCCAGGGCGCTCACCCCCGCGTCGGTGCGGCTGCCGGTCTTGAACGACTCCTCCACGTAGCCCTCCTTCCGGAGCGCGTCGAGGAGGCAGCCCTCCACCGTCACGGCGCCGGGGTCGCGGGCGTAGGCGTCGAAGCGGCGGCCGTCGTAGGCCATCCGCAGGGCCACGGTCAACGCCTCCACGCCGCTCGGAGGGGGAGGGGGCGTATCAGCCCTGCCCATTCCGTCCGCCTCATGGCCTCTGGGCGCGAAGGTGGGGGCATGGCGGAGTTCATCGAGGCCGAGGAGGTCGAGGAGGCGATGGAGGACCTGGAGGCCCGCATCCTCAGCGTCCTGCCGCGCGGGGAGTTCGACGAGCGCCACATCCCGCACTCCATCAACGTCCCCCTCGACGACCCCGCCTTTGAGGAGACGGTGCGCCGGTTCGTCCCCGACCTTGGCCAGCGCGTCATTGTCCACTGCTCCGGCCTCGCCAGCGCCTCCAGCAGCGACGCGGCGGCCCGCCTGGAGGCGATGGGCTACACCAACGTCTTCGACTTCAAGGCCGGCATCGCGGGCTGGGCGGCCGAGAACCGCCCCTTCGAGGCGGGGCAGGCGACCCGGCGAGGCGAGCGGCCCGCGCGGCGGAGCGAGCGGCCCCGGCGCGAGGGGCAGGCGACCGAGCGGCAGACCTAGCTCCGCCACCCCCGCGCCCACTCCACGGACCCCTGTTTCCTCTGGAGAACGGCCGGTCCCTTTATTGCGGGGCGGCCTTGCCCGCCAGGTCAGGCACGATGGGACACCCCACCAGCCCGCACGCCGCCCCGCTTCCGGGGCGTGCTTTCTTGGTCCTCGAGGACGGCTCCGTGGTGGAGGGCGAGGCGTTCGGCTTCCCCGGCACCGCGTACGGCGAACTGGTCTTCACCACCGGCATGACGGGCTACCAGGAGTCCCTCACGGACCCCTCGTACCACGGCCAAGTGCTGATGTTCACCTACCCGATGGTGGGCAACTACGGGGTCAACGCCGACGACTGGGAGTCCGACCGGGTCTGGCCCCGCGCCGTCGTCGTGCGCGAGTGGTGCCGGGAGCCGAGCCACCGCAAGTCCACGATGACGCTGCACGACTGGCTGGTGCAGCAAAAGGTCCCCGGCATCAGCGGCGTGGACACCCGCGCGCTCACCATCAAGGTGCGCGAGAAGGGCTGCCTGCGCTGCTTCGTCACCCACGACGCCGCCGAGGTCCCCGCGCTCAAGGCCCGCATCGCCTCCATGCCAAGCGTCGAGGTCGAGAACCTCGCCGGGCAGGCCAGCGTCAAGGCGGCGCGCCGCTACGGCCGCAACCCGCAGGGCCTGCTCCAGGACGGCTCGCCGTTCGACCCCGCCGCCCGCACCGTCGCCGTGCTGGACACCGGCATCAAGCGCAACATCCTCCGGAACCTCGCCCGCCGCTTCAACGTCCTGCACCTGCCGTGGAACGCAGCGCCCGCCGACATCCTTGGCAAGGCGGACTGCCTCTTCATCGCCAACGGCCCCGGCGACCCGGCGCACCCCGATATCGGGCGCTTCACGCTCCCGACCATCCGCGCCGCCAGCGAGAAGGTGCCGACGTTCGGCATCTGCTACGGCAACCAACTGGTCTCGCTCGCCTGGGGCGCCAAGACCTCGAAGATGAAGTTCGGCCACCGCGGCGCCAACATCCCCACCCGCGACGAAGGCACCGGCGTCGTCCGCATCACGAGCCAGAACCACGGCTTCCACGTCGATGCGGCCTCGGTCAAGGGCACCGGCCTCGTCGTGTGGGAGAAATGCCCCAACGACGGCGTCGTCGAGGCGGTCCGCCACGAGCGCCTGCCCATCTTCACGATGCAGTACCACCCCGAGGCGAGCCCCGGCCCGTGGGACTCGAACCACTTCTTCGACCAGTTCCTGCTGATGGTCGAGCAGTGCAAGGCCGGCGAATGGAAAGCGGGGCAGTTCCCCAAGGTCCCGGGGGCGCACTGATGCCTGCCTCCCAACTGAACCACGAATTGCACGAATTCCACGAACCGTCGGGTTTCGTGCAATTCGTGAAATTCGTGGTTGAGCAGGAGGTGGCGTAGATGCCCAAGCGCAGCGACGTCAAGAAAATCCTCATCATCGGCTCTGGCCCCATCCAGATTGGCCAGGCCGCCGAGTTCGACTTCTCGGGCTCGCAGGCGTGCCGCGCGGTGCGCGAGGAGGGCTTCAAGGTCGTCCTCGTCAACTCCAACCCGGCCACCATCCAGACCGACGTCGAGACCGCTGACGCCGTCTACGTCGAGCCGCTGACGCTGGACGCGCTGACGGCCATCATCGCGAAGGAGCGCCCCGACGGCGTCCTCGCCGGCATGGGCGGCCAGACCGCGCTCAACCTCGTGTCCGAGCTGGCCGAGGCCGGCGTCCTGGAGCAGTACGGCGTCAAGCTGTTGGGCACGCCGCTGCAGGCCATCGCGGACGCCGAGGACCGCGACCTGTTCAAGAAGGTCATGGAGCGCATCGGCGAGCCCGTGGCGAAGGCGAAGGTCGCGCAGAGCGTCGACGACGCGCTCGACATCGTCCACAACTACATCGGCCGCTACCCCGCGCTCATTCGCCCGGCCTACACGCTGGGGGGCCTCGGTGGCGGCGTGGCGCACGACGACGAGGAGCTGCGCGAGCTGACCGCGAAGGGGCTCGCCTACAGCCGCATCCACCAGGTCCTCATCGAGGAGAGCCTGCTTGGCTGGCTGGAGTTCGAGTACGAGGTGATGCGGGACGGAAGGGACAACTGCATCATCATCTGCAACATGGAGAACCTGGACCCGATGGGCGTCCACACCGGCGAGTCCATCGTGGTCGCGCCGAGCCAAACCCTCTCGGACCAGGACCACCAACTGCTCCGCACCTCGGCGCTCAAGTGCATCCGCGCGCTGAAGATTGAGGGCGGCTGCAACGTCCAGTTCGCGCTGAAGAAGGAGACCGGCGAGTACCGCGTCATCGAGGTCAACCCTCGCGTGTCGCGCTCGTCGGCGCTCGCCAGCAAGGCCACCGGCTACCCCATCGCCCGCGTCGCCGCCAAGATTGCGCTGGGCATGACGCTGGACGAGATTCCCAACGCCATCACCGGCAAGACCGTCGCCGCCTTCGAGCCCACGCTCGACTACGTGGTCACCAAGATTCCGCGCTGGCCGTTCGACAAGTTCCGCACCGTGGACCCGCGCATCGGGACGCAGATGAAGTCCACCGGCGAGGTCATGGCCATCGGCCGCACCATCGAGGAGAGCCTCATGAAGGCGGTGCGCAGCCTGGAGATCGACGCCGACTCGCTGGAGGCGCCCGCCACGTGGGACGACGCCCAGCTCGAGGAGCGCGTCCAGGTGGCCACCCACCAGCGCCTGTTCGCGGTCGCCGAGGCGCTGCGGCGCGGCTGGAGCACCCAGCGCGTCCACGACCTCTCCGGCTACGACCCGTTCTTCCTGCACAAAATCTCCAACGTCCTGCGCCTGGAGACGGAGGTCGCGGCCAAGCCCAACGACGCCAGCGTCCTGCCGCGCGCCAAGCAGGCGGGCCTCTCCGACTCCTTCATCGCCCGCGCCTGGGGCCACGGCGACGACGACAGCAAGGTGCGCGCCGCCCGCAGGGCGATGGGCCTGCTGCCGGACTACAAGATGGTGGACACCTGCGCTGCCGAGTTCGAGGCGCGCACGCCCTACTACTACACGACCTACGAGCGGCACTTCGAGGGAACCACGGATTCCACGAATGGCACGAAGGAGGTCCGTGAACTCCGTGAGATTCGTGGCTCGTCGGGCAAGAAGCGCGTCCTGGTCCTCGGCTCCGGCCCCATCCGCATCGGCCAGGGCATCGAGTTCGACTACTGCTGCGTCCACGCCGCCTGGGCCATCAAGGAGGAGGGCATGGAGGCGGTGCTGCTCAACAACAACCCGGAGACGGTCTCGACCGACTTCGACACCTCGGACCGCCTCTACTTCGAGCCGCTGACGCTGGAGGACGTGATGCACTGCATCGAGCGCGAGCGCCCCGACGGCGTCCTGGTGCAGTTCGGCGGCCAGACCGCCATCAACCTCGCGCTGCCGCTGGAGGCCGCCCTCGCCGCGCGCCCCGACCTGCCGACGAAGATCTGGGGCACGAGCCCCTCCGCCATCGACCTCGCCGAGGACCGCGAGAAGTTCAACCAGCTCATGCGCAAGCTCGGCATCGCGCAGCCCGAGGCGGGCATCGCGTTCGAGGCCGAGGAGGCCGTCCGCACGGCGGGCGGCATCGGCTACCCCGTCCTGGTGCGGCCGAGCTACGTCCTGGGCGGCCGCGCGATGCAGGTCGTCCACAACGAGGCCGAGTTGCGCGACTACATCCGCGACGCCGTGCGCGTCAGCAAGAAGACGCCGGTCCTCATCGACCGCTTCCTCAGCCGCGCCATCGAGATCGACGTCGATGCGGTTTGCGACGGCCAGCAGGTCCTCGTCGGCGCCATCATGGAGCACGTCGAGGAGGCGGGCGTCCACTCCGGCGACTCCACCACCGTCATCCCGACCCAGAACATCCCCGCCGACGTGCTGAAGACGCTGGAGGAGCACACCAAGGCCATCGCGCTCGCCCTCGGCACGCGCGGCCTCATCAACATCCAGTTCGCGGTGCAGGGCAAGACGGTCTACGTCCTGGAGGCCAACCCGCGCAGCAGCCGCACCGTGCCCTACGTCGCGAAGGCCACCGGCATCCCGCTGGCGAAGCTCGCCGCCAAGGTCGCGGTCGGCCGCACGCTGAAGGAGTTGGGCGCCGTCGCGCCGCCGCGCATCCGCCACGTCGCGGTCAAGGCCCCCGTGTTCCCCTTCCTCAAGCTGCCCGGCGTCGACGCCGTGCTGGGCCCCGAGATGAAGTCCACCGGCGAGGTCATGGGCATCGCGGCCGACTACCCGACCGCCTACGCCAAGGCAATGGAGGCCGCCGGCAACAAGCTTCCCACCGAGGGAACTGTCTTCGTGTCGCTCGCCAAGCCCGACCGCCCGCGCGCTCTGGACGCCGTGCGCCAGCTTGCCAAGCTCGGCTTCAAGCTCGTCGCCACCGAGGGCACCGCCGCCGACCTGCGCGCCGCCGGCCTGGAGGTCACGACGGTCTACAAGCTGTCCGACCGCAAGTCGCCGGACGCCATCGACCTCATCCGGCGCGGCGAGGTCAGCCTCATCATCAACACGCCCAGCGAACTGATGGAGGGCCCGCAGAAGCGCGACGGCTTCGCCATGCGCCGCGTCGCCGTCGAGGGCCAGGTGCCGTTCCTCGCAACCGTCGAGGCCGCCCAGGTCGCCGCCTCCGCCATCGCCGCCAAGCGCGCCGTGGCGGGCAAGTTCGGCGTGCAAAGCCTGCAAGGCTACGCCGAGGCCACCCGGCTGGCCGTCGCCCGGCCCTGAGTGGCACCACCGACGCGGAGGCCGCGCTACGGGGTGACGCAGATGACGTTGTTGAGGTCGCCGGGGGCCAGGAAGCCTGCGGGTGCCGGTCCGGGCCAGACGACCGGGTTGGTGGGGTAGGCGATGACGCGCTCCGGCAGCGCCCCCGGGTTGGTGACGGTCCACGCCCCGGGGGGAAGGGGCATGGTGACAGGGCCCTCGGGGAACTGGATGAGGCCGTTGAAGACCAGTTGGTCGAAGCCGATGGTCAGGGCCGTCGGAATCGTGTTCACCACGGGGGCCCAGGTGCAGGTCGCGGTGCCGCCGGGCGGCACGATGGGCCCGCAGTAGGCGCCTGGGATGGGCCCGACGGGCAGGGGGCAGGCGGGGGCGTGGCTGCCCCACTCGGGCCCGCCGCAGGGAAGCGAGGTGCCGGGCGCGGCGACGTAGCTGAGGGTCCCCTGGACGGGCACCGGCGGCGTCGGGATGCCCTGCCGGACGGGCAGCCCCTGGCAGGCGTTCTGCGCGTCCGCTGCGGGGGGGTGCGCGTACGCGAGGCTGGGCAGGAGGATGACCGCAAGGCAGAGGGCGAGGACTGGGGTTCGGAGCATGGGGCCACCGTATCCGGGACGGACGTAGGCGGGAAGTCGCCCTGGGTCTATGAGCCGCGTGGCCAAAGCGGCAACCCGGCTCCCGGGGTCCAAAACGCCTTCAAGACGCATCCTTTGGGCCAGCCGAGCCGATGCGCAAGGACCTGCTCGCAATCGTCTGCTGCCCCGTCCACAAGACGGTGCTGGAGCCCACCGTGACGCGCCAGGACGAGGCGGGCGACATCCTGGAGGGGACGCTGGCCTGCAAGGCGTGCAAGTTCGCCTACCCCATCGAGGAGGGCATCCCCAACCTGCTGCCGCCGGAGTACCACCTCGACCAGGTGCGCGAGGCGGCCCCCAAGGGCAAGGCCAAGGGCGGCAAGTGACCCGCACCCTGCTGGCGGTCACCAGCGACCTGCTCTGGCTCGGCAAGCTGCGCGGCATGGCCGGCAGGCTCGGCTGGAGCGTCGTGGTGCCGCAGGCCAAGCTGGACATCACGCAGCTGCTCCTGGACGGCGACACGCACCTCGTTCTGGTGGACCTGCACCACCCGAAGTTCGACTTCGTGGAGACCATCCGCCTTGTGCGGGGCACGCGCTGGGACGCGCACCTGCTCTGCTTCGGCCACCACACGGACACGGAGCGGCTCGCCAAGGCGCGCGAGGCCGGCGCCAAGGATGTCGTGGCCAACTCGGCGCTGGAAGGACGTTTGCTTGAGCTGATGGCGTAGCTCCAACGTCCTGAGCCAAAAAAAGAAGGAAAGAAAGAGGGAAGGGGCCTGTTCAGTCGCCGCGGAAACCGGCCACGACGCCGAGGGTGCCCAGGAGCAGGTGCACCAGGTTGCCGCCGAGGCCGAGGGTCAAGGCGAGGCTGCCGCCGAGGGGGTTCTCGACGAAGAAGCCCAGGATGCCGAGGCCGCCGTAGACGGCGCCGATGATGATGGCCATCGCCTTGGTGACGTTGGGGGCGACGCTGCCGAAGCCGAGCAGGGCGGCGACGGCGGCGAGGACCAGGTGCACGACGCTGTGCGTGAAGGTCAGCGTGAGGAAGCCGGGGCCGCTGTCGCTGAAGGCGAGCAGGCGGGACTGGCCGATGGCGGCCAGGACGATGCCCAGGACGCCGACGAGCGCGAGGACGATGCTGGTGGCGCGGAAGTAGCCGCCAGCGGTGAAGGGGTTCAGGGTGCGGTTTGAGGTGGCGTATTCAGACATGGGTTCTCCCCGATGCCGGCAAGCCGGGAGGGAGGATAAACGTTCTGTTCAGAACGAACGATATCGTTTTTCTCCGAGGAATCTTTAGTCCAGGCGTCGTCCATTAGTGGCCAGTCAAACGGATTCCATCTGGGACCGTGCTGCCCTGGACGTGCCGCAGGTCGAGCGCCTTGCCCTCCGCGACGCCCGCCACGAAGCCCGCCAGGACGGCCGCCATGCACGCCGGCCGCCCCTGCACGGCGGCGCCCAGCTTGAGGTCCATCCAGCCGTGCTGCAGGTCGATGCGCAGGCTCGTGGCGACCTTCTCGGACTCGAGGAAGCTGCTGACGCGCATCCACAGGTCGCGCACCGTGGCCGCCTTGAACAGCGGCGCCGCCATCGTGCCCAGGCGCTGCCCCTGCGCGTGCAGGATGTCGGCGGCGGTGCCCTCCGGCGCGGCGGCGAGCGCCTCGAACGTGGCGGCGAGCGGCAGGCGCGGGCTGAGCGGCGAGAGGCTGACGTAATGCTGCACTGCGTCGCGCAGCTGGGCGACGGGAAGCTCCGACGAGCCGATCTTCGTGGCGCGCAGGCGGTACACCTTGCGGCGGCTGTCCGTCGGGTGGATGGCCTCCTCGATGAGCTCGCGCGCCAGCAGCTCCTTCATGTGCAGGCTGGAGAGGGTGGGCTTGCTGCGGCCGGTGATCTCCACCAGTTCGGGCAACTGCTTCTCCCCCTCCCGCAGGGCGTCGAGGATTTGCCGCTGCACGGGGCTGGTGACGGCGGCGTAGCCTGCGTTGGTCTGGTAGATGTCGAACGCGCCGTCGCCCACTGCTCACCTCGCGTGGGCTCCATTGGAGGGGGAGGGGTAAAACGTTTGTCATTGTTCAAACGAAAGCGTTCAATCGCAAGGCCCGCTCGCCCATGCGTGCGCGTCCCGGCGATGGCTGTGGTCCTTGCCGTGGCCCTGTGCCTGGCGCTGCCCGCCGACGCGAAGGGCCGTTCCCCAAGCCTGGATGCCCAGTCCGCCTTCGACTCGCTCGCCACCCAGCGCGCCAAAGCCGGCTCGTTCGACGCCAGCCTCGCGCCGCTGCTCGTGGAGGCCGCAGCCGCCGTCCGCATCGACCCCGCCGCCTGGCCCGACGCCGCGCACCCGCTGCTCGCCTCGCTGCGCCCCGCCGGCAACGGCACGCTGCTGGAGCAGGTGCGCTCCATCCACGCCCGCGCGGTGTCGAGGCACGCCACGCCGCAGGACACCGCCGCCGTCCAGGCCAGCTTCGCCAACGGCCAATACGGCGACCTCGTGCTGCTCAACGACGACATCTGGGCCATCCGTTCCCTGCGCGCCCTCGGCGTCCCCGCGACCGACGACTACCTCCAGGCTGCCGCCCACCACGTCGCCGCGCAGCAGGACGCCGGCGGAGGCTGGTCGTGGCGCATCGGTGGCGCGCCAAGCTCCGACGTGACCGGCATGGCCCTCGTGGCGCTCAAGCAAGCCAACGCCTTGCCCGCCGAGGCCGCCGCGTCCGCCCGCGCCTATTTCGAAGCCCGCCAGAACGCGACGGGCGGCGGCTACGCAGAAGAAGACGGCGCCTCCAACTGCGACAGCACTGTGTGGGCCATCCGCGGCCTGCAAGCGGCTGGTGCGCCAACGCCCGCGAACGCGTGGGCCTACCTCGCCGGCCTGCACCAGTCCGACGGCGGCTTCGCGTACCAGCCCGGTCAGCCCTCGAACCCGCTTTGCACGGCCGAGGTCGCGGCGCTGCTCGGTGAATGGGTCGCTGCGGGACGCGACCTGTCCGCCTACGCGGGCACAACGCAGGGCGCGCCGTCGCCCCCGTTCACGGCGTTGGCTGTGGGCCTGCTGTCGCTGGCGGCATGGGCGGCGAGGCGCCGGGCGTGATGCCCCGCACCGCCCGCCACGCCCGCACCGTGGGCGCCGTCGCCGCGCCGAACAGGAGCGCGTTGGCCACGGCGGGGAGGACGTTGAACACGAGCCCCGCCGCGACGAGGATGCGCAGGGAACCGGGCTGCGCGCGGTACTCGGGCACGATGGCCCACGTGAGCGCGTCGGCGGCCACGCTGAACAGCAGCGTCGCCGCAACGCCGACGGCGGCCGCCAGCGCGCGGTTGGCCCACGCCTGCGCCGGGCGCCGTGAGCCCCAGTCGAGGCCGCGCAGCGCGCCGCCGAGCAGCCCGAGCAGCGCCATCGCCGGCCCGTTGACGAGCGGCGTCGGCTGGACCCCGGTCAGGACGAGGTCGCTCAGCAGCATCCCCAGAAGGCCCGCCAGCGCGCCGACGCGGGCGCCGAACAGCACGCCGCCCAAGAACACCACGGCGTAGGTGACGGAGACGTTGGGGATGGCCAGCAGCGCGAAGCGGCCGGCCAGCGTGAGCGCCCCGACCGCGACGATGGGCGTCCATGCGGGCGCCAAGTCCTGCCCCGCCAGGCGCAGCGCCTCGCGGCGGGTCTCGGCGCGCCGCACCGACGCCACGAGCAGCGCGGGCAGGAGGGCCGCGACCGTGCGGGCCTGCGGCAGGCGCCGCGCGGGCCACGTGCCGTCGAGCTTGGCCGCGTCCACGAGGCGCGCCGCGTCGCGGCCGACGTCCCGTGCGCACAGGGCGACGGCGGCGAGGGTTCCGGCGACGCGCGCGGGCAGGCGCAGGCCGTCGAGCAGGCGCTCCATCGGGACGCGGGTGAGTCCGCCGAGGTTCACGGCCGCAACCGCCGTGAGGCGCAGCGCCGTGGCCCCCGCGAGCGCGATGCCGGCGCCGTGGACCGGAATCCAGCCGATGGTGGTGACCGTGCCCGGCCCGAAGAGGCCGAACAGCAACAGGTTGGCGGCGAGACTGACGCCGCCCAGGACCAGGAGGGCGCGGCGGTGGCTGGCAGCCGTCGTGCCCACGACCAGCAGGGCGGCCGCGACCGGCAGCGGCGCCAGCAACGCGGCGGTCGTGCAGCCGAGCAGCGCCAGCAACACCAACGCGGCAGCCCAGCGCCTCATGGCGCCTCCAGGTCGGTGCGCGTGTGGCACGCCGCCAGCAACGCCGGGTCATGCGTGGCGACGACGATGCAGGCGCCCTCGGCGACGCGGCGGGCGATGGCGTCCCACAGCAGACGGCGGCCGGCGGCGTCGAGATGCGCCTCCGGCTCGTCGAGCAGGTGGACCGGCGCGGGAGCCAGCGCCTTGGCGAGCGCGACCCGCTGCGCCTGCCCGCCCGACAAGGAGAGCGGGTGGCGGTCCAGCAGCCCCGCGATGCCCCACGCGTCCGCATGCTCCGCGCGTCCGCCCAACTCGTCGCGGACGGTCTCGTGCCGCAGCGCGTCCTTGGCGTGCGGCAGGAGGAGGCGAACGTTCTGGCCGGGGCGCGCAGGCTCGCCGTCGACGGTCGCGGCGCAGCCTGCGGCAAGGCCGGTGATGGCGCGCAGCAGCGTGCTCTTGCCCGAGCCGTTGGGCCCGGCGACGGCGTGCAGCCCGGCCGGCAACTCCAGCGTAGGAAGTGGTTTTGCCACGAACTGCAGCGCGCAGGGCGGGACTCGAAGGACGACGGTTTTTCCAGGGGGCGGCAGCGGCGCGGCAGTCTCCGCCTCAGCAGGCCCGAGGTCGAGGATGCGCGTGGCAACCGACGCGAGGGTCCCGGAGTGGTCGGCCGCCACGACGGCCCCCCGCCCGGCATGGGCGCGCACCAAGCCCAGCAGCATCGCGCGTCCGGCCGCGTCCAGCCCTTCGGCGGGCTCGTCGAGGAGCAGCAGCGGACGCGGCGAGGCTGCACAGGTGGCAAGCGCGACCCGGCGCGCCTGCCCCGACGAGAGCGTGGCGACCGGCTGGTCCGCGAACGGTTGCGCCGCGTCCGGGAACGCTTGCCGCCGCAGCGCGAACTCGCCGCGCACGGTGAGGCCGACAAGCCCCTCGCGCGGGTCCTGGGTTGCGAGATGCGCCTGCAACTCCTTCGCCGGAGCCGTCGCCGGGTCCTTGCCGAGCACCGTGACCCCAGGCTGCGGGATGGGCGGCGGAAGGCCGGCCAGGGCGCGTAGCAGCGAGGTCTTGCCGGAGCCGTTCGGCCCGCGCAGCAGCACGACGTCGCCGCGCCGCAGCAGGAGGCCGGGGGCTTGCGCCAACGGGTCCGGCACCTCAGGCATGGCGCTCGGGGGCCTCGAGCGATTCGATGGGGACGCGGCGGAGCGTGAGGGCGTTGAGGCGCTCGAACGCCTGCATCACCTCGGGCAGCCGGTCGCGGGTCACCAGCAGCAGCACGTCGAGGCCGCACTCCGCCGCGTTGAAGCAGGCGCGGTCGGCCGCGAACTCGAAGTCCAGCCGCAGCCCCGCCTTCGCCAGCTCGCGGGCAAGGATGCGCGCGCCGGTGCCGTGCGCCCCCACCTTGCGCGGCGCGGCCCCTGACACGAGGCGCTTGCGCAGCTTCTCGCGGTCCACGCGCGCGATGCCGCCCTCCGCCGCCGCCGGCAGGCTCACGACGGTGAGGCGGCCCGGCTCCAGGCTCACCATGCCCTTGAGGTCGGTGACGATGGCCTCCGCGCCGGGCGCGACGTCGTGCATGGCGCGGCCGCGGCTGGGGGCGTCCTTGGCGGGCCGCGCCTCAAGGTCGCCATCCACCATGAAGAGACCCACGGTTTCGCCAGCCTTGATGGGCGCGGCGGCCACGGCGCTCGTGACCTGGATGACGTCGAGCGGCGCCGCGAGCTCCGCCACCGCGTCGCGCAGTTGCCGGACGCCCTCGTGCAGCACCTGCAGCCCCTTCGGCGTGGGGCGGTAGGCCCCGTCCTGGGTTGCCGTCCACCCCGCCTTCGCCATGGCCCGCGCGTGCGCGGAGACCGCCTGCACGGTGATGCCAAGCGCCTCCGCAACCTCGGACAGCGTGGCCCCGGGGCGCGACTGGAGGTGCGCGAGGATGAGGATGCGGGTCGTCTGCGTGCGGTCGCGCAGCGCCGGGGCGGCCATGCCGCGGCCAAGCCTTTTCCAGGTTCAACCTTTCGTGAGGCTTGGCAACGTGGGTTGATGGTCGTCCACATCTGCGAGGCGGAGCGCAAGCGGAGACGAGCGGGTGGGGACGCCGAGCGCAGCGAGGAATCCTTCGGCCCGGCGGAGCCGTGACGATGGTCGTCCGCCGCCTCGCCGCAACAATCCTCCTGCTCGGCCTCGTCGTGGGCGTGGCGTGGTGGCTCCAGGACGGGCCGGTCCCCGCGCCCTCCGGCGGCGGCCCGCACCACGTCCAGATTCTCGGCCCCGGCGCCGCGCCCTTCTGGGACGGCACGGTCGTCCTGCCGGGCAACGCGACGGCGCTCTCCGCGCTCCAGGCCGCGGCGCACTCCGGCAACTTCACCATCACGGTGCAGCACTCGTTCGCGCCCTGGGTCACCCGCATCGGCCCCTACGCGCAGGACGCGACCGGCGGCTGGAACTTCTGCGTCGGCGACGGCAAGGCCTGGGCGTGGGTCGCCTCGGCGGCCGACGCGCGGCGGCTGGCGACGCACGAGGCGGTGCGCTGGGTCTGGGTCACCGACGGCGGGAACGGCTGCACTGCGCAGTGAACCGACCAACCAACCTACGGATACTCGGGCCCGAGGATGCGGCTCGCCTCGACCTCGGGGTCGCGCAGCCGCAGGTTGAACAGCACGAGCGCCTCCAGGACGCAGAGGATTTGCAGCACGCACAGCACGAGGAGCGTCAGGTCGAGCTGGGCGAAGGCCACGCCGATGCACCACAGCAGGATGGACTCGTCGCGGCCGGCGAGGCGGGCGATGACGGGCTGGGCGACGCGGTGGCGCGGGATGGCGCTCGGGCCGGGCAGGCGCCGCATCGTCAGCAGGTGCGTCCGCAGCAGCAGCGTCTCGGCGTGGTTCTCCAGCGCGCGGCGGGCCATCCAGAGGCCGGCGGTCGCGGCGCAGACGACCAAGATCCAGCCGTCGGAGAGCGGCGCGAGGTGGGGGATGGGGCTGCCCTTGACGCCGCGCACGGTCAGGACGCCGAGGGCGACCACGATGGCGACCTCGATGAGGCGGTCCACCGCGAGGCCGAGGAACTGCGTCCACGGCGCAGGGCGGCCCTTCTTCTCGGCGATGAGCAGGTCCGCGCGGTCGAACAGCAGGCCGAGGTAGACGATGCCGGCTCCCGTCAGCAGGTGTGGCCACTGCCCGTCCGCCATCGTGGCCAGCGCCGCGACGGTGAGGGTGAAGCTCTGGATGGAGAGCTGGCCGGGCGCGAAGCCCAGGACGCCGAAGAGGAACGCGATGGGCCGGGCGAGGGCGCGGTTGATGGCCGCCAGGGGGCTGGGCAGGGGGCCGTGGCCCACGGGTGCCCGCACTGGGCCGGCGCTGCGATGCCGGTACGCCCCCTCCACGCCCCTCTCGACCCTCCACCGGAAGAAGAGGTCATCGGTTTGATTTGGGTGCCCCCTCCGGCCAGGGGAAGCCCGGCCGGAGGGGTCCGGTTCCGGTGCAGCTACGCCGTTGCCATGCAGCGCGCGAGGTCGGTGCGCGCGTCAACGACGTTGGTGCGGAACACGAGGTCGTAGGGCGCGGTGACGCCCACCGGCAGGGAGGTCGCCTTGACCACCAGGAAGTAGGGGCCGGGGCCGGGCATGCGCCAGCACACCCGCTCCGTCCCGCCGGTGGCCAGGCTGGTGGCGGACTTGCACGTCGGCGGGCTGCATGCGTTCACGTCGGGGACGCTGCCTGCGAGCCCGTAGAGGTCCAGGTTGACGCCGCCCCCGCCGGGGAAGGAGAGCGTCGCCTCGCCGTTGAGGGGCGCCTCGCCGGTGGCGGGCGCCGGCAGGTCCAGGCGGTAGACCTGGGCTTGCCCCTCCAGGAGCACCTGCCCCGGAGCGACGACCCCCACCGCCAGCGTGCGCAGCCCCTCGACGACCAGGCTCTGGGTCGCCTCGCTCGTCTGGCCCGCCGTGTCCCGCACCTCGAGGCGCGGGTGGTAGGTGCCGGCGAAGGGGTAGACGTGCGTGACGTGGCCATTGATGCTCGCGGCCGCCGTGTCCCAGGCGCCGTCGCCCTCCCAGTCCCAGCGGACGCGCAAGGCGTCCCAGCCGTCCTCCGTGTCGCCCGAGAGGCCAGCGTGGAAGGAGAAGACGGTGGCCGGGCCGGGGCCCTGCCCAGCGTTGCCGACGCCGGGGTCCACCGCGAAGGCGGCGACGGGGGCGAGGTTGGCCACCGTCACGGCCTGCGCCAGGGCGGCCACCTGGCCGTCGGGGTCGCGCACCTCCAGCGCGGCGGGGTAGGTGCCGGGGGCGCGGTACTGGTGCGCGTGCTGGCGGGACTTCGACCAGGCGCTCGCCTCGCCGTCGCCCCACACCATGCGGCTCTCCAGGCTGCCCGCCGCCGACTGCGCGTCGCTGCTGGCGCGGGCGTCCGCCGTGAACAGCGTCGCCACCGTGCCGCTGGCCGCCAGCGCGAGGGCCGCCTGGGGCGGGGTCCCGGTGACCGGGCCGGGCAGTTGGCCGCTGGCGGGCAGCGTCGTCACGACGGCGCCCCGGGTCGCCTCGACCCTGTAGGGGTGCGCGCCGGCGCCGGACAGGGTCGCCTGCGCCTCGAAGAGCTGGCCGCCGGCGTCGGCAGGCGACCCGGAGACGGGCGCCATGGCCACGCTCCGGCCGTCCACCAGCAGCCGCACGGCGTCGGGGGAGGAGCCGTCGGCGGCGTGGAAGGCGGCGCGGAACGTGAAGGGCTGGCCGGGCAGCGCCACGCGGGGCAGCGCGCTCGGGTCCGTCAGGGTGGCGGTGCCCAGCACCTGCGGGCCGGTGAGCGTGCCGGTGGCGGCCGTGAACTGGCCGTCGCCGGCCTCGAAGCGGTGCGTGCGCTGGCCGGCGGCGAGCGTCGTCTGCCCGACGTAGGCCACGCCGGAGGCGTAGGACTGCGCGCCAGCCGTCTCGCGCACCATGGGCAGGAGGGTGCCGTCGTCGAGGACGAGCCGCACGTAGGCCGGCGCGTCGTCGTCCGGGTCTTGGTAGACCACCCGGTAGGTGAACAGCGTCTCGGGCGTGCCCGAGGCGGGCGCCACCGTGGGGGAGCTGAGCTGCGGCGGGTCGGCCACGAGCGGGCCCTGCGCCGCGAAGCCCGCAGGCGAGAGCGTGCTGGCGCCGTGCCCGTCGCTGGCCTCGAAGCGGAAGGTGTGCGCGCCGCGCGCCAGCGCCGAGGTGGACCACGCGTAGGGCACCCCCGGCAGGGGACTGCCGCCGCTGGCCGCCATGTCGTGCGCCACGCCATCGACGTAGACGCGGACGTAGGCGGGCCAGTCGCCGTCGGGGTCGCGGTAGGTGACCTGGTAGGTGGTAAGCTGGCCGCTCTGCGCCAGCGTCGGCCCCGTGCCGCCGGTGAGGATGGGCTTGCGGTCGATGACCTGCACCGCGTGCTGCACGCTCGCGGCGTCGCCCGCGTTGTCGCGCACCGTCAGGGTGACCGTGTAGGTGCCCAGGGCGGAGTAGGCGTGCGACGGGGCCGCCACGGTGGCGGACTGGCCGTCGCCGAAGTCCCACTCCCAGCCGGCGATCCAGCCGTCGGGGTCGGTGGAGAGATCGTCGAAGCGCATCGCCTCGCCGATGTAGGCGCTGCCCGGCACCGCGTTGAAGGCGGCGGTGGGCGGCAGGTCGGGGGCGGTCTGGCCCACCAGGTGCAGCACCGTGCGCGTCGCGCCGTCCTCGCTCGTCGCGGTG
>JAXDQP010000071.1:0-5585 GCA_034667745.1 Thermoplasmata archaeon
GACGTGCTGTGCAACGCCGGCGGCGTCACGGCGTCCTACTTCGAATGGGTGCAGGGCCTGCAGTCGTTCTTCTGGACGGAGGACGAGGTCAACGAGCGCCTCGACCACATCATGACCAAGGCGTTCCACCAGGTGCACGACATCTGGCTCAAGGAGACCGCCAAGGAGCCCCTGACGATGCGCCAGGCCGCCTACATGCTAGCCGTGCAGCGCGTCTCCGAGGCGATTCGGAAGCGCGGCATCTACCCGTAACGCCGGAAGTCCGCTTCGCTCACCGCTCCGGCGCGCGCCAACCTCTGGAAGGAAGAAGGGGAAGGGGCGTCGGGGCTCAGGAGCAGACGAAGCCGACCTGGGTGGTGCGGCTGAGGCCGACCGTCAGCAGGCAGTTCTGGTCCTGGGCGTCCTTGCAGAGGCTCGACGCGTCGAAGCAGGCGCACGCCGTGTCGCCGGTGACGCAGACGGCGCGCCCGCCGAAGGAGCAGCCGATGCCGCTGGGCGGGCTGCTGCGCTCGAGGCCCACGGAGGTCAGGCAGGCCCGGCCCTGCCCGTCGATGCAGGGGGTGTGGCTGGGCACGCAGACACATGCCGTGTCGCCGGACACGCAGGTGGCGGCCTCGGCGCCGGGGAGGACCGCCAGGCCCAGGGCGAGCGCGGAGCCGACGAACATCAATGCCAATCCAAGGTTTCTAAACAATGCACATCACTTGGCGCAAGCGCCGTTCCCGCCAACGCGTCCTGCCTAAAGGTCCGTGTGGCCAAAGCATCCCCAGAACGGCCGCCTCGATTTGAGAAATGGCGGCGGCATCGAATTGCGGCTATGCCGCCGCCGAGAACTGCTCCAGCGCCGGGAAGACGGGGCGGAGGCCGCCCATCTGCTCGCGCTCGTCGAGGAACTGGGCGAGGAAGTGCGCCACGTGCCGGACGTCGGGCGGGGAGCCGTCCCAGGCGGTGAGGGCGGTCTCCAGGGTGTGCGCGACGCCCATGAAACGGCCTTGCTGGAAGAGGCGCGCCGCCGTCGCCTCGGCGTGGGCGAGGAAGCGGGGGCTGACGCGGAGGGTGCAGGCGCCGCGGCCGCGGCTCTGCTCCAGGACGCCGCAGCGGGTCAGGGCGGCCATCGGGTTGTGCATGGGAGGGAAGAGGGGCAGGCTCCTTCAAGTCCCTGGTCCACGGCTTGGTGAAACCACCTTCGGCCGCAGGGACTTCCACAGGGTCCAGGCGCCGGCGCCCAGCACCAGCAGGCCCAGCAGCCAGAGGGCGGGCAGCAGGGCCACGCCCCCCAGGATGTAGGCCGCCCCTGCCAACCTCACCACGTGTGGCGAGCCGGAGCGCTCCCCTGCCCACTCGCCGGCGAACGCCAAGGCGAGGCCGACCAGGAACAAGGGAATGATGACCAGGCCCCAGATGTAGGCGCCGGTGTCGCCCCCTGTCGCGCTCGCGTACAGCGACGCCGTGGCCGTGGCCAGCATCACCGCCAGCCCCGCGAGCGCCCGGCTGGTTCCCGCCATGCCCCGCGACCGGCGTCCGCCTTAGAGGCTTTTTATCAAGGTTCCCGGTGGCGAGGGCGTGCAGGAGAAAGGCTGGAGCCGCAAGCAGGTCCTCGCCGCGCTCCAGAAAGCGCGCAAGCTCGACTTCTCCTTCGAGCGCGGGGAAATCCTCGGCTCGATGTGCACGGCGCCGCACGAGATCGCCGCCGCCGCCCACCAGCGCTTCCTGGAGACCAACCTCGGCGACCCCGGCCACTTCCCGGGTACGGCGGCGCTGGAGGAGGAGGTCCTGGAGGACCTGCTCCAGATGCTCCACGCGCCCAAGGGCGCCGCCGGCCGCCTGGTGTCGGGGGGTACGGAGGCCAACCTGGTCGCCTCCCACCTGGCGCGGCTCAAGACCGGCAAGACCGAGATTGTCCTGCCCGAGTCGGCGCACTTCAGCTTCGAGAAGGCCGCGCGCCTGATGGGCTTGGAGCTGGTCCTGGTGCCGTGCGAGGACGGCCACGCCGACGCCAAGGCGATGGCGGACGCCATCTCGCCCAGCACCGCCCTCGTGGTGGCCGTGGCGGGCACGACGGAGCTCGGCCTCATCGACCCCATCGCCGACATCGCGCGCGTCTGCCGCGCCCGCGACGTCCTGCTGCATGTGGACGCGGCGTACGGCGGCTACCTGCTGCCGTTCCTGGAGGAGGCGGGCCGCAAGCCCATCGACTTCGACTTCAAGCTGCCCGGCGTCTGGAGCCTCGGCCTCGACCCGCACAAGGGCGGCATGGCGACGATTCCGTGCGGCGCGCTGCTGCTGCGCGACGGCGCCGACTGGCAGCTTGCCGCGGTGCGCTCGCCCTACCTCAGCACCGACACCCAGTCGACGCTGCTCGGGACCCGCCCCGGCGCGGCGGCCGCCTCGGCGTGGGCGGTCCACCGGCACCTGGGCCGCAAGGGCTTCGCGAGCGTCGCGGAGACCTGCCTGGACAACGCGGCGTTCCTGGCCGCCAAGCTGCAGGACATGGGCGTGGAGCTGGTGGCGAGCCCCGAGCTGGGCGTCGTCACCTTCCGCTCCGACGACCCCGCCGCCCTGCGCCACGCGCTGCAGGAGAAGGGCTGGAGCGTCAACGTGGTGCCGCGCTACCAGGGCATCCGCATCGTCACCAACCCGCACGTCCGCAAGGAGCACCTGCGCAAGTTCCTCGTGGACCTCAAGGCGTGCCTGGCATGAGGGCGGGGAGCGCCGCATGAGCCCGAAGAGGGCGACGCGCAAGGCCGCGCCCCGCGTCGCGGTGCGCGCCAAGCCCAAGCCGGACGCTGGCCTCGCCGCCCTCGACGCGTCGCTGGAGCAGGCGCTCGTGCTGGACCGCAACGGCTACCCCTACCTGGTCCACCCGCTCCTGGACGGCGTGCCCCGCTGCCCGCCGGAACTGGTGCAGGCCTGGGTCGCGTGGGCCAGGAAGCAGCCGGCGGCGAAGCGCGCCACGCTCCTGCTGGCTCCGGAGGCGATGGGGCTTCCGCTCGTGGCGCCGCTCGCGGTCGCGCTCGGCCTGCCGTTCGTCGTCGTCCGCAAGCGCAAGTACGGCCTGCCGGGCGAGCAGATCGCCTACGCGGAGACCGGCTACGGCGAGGCGGCCCTGCACGTGAACGGCGTCGGCGCCGGCGACAGGGTCCTCGTGGTGGACAACGTCCTCTCCACCGGCGGCACCCTCGGCGCGCTCCTCTCGACGCTGGCGGGGATGGGCTGCGAGACCGTAGGCGCGCTCGTGGCGCTGGACAAAGGCTCTGCGCGGACGCGGCTGGAGGAGCGGCATGGCGTCCCCATCCACGCGCTGCGGACCATCCGCGTCGAGTCCGGGAAAGTGAAGATTACCCAGCGCGGCTGAATCCGCCCCGACCAAACAGGGAGTGGGATTTCGCCCAAACCCTCAGGTCGTCGAGGGCGACTTCGCCTTGGCCTTCGCCTTGCGGGCGAGCTTGGCCTTGCGCTCGGCCTTCGAGGGCATGTGGATGTTGCGCACCTGGCGGGTCCACTTCAGCAGGAACAGGGTGTACTTGCCGATGTCGAGCTGGTACCAGCGCATGCCGATGTAGGCGGCGCGCGGGAAGGCGTGGTGGTTGTTGTGCCAGCCCTCGCCCCAGCTGAAGGGGGCCAGGAGGGCGTTGTTGCGCGCCTCGTCCGTGGTCGTGAAGGGGCGGGTGCCGAACATGTGGGCGACCGAGTTGACGCTCCAGGTGATGTGGTGGCCGAGGAAGACGCGCACGAGGCCGCCCCAGAGGAAGCCGGTGGCGAAGGCGGCGAGCCCCGCGAGGGTGAAGGCGAACGAGGCCAGGACGCCCCAGGCGATGGCGCCGGGGATGAGGAGGCCCAGCGTGGCCCACAGGACCCAGGTCTTGCTGACGAAGGCGGTGACGGGGTCGGCCATCAGCTTGTCGTGGGCGATGCCGGAGCGCACGAAGCGGTCGCGGAGGAGCCAGCCGAAGTGGGCGTGCCAGAAGCCCTCCAGGGGGCTGTGCGGGTCGCCCTCGCGGTCGGCCTTGGCGTGGTGGCGGATGTGCGTCGCGGCCCAGTCGGAGGCGGGGCCCTGCATGGCCATCGTGCCGGCCACCAGGAGCACGGCGCGGGTGGGCGCGGTGGCGGTGTAGGCGCGGTGGGTGAGCATGCGGTGGAAGCCGAGGCTGATGCCCAGGCCGGTGAAGGTCCACATGCCCACGAGGAGCATGAGTTCGAAGAGGCCGACGCCGGTGCCCCAGAACGACCAGACGCCGTAGCCGAAGGCCAGCAGGGGGACGATGACGAAGACGAGGACGAGGGCCTTGCTCCACCAGGTGTCGTGGTGCTGCGGGAAGGGGTCGGCCGCCTTGGGCGTCTCCATCTCCACCATCTCGGCCAGGAGGGCGTCGGTCGTCTTCGGGTCCATTTGCATCCACCAGTGTCCTTTTGGAAGCAGGTGCAGAAGTCTGCACTGCTTTCAGGACGGAATCAACATAAACGTCGGAAGTCTATAAGGAGCCCAGTTGGCCCCATGTCTCCAGGTATCCGCCGCGACACCAAGGCTCCAACGCCTGCCAAGACCGGTTCGGATCCCGCCGGCCCGGCCCGCAGCCCCCAGGAGCAGGCCGACCTCAACGCCCACATGATTGGCGAGCTGGACGCCTTCCTCGACGAGTTGGCGGAGGGCCACCGCAAGGCGATGGACCAGGTCGTCACCTGGCTCACCGGCTACGGCGACCTCGACCGCGAGGTGCAGCGCAGCGTCGAGGCCCTCAACCCCCTCCTGCAGAAGTGGAGCATCGAGATCTGCTTCCTGCTGCGGATGAAGGAGCCGCGCCGCTTCAACGAGCTGAAGGACACCCTGCCCGGCATCGGCAGCCGCACCCTGAGCCAGCGCCTGAAGGAGCTGGAGGCGCAGGGCATCGTGCAGCGCACCGTCTTCCCCGAGGTGCCCGTCCGCGTCGAGTACCGCCTGAGCCCCAAGGGCCTGCGGATGGGCGACCTGTTCCTGCCCATCATCGCGCACCTGCGCATCACCGGCTGGCGCGAGGGGCTGGAAGCCGCCGCCCGGGCGCGCGGCGCCGCGTGACCCCGCCGGATGGGCCGCTTCGGGCGCAACCGGGGTTGAAATCCCAGCCGCCGCTGGCCCGCGCCGTGGAGACCCCGATGGCCGTGCAGGCGCGCGCCCTCAGCAAGTCCTACCCGCTGGGCCGCGAGCAGCTGCCCGTCCTCAACGGCATCGACCTCGACGTGCGGCGCGGCGAGTTCGTCTCCATCATGGGCCCCAGCGGCTCGGGCAAGTCCACGCTCCTCAACCTCATCGGCCTCCTGGACGCGCCGAGCGGCGGCCAGCTGTTCCTGATGGGCCGCGACGTGAGCCGCCTCACCGCCCGGCAGGCCGCGCTCGCCCGCCGCGACAACCTGGGGTTCATCTTCCAGTCGTTCAACCTGATGCCGCGCATGACCGCCCTCCAGAACGTCATGCTGCCGCTGGCCATCGCGGGGCTGCCCCGCAAGCAGCGCGCCTCCCGTGGCCAAGCCCTGCTCGCGTCCGTCGGGCTGGCCGACCGCGCCAGCCACCGCCCCGGCGAGCTGTCGGGCGGCCAGAAGCAGCGCGTCGC
>JAXDQP010000072.1:0-40732 GCA_034667745.1 Thermoplasmata archaeon
CCCTGCAGGACCACGGCGGCGGCAGCGACGGCTTCGCGGCGCACCGCGACTGGAGCAGGCACCTCAACCTCTCCACGCCCAACCTGCTGGAGCTGGGCCACAACCCGCTGGGCATCTACGCGTTCGAGAACGCGACGGCGGGCGGCTACTTCTGCGGCGGCGAGGCCCTCACCACGGACGGCAGGCACATCACCGTCATCTCCTCCTTCGACACCAAGGTCGCCTTCGTCGTCGTGGACACCACCGACCCGCTGCACCCCAAGCACCTGGGCGACTACCTGCTCGACAACGCGCAGACCTACGACGTCGACATCACGCCGGACGGCAAGCACGTGGTCGTCGCGGCGGACGTCGGCCCGAACCAGCCCAACCCGCCCGGCGGCGCGCCCGTGCCGCAGACGGTGACGCTGCACACCGCGTTCCGCAACGGCTGCACCGGCCAGACCGTCGCCGGCCCCGACCAGACCGTCGCCGCCGGCCCCAGCACCATCCTGGTCTCCATCGCAGACCCGACCAAGCCGGCGTTCGAGGACCTGTTCCCCTCGCCGGTCATCGGCCCGCACAGCGTCTCGACGGCGGCCATCGCGGGCACCACCTACGTCGCCGCCAGCATCACGAACCTCGTGCACCAGGCGAGCTACTTCCAGTTCTTCCAGCTCCTGCCGCTGCCAACCGGCTCGTCCAAGCTGGTGCAGGTTAGCATCTTCGACGCGGGCCAGTCCGGGGCGACCTCCGCCGTGAACGGCCACGTGGACGCGGAAATCTCGCTGCACCCCGTCACGAACAAGCCCGTCGTCTACCTCTCCGACTGGGGCGGCGGCCTCATCGTGCTGGACTTCAGCGTCCCGCAGGCCCCGCGCGTCCTCGGGACCTGGGCCGACACCGGCCCGCAGGGCGGCAACATGCACAGCACCCGCGCCATCGAGGGCGTCCACAACGGCCGCCACTACCTGCTGGCGGGCCAGGAGTTCACGGCGCACCCCGGCAACCGCCCGAGCGGCTGGGTCTACATCCTCGACGACACCGACCCCGCGAAGGTGACCGAGGTCGGCCGCTGGACGCTGCCGGTGGACGTGGAGCAGGACTGGAACGGCATCGAGCTCTACAGCACCCACTACTTCCGCGTCCTCAACGACACCGCGTTCGTCGCGATGTACCACGGCGGCCTGTGGGCGTTCAAGCTCGACTTCGAGCACCCCGAGAACATGGCGCTGCCCAAGAGCGTCGGCGTCTTCGTGCCGGACAAGAACGGCCAGAACGGCCGCAAGCCCACCGGCACCTACGACTTCGCGCCCTTCGTCCTGGACGTCTTCCCCTTCCCGAACGGCAACCTGGTCGTCTACGACGGCCTGTCGGGCGTCTACACGGTGAAGTACGACGCGGGCAAGGACATGCCCAGCCCCGAGCCGTGGCCGGCCAAGGGCAAGTAGCAAAAACAAGAAAACGAAAGAGGAAGGGGGAGGAGATTGGCAAACCTGTTCCCGGCGCCGCCCTAGGGCAGCATGCCGGTGACGGCGCCCGTCGCGCCGCCGGTGGCCTGGCCCGCCAGGCTCGTCGCGGTGCCCTGCAGGCCCGCGGCCGCGTTGGCGGCGCCGTCGACCTGGCCCGACACGTCGCCGGCCAGCTGGCCCGCGACGCTGGTCGCGGCGTCGGCCGTCGCATCCACCTGGGCGGTGGCGTCGGCGCTGGCGTCGAGGCCCGCGTTGGCGGCGGCATCGACGTTGGCGCTCGCGTCAACGTTGGCGTCGACGCCGACCATGAGGCTCATGAACCAGTTGGCGACGCCCGAGAGGACGGCCCCGACGCTGGCGTCGGTGTGCGCGTCCGCCTTCACGTCGGCCTTGGCGGCGACCTGGGCGTCGAGCTTGGCCTGGAGGGCCAGGTCGGCCTGCGCCTGGGCGGCGAGGTCGGCGGCCAGCTTGGCGTCCGCGTTCACGTCGGCGGCGGCGTCGGCGGCGAGGCTGGTGGCGGCGTCGACCGTGCCCTGCGCGGTCGCGCTCGCGTCGGCCGCGGCGCTGGCCGCCATGTCGGCCGCTCCCGTGGCCTGCGCCATCGCGCTGCCTGCGACGCTGCCGGCGCCGTCCAGGCCGAGGCCCTGGGCGGTCGCCAGCGGGGCGGCGAGCAGCAGGAGGCTGCCGGCCAGCGCCGCCATCAGCAGGCGCTTCTTGGTCTTGTCTTGGTTGGTTGCGTGGGTCATCTTGGACACCTAAGTCAAGCTCCGCGCTCCGCGAGGATAAGGCGAGGCGATGCCGCGGGAATACGTGCCCAAAACCAGGATTGTCCCTGCGCAATGCGTCACGGAAGGCTAGGCCAACAGGAGAGCATCAATGGCATTCCCGCAAGGCGTGTGCGGAGAAAACAACGGAAAACAAAGGAAAGAAGAGGGAGAGGTGGGAGGCAGCGGGTGGGAGGTCCCGCCATCAATCGCTAGGGCTTACGAGCAGCCCATCGAGTTGCCGCAGTTGAGGCACTTGTAGCAGGCGCCGTTCCGGACCGTCGTGTGCCCGCACTGGTCGCAGTCGGGAGCGTCGCCGCCGAGGCTCGCCAGGAACTCGTTGGGGTCCGTGGCGCTGGCCTTGCCCAGCTTGGCCTCCAGCGAGACGCTGGCCGGGGGCGGCGCGGGGTGGACCTCGGTGAACTCCAGCAGGGTCTTCTCGGCCTTGGGGCGCTGCTTGGCGATGCGCAGGTTCTCGAGGTACTCCTTGCGGGTGAGGACGTAGCCGGGGTCCGACGGGTCGGGCTTGACCGACAGGAAGCCGGTCTCGCCGAAGTACTCGTAGCGCAGCATCTTGCCGATGAGGTCCTGGATGCCCAGGCAGGTCTTGATGTACTTGTGGTCGGTCTGGCCGGCGAGCGGGCCGTGCTCCGCGATGAGCTTGCGGGTCAGGTCGTCCAGCGTCATGCCGAGCTGGAGGTTGCGGCTGTAGTTCTTGCCGATCTCCTTGAGGAAGTTGTCCACCAGGGTGCCGGACTTGCGGGCGCCGACGAACACCTCGCACGGGCGGCCGTCGTCGTACTCCCACACCTGGATGTCCACCTTCTCGGCGCCGTACTGGGTGTAGATGGTGACGGTGCGCTTGAAGCCCTGGTCGTTCTCCTGCGGCGGCTTCTCGATCTCGCCGTGCCGCAGGCCGGGGGCCAGCGCGGCAGCGGGGGCGGCCTTCTCCGCCTTCTCCTCGGCCTTGTCCGCCTCGCTCTTCTTGCTGGCGGCGGTGCTGAGGGGCTGGCTGAGCTTGCAGCCGTCGCGGTAGAGCGCCACCGCCTTGAGCTGCAGCTTCCAGCCCAGCTCGTACGCCTCGCGGACGTCGGCGACGCCGACCTCGTTGGGCATGTTGATGGTCTTCGAGATGGCGCCCGACAGGAACGGCTGCGCGGCCGCCATCATGCGGATGTGGCCGGTGTGGTGGATGAAGCGCTCGCCGTCGCCGCACTTGTTGGCGCAGTCGAAGATGGCCAGGTGCTCCTTCTTGATGAGCGAGCCCTCGACGGTCTGGTGGCCCTCGACGTGGGCGGCGAGGGCGCGGACCGCCTGGCCCGTGAAGCCCTTCTCGCGCATCGCCTTCGGGTTGATCTTCGGCGTGTAGTCGTTGAAGGACTTGGAGGCCGCGACGGCGTCGTACGCCTCCTGGTACTCCTCCTCCGAGAAGCCCTTCGCCAGGAAGGTCTCCTTCGTCACCGGGGCGCCCTCCAGGGTGCCGTGGCCGATGGCGAACTTCTCGATGGCCTTGATCTCGGAGTCCGAGTAGCCGAGGAACCTGAGGGCGGGCGGGATGCTCTGGTTGATGATCTTGAAGTAGCCGCCGCCGGCGAGCTTCTTGAACTTCACCATCGTGAAGTCGGGCTCGACGCCGGTGGTGTCGCAGTCCATCAGCAGGCCGATGGTGCCCGTCGGGGCCAGGACGGTCGCCTGGGCGTTGCGCCAGCCGAACTTCCTGCCCAGGTCCAGCGCCGCCTCCCAGTCCTCCACCGCGGCGTCGAACAGGTCCGCGTAGATGGTGAGCGTCCGGTTCTTGGTCGCGAGGACGTTGTCGCGGCCGAGGTCCTTCAGGCCGTGCGCCGCCAGGTGCATGCCCTCCATCTGCGCCAGCGGGGAGCCCGTGGCCTTCAGGTGCTTGGCGGCGCCCAGGTGCATCGCGATGACCTCGGCCATGTAGTCGTGGTTCGACTTGCCGCTGGCGTCCTTGACGGTGATGCCCGCAAAGGGGCCCTTCACGGCCGCCATCTCCGCCGACACGCGGTAGGCGTGCCCGGTGAGGATGGCCGTCAGGGCGCCCGCGATGGCGCGGCCGTCGGGGGAGTCGTAGGGGTGGCCCGTCGTCATCAGCAGCGTGCCGAGGTTGGCGTAGCCGAGGCCGAGCGGGCGGTAGTCCTCCGAGTTCTTCGCGATGTCCTTGGTCGGGTACGAGCTGTAGCCGACGAGAATCTCCTGCGCGATGAAGAACACGCGGATGGCGTGCCGGTAGGCCGGCAGGTCGAAGGTGCCGTCCGCCTTGAGGAACTTCATCAGGTTCAGCGACGCGAGGTTGCAGGCCGTGTCGTCGAGGAACATGTACTCCGAGCAGGGGTTGGAGCCGTAGATGCGGTCCGTCGCCTTGCAGGTGTGCCACGTGTTGATGGTGGTGTCGTACTGCGTGCCGGGGTCGGCGCAGGCCCACGCCGCGAAGGCGACCTGGTCCCAGAGCGCCTTGGCCTTGTAGGTCTTGACGACCTGGCCGGGGACCATGCGGCTGGTGGTGCTCCAGTCGGCGTCGGCGGCGACCGCGGCCATGAACTCGTCCGTGATGCGGACGCTGTTGTTGCTGTTCTGGCCCGCGACGGTGCCGTAGGCCTC
The DNA here is from genome assembly GCA_034667745.1 of Thermoplasmata archaeon. Classification (GTDB taxonomy): domain Archaea; phylum Thermoplasmatota; class E2; order JACPAO01; family JAHFTW01; genus JAHFTW01. Next base: position 4,832 of record JAXDQP010000072.1, read on the forward strand.
GCCGTTGAAGTCGGACTCGTAGCCCTGCGCGATGAGGGCGGCGACCTTCTTCTCCTCGCGGACCTTCCAGTTGATGAAATCCTCGATCTCCGGGTGGTCCATGTCGAGGCTGACCATCTTGGCCGCGCGGCGGGTGGTGCCGCCCGACTTGGTGGCGCCGGCGCCCGCATCCAGGACCTTCAGGAACGACATGAGGCCCGAGGAGGTGCCGCCGCCGCTGAGCTTCTCGTACTTCGAGCGCAGGCGGCTGAAGTTGCTGCCGGTGCCGGAGCCGTACTTGAACAGGCGGGCCTCCGACGCGAGCAGCTCGAAGATGCCCTTGCGCTCGACGAGGTTGTCCTCGACGCGCTGGATGAAGCAGGCGCTGCACTGCGGCCGCGCGTAGTTGTGCTTGATGGCCTCGACCTGCTGCGTCTCCTCGTTCCAGGCCCAGTTGCCTCCCGAGCCCTGGATGCCGTAGACGTGGTGGTGGCCGCAGTTGAACCAGACGGGGCTGTTGAAGGCGCCCCGCTGGGTGATGAGCATGTGCTTGAGCTCGGCCTCGAACGCGTCGGCGTCGGCCACGGTGGCGAAGTAGCCGTGCTGCTGGCCCCACGCGCGGATGCTGGAGGCGATGCGGTGCACGACCTGGCCCGCCGAGGTCTCGCCGCCCAGGCTGCCGTCGGCCTGGGGGACGCCGGCCTTGCGGAAGTACTTCGAGACGATGATGTCGGTGGCGAGCTGGCTCCACTCCTTCGGGACCTCGCAGCGGTCCCCCTGGAAGACGACGGTGCCGTCGGGCTCCTTGATGACCGACTTGCGGGTGGTCCACTCGACCTGGGTGTAGGGGTCGGTGCCCGGCGTGGTGTAGTGGCGCTCGACGTGCAGCCCGCGCAGCGGCGCAGGCGCCGTGGGGGCGGCGCCGGGCGCGTCGCGGCTCCGCATGACAAGTCCTCCCGTGAAGTCCAATTTCTCGCTGCTCATCTGGGTCCCCTCGTGCTCGTGGTCGTTGGGTCCGCGCCGCCTGACCATGGCCGGCGCCTCATCCCTGCATCCCAGCCCAAGGAGCGGGGCTCCGTGGGCGACGGCCGCGTGCGGCCGCTCCCCTGGCGAGGCCAGGCCCCCGCGGGTTTCCAGGCCCGGCGGGGAAGCCACCAAACAGGGGGGGGTTTATGCCCGTCCTGATTACAATGGGCGGTTTCAGCCAGAGGGGCGCCATATTTCCCGCTTTACCAGAAGCACACTCTGATAACACTCTTCCTTAAGGCTTCCATCGGAAGGGGCATGGGGGGCCAAGCCCGCCATTTCTGGGCAGCGCTGCGCACCTGCCTGGGGGGCGAACCGTCGGGCTTCGGCGGATGACGCGCCTACCCACAAAACCCCAAACGGGCAACGTGCCTGCCCCCCCACGTGCGTGCCCGCGCCCTCGTGAACGCCCACGTCCTGCCCATGCCCTGGCGCGCGGAGGGCCCCAACGCCGGCAACCTGGACGCCGGCCCGGCCGCAGCCCCCTGGGAGGCCGTCGCCGAGGCCATCCTATGGGAGGGCGACCGCGTCGTCCTGGTGGGCAGCAGCACCCAGGTGCGGGCCGAGGCGCGGCGGCGCGGCGTGGCCGTGGAGGACCTGGACGACCGAGTAGTGGCCCCTGGGTTCGTCGACGCCCACATGCATTTCCTGCACGCCGGCGTCAAGAAGACCCGGCCGGACCTCGGCGGCTGCCGCAGCCTGGAGGAGGCGCTCGACCGGCTGGCCGCCTGGCTCGCCGCCCACCCCGGCGCCTCCCCCGTCGTCGGGGAGCTGTGGGACGAATCCGGGTGGGCGGAGCGGGTGCGGCCGCACCGCAAGGACCTCGACGCCGTGGCCGCGCAGGCCGCCGACGCCGGGCACGGCCCCGCCAACCGCCCCATCGTCCTGCGCCGGGTCTGCGGCCACGTCGCGGTCGCCAGCACGGCGGCGCTTCCTGGCATCCGCGCCCGCTGGGACGACGATTCGCTCGTGGACCTGGAGACGGGCGTCCTGCTGGAACAGCCGAGCCTCTACCTCAACGAGGTCATCGGCGTGCCGCCCGACGAGCTGGACAAGGCCCTCGCGGCCGCGTGCCGCATCGCGCACGGCCTCGGCGTCACCGCCCTCGGGGACTACTCGCAGGCGCCCTATCGGCTGGCCCTCCAGCGCGCGGCCGCCGCCGGGACCCTCTCCGTGCGCGTCCACTCCAGCATCTACGTGCAGCAGCTGGAGGACGAGGTTGCCGCCGGGTTCGCCACGAAGCGGGCGGCGCCTGGGCCGGGTGGGGAGTCCCCCTGGCTGCGCGACGGCGGCCTGAAGGTCTTCCTGGACGGCTCCCTCGGCGCCCGCTCGGCCGCCCTGCGCGAGCCCTACCTGGACGCGCCGGTGGGCTTGCCGTCCGACTGCGGGGGCAGGCAGGAGTCGCGCTTCGGCTGCGTCGGGCACCCCCATCCGCAGGGGACGCTGAACTGGTCGGACGCCGACGTGCGGCGGCTGTTCGCCCGCGCCCACGACGCCGGGGTGCAGCTGCACGCGCACGCCATCGGCGACGGCGCCATCGACCAGGGCCTCGCCTTCTTCGGCGAGCTGGCGGCCCGCGCGGGCGTCGAGGGCAGCGGCTGGGGCCGGAACGCGCTGCGGCACCGCTTCGAGCACTTCGAGATCGCGCACGACGGGCAGGTGGCGCGCACGGCGGAACTGGGCATCGTGAGCAGCAGCCAGCCCAACTTCGTTGGGGCCTGGAGCGCGCACGGCGGGATGTACCAGGACCGCCTGGGGGAGCGCTTCCGCCTCAACAACCGCTTCAGGGCGATGAAGGAGGCCGGGGTCCACGTCGCCTTCGGCAGCGACGGCATGCCCTTCAGGCCCCTGGCTGGGCTGCAGGCCGCCGTGGAGCACCCCGAGGCCGGCCAGCGGATGGGGGCGCGGGAGGCGCTGTGGCACTACACCGCAGCCGCCGCCTGGAGCCTGCACTGGGAGGGAGAGGTCGGGTCCCTTGCGCCGGGTTCCTTCGCTGACCTGGTGGTCTTGGACGTCACAGGCCCGCAGCTTGACCGGCGGCCGCCGTCGAAGTGGAGGATCCTGGAGACCATCGCGGGCGGCAAGAGCCGGTTCAAGGCGCCTGCACCCACTTGACCGCGGATGGCGCGGATGCCCACTCGGTTTCAGAGTGCGTCTAGGGAACGTTGCAACCACAACTGCTCAATCCGCGTCATCCGCGAAATCCGCGGTTGGGGGCGGAGCGAGAAGGCACAGCTTCCCAGATTTCATCCCCGCTTGCCCGCGAACATGTCAGGAAACCCCTCCCCCTTGGCTTCGACTGGACCGTTCTCTCCTGGTGTCGAGGTTTTTCGTGTTCCTTTGCCGCTCTTTTCGCCGCAACTGTTTTGTTGTCTTGCTGTTTGACCTTCCAGGGTCTGCTGACTCCAAGAGAAGGAGAAGACGGAGTCTGCGATAGAGTAGGAAGTCTTCCAATCGAAAACAGGGGGTCCCCCCTCCAGTTTCCAGAAATCGGGGCATGGGGTGCACGGCCAAGCCGCAGTTCGTGGCAGAGAGTTCGCGTGGGGTCGGGTGGTTGGGCGGGGTGGGACGGCAACTGCCGGTCCGCAGGGGTCTTCGTTCCCAATCCTCTGAACCAGTTCACCCCCATGGTTCCCATCTGCCGACCCCTTGGGTTCCTGTCCAGCCAAGGCCCCATCGCCCCATTCTGGACGGCGGCGCCCCAGGGGCCGGCACCGTTTGGCAACGGTTTTCCTTCCACGGGAACTCGAGGTGGTGGATGACGGTGCGCAGGATGCAGGCGCTCGACGTGCCCGCGGCGGAGCTGGAGCGCATGAAGCAGGCGCTCAGCCCCCGCTACGGCTCCGAGCTGTGGGACCCCGACGGCCAGGCCCTGCTCGTGGTGCGGGTGCCCCGCGACGAGCCCGACCTCGTCAACGACCTCGAGGGCGCCGTGGACTACCTCTCCCCCGGCGACGTCCTGGCCGCCAAGGTGACCCTGTTCGTGGGCCACCAGCGCAGCCACATCATCCCCACCCCCACGCTGCAGGGCCTGATGGAGGCCCGCGCCGCGCTCGACCGCGCCCAGGCCGACGCCGCCCGCCGCGCCCTCAAGCCCGGCGAGCACCAGGTGCTCCAGGCCCCTGGCGACCCGCGCCGCCTGCACCGCCTCCTCCTGCGGCTCCCCATCGCGAAGGTGGCGGACGTCACGGAGGCCCACCTTGCCCCGTTCGTCTCCTCCCTCGGCCCCCTCCTGCGCACGCCGCCCCTGGGCCAGGTGCGCGCCGTGCAGCTCGTGGCGGACCGCGACGACGTGCGGCTGGACGCCGACCTGTTCTTCCAGGACCTCGAGGAGCGCTGGCACGAGGAGCGGCAGCGCCACGACCTCGCGCAGGCCCTCGCCGCCCAGCAGGCCGCCGCCGCGGAGGCATCCGCCGCCGTCGCCGCCCAGAAGCAGCAGGAGGCGGCCGCCGCGGCCGCCGCCACGGCCCAGAGCCTCCTGTCGCGCGCCTCCATTGCCCCGCAGCCGGCCGCGCCCCGCACCGCCGTGGCCCCGCTGCGCCGGCCCGACCAGGGCGGCTCGTGGGACGCCAGCCAGGCCGCTCCCCTGCCGCCGGCCGTCAGCCTCCCCAAGCCCCCCGCCGACGGGATGGGGGACGTCTTCGAGGTCGGAGAGCCCCTGCCGATGGCCCGGCCCGGCGCCACCCAGGCCGCCCCGCGCGGAGCGACCGCCGCTCAGACTCCATCCACGGCTCCCGTGCCCAACCCGGCTTTGGCCGGGCTGGACGCCCGCCTGAAGGCTCTCGGGTTCATGACGCTGGCCAGCCCCGGCCGGCACGGCATCGACCTCGCCGCCGAGCGCGCCGACGGCTTCCCCAACCGCGTCATCGCGTTCCTCCCCCCAACCCTCGACGTAGCGACGGCGGACCGCGTCCTCGCCGTGGCCCGCACGGTGGGCGTGGACCAGGCCTTGGTCGTGTGCGCGCAGGCTGAGCCGGAGGCGCGCCGCCGCCTCATCGCCACCAAGGCGAAGTGGCTCACCGCCGCCGAGATTCCGCTGCTGGACCTCTGACGCCCCGAACAAGCCGCGGATTGCGCGGGCAACACGGATTCTCAGGCCCTCTATGCGCCTGGGGGATGTGAACGGTGGCCTCCGCGAAATCCGCGTCATCCGCGGTTTGGCAGGAAAGCCAAGCCCCGGCCCAGCGGCTTCATCACCGGTTTCCCCCTCCGAGGGGCATGGAGTACCTGGCCACGGGCTGCTCCAGCCTCGACGCGCTCCTGGACGGGGGGCTGGAGCGCGACGCCATCACCCTCGTCTTCGGGGAAGGCGGCTCGGGCAAGACCAACCTCGCCCTCCAGTGCGCCCGCGCCGCCGCCCGCGCCGGGCTGCGCACCGCCTACGTGGACACCGAGGGCGTCAGCTCGGTGCGCCTGCGCCAGGTCTTCGAGGCCGACGCGCGCCCCGCCCCGCCCCGCAACGCGGAGGAGGCGGCCGCCGAACTGCCGCCGGTGCCCATCGAGGGCGGCGAGGCGACGCCCCCTTCCCCGGAGGCGCCCGCCAGCGTGGCCGACCTGGAGGAGCGCGTCCTCTTCTTCACGCCCTACACCATCGAGGAGCAGGAGCGCCTCGTCCAGAACGCGACGCGGGTGCCGGACCTCGGCCTCGTCGTGGTGGACTCCATCAACATGCACTACCGCCTCCACATCGACGGCGGCGACGAGGCGGAAAAGGAGGCGGCGCGCAGCCTCTACAAGCAGCTGCACCACCTCACCGGCTTCGCGCGGCAGAACAACGTCCCCGTCCTTGTCACGGGGCAGGTCTATGGCGGCGAGGACACGACGCAGCCGTTCGCCCGCCGCGTCATGGAGCACCTCGTCAAGGCGCTCGTGCGGTTCGAGAAGCGGCCCGACGGCACCCGCCGCGCCACCGTCATCAAGCACCGCAGCATCGAGGAGGGCCGCACGGCCCGCTTCCGCATCACCAACCACGGGCTGGCCGGCGCCGAATAGGGGCCGTTTGCAGCGTCGAAGGCTGTCCCTGGTGCCTTCCTAGAGCCGCTAGGCCCGCGCCACAACTTTCTTATGGTTCTCCACCGAAGACCGGGCATGCGTTTGCCGGCCGTGCTGTCCGTCCTCCTGCTGGCGGCGGCCTTGGTGCCCGCCGCGTCCGCCGTCCCGCCCACCGTGGGCGGCGTCCGCGAGGTCGTCAACAGCGTCCAGAGCGACCCGCAGGGTGCCGCGATGGACCCGGCCAAGACGCTGCAGCCGGTCACCGACCCGCAGCAGCCGCCCGCCGACGGCCCAGGCGCGCCCCGCGACGGCGTCGACCCCGGCTTCGCCAACCGCATCCGCGCGGCGTTCCAGGACAACCTGCTGATGGCGGGCGTCGCGGCCCTCGCGGCCTCCACGCTCGGCCTCGCCGGCTTCGCCATGGTGACGCGCTACATCTCGCCCAAGGAGGCGCTGAAGAACCCGCAGCGCGCCATGCTGTACGGCTTCATCCGCGGCAACCCGGGCGTCCACCTCAAGAAGCTCTCGGAGGAGTTCAGCATGAAGACCTCCAGCATCCTGTGGCACATCCGCAAGCTGGAGTCGGCCGAGTTGGTGCGCTCGGAGCGCGCCAACGGCTACCGCGTGTTCTACCCCACCGAGGGCGGCGTCGCGGTCAAGAACGTCAGCCGCGCCATCACGGCGCTCCAGAACGCCAACGCGCGCGCGCTGTTCGAGCACGTCCACACCCACCCGGGTCGTGGCGTGACGGAGATCAGTGCGGCGCTGCACATCCACGCCGGCACTGTCCGCTGGCACCTGAAGAAGCTCAAGGAGTTCCAGCTCGTCGAGGAGTTGGTGCGCGACGAGGCCGTCAGCTACTTCGCGACCCCGCTGGGCCACAAGTCGCTCCAGACGCTGCTGCGCTCCCCCGAGGGCGTCGGCCTCGGCTCCTACACCGTCGAAGCCTAGTCTCCGGTTCGGCCACGGCGATTTATCCTTCCCCACTCCCATCGCAGGCCATGCTGCGCAAGTCCGGCATGCCGACGCCTGGAGTCGTCTTCACCGGGACGTCGCTCATGCACAAGGGCATCCATGCCCTGCTCTTCCTCTACGGGTTGGTGGTTGCCGTGGGTGTCGCCCGCAGCCTGGAGGAACTCATTGGTCGTGCCTCGCCAGACCTGCAATGGCACGCCCTTCCCCTGTTCGCAGCCTACATGTTCACGATGGTGCCGTTCGTCCACTTCACCCATCTGCACCTCTGGGGGCTCGCGGACCATCCACCCTTGGGCTGGCGCCAACGACTAGTTGCAATAGATTTCCTGATGCTGCTGGCGCAAGGCACTCTCTTCTACGCAATGGCGGCGAGCATCGGCCACCTCGCGGCGTTCGCAAAAACGCTGTTTGCCCTCGCGCTTCTCGATATGGCATGGATTGGGCTGGACCGCTTGGAGCAGGGGAGGGGACTTGAGCCAGTGCTGTGGAGCTTCCTGGCCTTGAACGTCCTGCTGGCACTTGTTGCGGTGGCGCTGACGTTTGCAGGTGAATCACAGGCGGTCTTGTGGTGGGTGGCTGGGTTTGCTTTCGCCCGTAGTGCGGTTGACTATTTGCGGAACTGGAAGAGCTACTTCGGGGAACCAACTATGAATGATGAATAGTCTTCCATTCGTGATTTATAGTCAGGCACAGTGGCGAACGCGTGCCCCTCCCGCCCTGCTTCCACCTCGCCGACGAGGTGTTCCCCAAGGTGCGCGCCCAGGCCGCCCGCCGCCTCGTCGCGAACGGCTGGAGCCAGACCCGCGCCGCGCAGGCGCTCAACCTCAGCCAGGCGATGGTCTCGCGCCACGTCGCCGCCGCCCCGCCCGCTCCCGACCCGCTCGTGGACCGCCTAGCCTCCGAGTTGGAAGCCGAGCTTTCCCGAGGCGCCCCAGCCACGGGCCCGAGCCGCTGGTGCAACGTCCTCTCCGCCCCCGCCGACGACGCGCCGCTCCAAGACCTGCTGGAGGCCGAGCGTCTTCTCCGCGAGGCTGCCCCGCTCCGCGTCGTGCCACAGATTGGCCTCAACCTCGCCCGCGCGCTCCCGGCCGCGACCGAGCCCGGGCAGGTCCTGAGCTTCCCCGGCCGCATCGTGGACGCCGGCGGCCGGCTCGTCGCGCCAGCCCCGCCCGCCCTCGGCGCCTCCGGCCACCTCGCGCGCTGCCTTCTCCGCCTGATGCAGCGCGACCCCGCCGCGCTCGCCATCGCCAACGTGCGCGGCGGGCCTGCGACGGCCAAGGCGGCGGCGGCGCTCGGCTGGAAGGTCGCCCAGGTCGGCGCGCAGCGCGACGGCAGCGACGACGCGGTCCTGAAGGCCATCGACAGGGCGGCCGACCCGCGCACCGTGCACGACCCCGGCGCCGTCGGCATCGAGCCCTGCCTCTACCTCGCAGGCCCCGACGCCCGCAGCGTCGCCCACCGCATCCTCCAGCTCAACGCCCAGGTGAAGACATGAAGACCGCCGCCGCCCTCCTGCTCCTGACCGTCCCCCTGCTCGCCGGCTGCGCCCAGCCGCCCGCCTCCGCGACGACCTACGCCGAGATGGGGTTCAAGGGCGATGCGACCGGCAAGGCCGCCGCGCTGTGGCCGGACCTCACGGGGCAGACCGTGACCATCCTCGACCAGGGCGCCTTCGACTACCTGTTCACCGCCGCGCAGCCGCTGTTCGAGAACCTCACGCACGCCAAGCTGCGCCACGTCGCCGCCCTCGACGCCGGCGAGGCGTTGCAGCGCGCCACCCGCGAGGCCGGCGACCCGAGCTTCGACGTGGTCTACGGCATCGACAACGTCCTGCTGTGGAAGGCCGCGCAGGCCGACGTCTTCACGCCCTACAAGCCGGCGATGGCGGGCCGCATCAGCCCCGACCTCGTGTTCTTCGGAGCGGGTGGCACGTGGACCGCGACTCCCGTTGACCATGGCTACACGGCCGTCAACGTCGACCCGCGCAGCCACGCCACCGTCAACACCCTGCGCGACCTCGTCCCCGTCGCGGGCCAGTTCGTCACCCAGGACCCGCGCACCTCCAGCCCCGGCCTCGGCTTCCTCGCCGCCACCGTCGCGACCTTCGGCGAGAAGGGCGCCTCCGGCTACGACTACCTCGCCTACTGGGACGACCTGTTCACGCACGGCGTCCTCGTCACGCCCGGCTGGACGGAGGCGTACGCGCAGCATTTCACCGCCGGCTACGGCGCCGCGACGGGAGCCAACGACCGCGCCATCGTCAACTCCTACACCACGAGCCCCGCCTACGAGGCCTTCAACGGCGCGACGACGGTGGCCACGGTCCTCACCGCGCCCAAGAGCACGTTCCACCAGGTCGAGACCATGGGCATCGCGCGCGGCACCCGCCACCTCGCCGCCGCGCAAGCGTGGATTGAGTTCACGCTCACCGACGCCTACCAGGAGCTGCAGGCGCCGCAGAACGCGGTCTACCCCGTCGTCGCCAGCGTGGACACCGCCAGCGTCTACGGCCACGCCGACCCCGCGCCAGGCAGCTTCCAGGACGCGGGCTTCTCCTACACGCAGCTCGGCGCCAACGCGGAGCGCTGGGTGCGCGAGTGGACCGACCTCTACGAGCGCCGCCACGCCTGATGCGCCGCGCCCTGCTCGCCGCGCCGCTGCTGTTCCTGGCCGCCGCCTTCGCGTGGCCGCTCGCGCGGGTCCTGGCGGCGCAGAGCGGTGACGCGTGGACTTGGGCGCTCGGCTCGCCCTACGTCCGCGGCCGCCTCGGCGTCGCCATCGCGCAGGCTCTCCTGAGCACGGCCCTCGCCCTCGCCGCCGCCCTGCCGCTCGCCTGGCTGCACCACCGCAGGGCGCTCCCGGCGCGCTGGCTGCACCTGCACGCGGCGCCGTTCGTGCTGCCGGTCTTCGTCGTCGTCTTCGGGCTCCAGGCCACCATCGGCCCGCATGGCGCCGTGGGCATCCTGGGCCTCGTCGGCCCGCTCGGCGCCGTCGCCCTCGCGAACGCCTACTACAACTACGGCCTCGCCGCGCGCCTCGTCCACGCCGCCCTCGAACGCCGCCCCGCGCAGTTCGAGGAGGCGGCGCGCACCCTCGGCGCGACCCCCCGGCTCGCGTTCTGGCGTGTCACGGCCCCGCTCCTGCTCCCCGCCGTCGCGGCCGCCGCGCTGCTGGCGTTCCTGTTCAGCTTCGCCAGCTTCGGCGTCGTCCTCTACCTCGGGCAGGGCAAGGTCGCGACGCTCGACACGCTGCTCTACGAGGCGCTGGGCGGCGCGTTTCCCCGGCCCGACCGCGCGGCCGCCCTCGCCATCCTCCAACTGGCCATCAACGGCCTGCTTCTCGCCGGCTTCCTGCGCCTCCAGCGCCGCTCCTGGCAGGGCACCCCGCCGCGGCCGCGCAAACCCGGCGCTTGGAAGTGGGGGGCGCCGCTGCTCGCCGCGCTCGCTCTTGCCCCGCTCGCCGCCGTCCTCCTGTCGGCGTTCCAGGTCGGCGGCCGCTGGAGCCTGGAGCCATGGCGCGCGCTGCTCGACGAGTCCCACCCCGCCCACCTCGCCGGCTTCGACCTCGGCCACGCGCTGCTGAACAGCCTGCTCTACGCGCTGGGCGCCTGCACCGTCGGCCTCGCCTTGGTGTTGTGCCTGTGGCGCGGCTCCCGCTCCCGCGCGTGGGCGGAGGCGCTCGGCAGCCTGCCGCTGGGCACGAGCAGCCTGGTCCTCGGCTTCGGCCTCGCCGTGGCCTACGGCCCCGGTCTGCTGGATTTGCGCGGCACGCATCTCCTCGTCCTGCTGGCGCACACCCTGGTCGCGCTCCCCTTCCTCGCCCGTGCGCTCCTGCCCGCGCTCGACGGCCTCGACGCCCGGCTCGGGGAGTCGGCGGCCCTCCTCGGTGCCTCCCCGCTGCGGACGCTGCTTCGGGTCCAGCTCCCCCTCGTCAGGCCTGCGCTCACGGTCGCGCTCGGCACGGCAGCGGCGCTCAGCCTGGGGGACTTCGGGGCAAGCCTCCTGCTGATGAGCCCGGACACCATGGGCCTCACCGTGTGGATTGCGCGCCACGGCGGCCCGGCCAGCTTCGACCCGCTGCACCGCGCGGAGTCCGTCGCCCTCGCCGCCGTCCTGCTCGTCCTCACCGCGCTGGCCTACCTCGCGGCATCGTGGCGCCCCCGGAGGGCAGCGTGACGCTCACCGTGCGCGGCCTGCGCTTCACGTATCCCGGCTGGCCGCCCACGCTCCAGGGCGCAAGCCTGGAAGTGCCGGCCGGCGAGTCCGGGTTCCTGCTCGGCCCGAGCGGCAGCGGCAAGAGCACCCTCCTGCGCTGCGTCGCCGGCCTGGAGACGCCGGACGCGGGCGCCATCCTCGACGACGGCCGCGACCTCGCCGCGGTCCCGACGCACCGGCGCCGCGTCGGGATGCTGTTCCAGGACGGCGCCCTGTTTCCGCACCTCAACGTCTGGCGCAACGTCGCGTTCGGCCTCTCCGCCACGCCCCGCCGCCAGCAGCGCGCCGAGGCCTTGGAGTGGCTTCGTCTCGTCGGGCTGGAGGAGAAGGCGGACGCGCGCGTGGACCAGCTTTCCGGCGGCCAGAAGCAGCGCGTCGCCCTCGCCCGCACCCTCGCCGCGCGACCGCGCATCGTCCTGCTCGACGAGCCGTTCGGCAACCTCGACCGCGCGCTGCGGGACGAGTTGGGGCCAAAGGTGCGCGACCTCCTGCGCGAGCAGGGCGTCGTGGCGCTCTGGGTCACGCACGACCGCGACGAGGCGATGCGGCTGGGCGACCGGGTGTGGGACTTGGTGGATGGGAAGTGCGTGCCGACCAAGCCCGCCTAAACCGCGGATTTTGCGGAATCCGACGGCCGTGGTGGCATCCTCCAGGCGTTTTCTGAACCTCGAAGTTATCCGCGTCATCCGCGAAATCCGCGGTTCCACAAGTCGGCTAGCGGTGAATCGTCATCAGTTCGCGCACGCCGTTCAGAATCAACTGCGTGTGCTTGATGTCCTCGGCGTTGTACTCGCAGAGGTCGCGCTTGATGCCGTCGCGGGGCGCGCGCTTGTAGGCCTGGTAGAGCTTGAGCGCCTGGTAGCCGTCCTTGACGCGCAGGCGGGGCTTCTCGTAGCCGAAGAACTTGGCCACGGTGTCGCTGCTGAAGTTCCTCACCGGGATGTAGATGCGCTGCGTCTCCGGGTTGCCGGTGAAGATGACCTCGGTCTGCAGGTCGAGCCACTTCACGGACTTGAGCCACCGGGTGTCGAGCTTGTACTTCTCGCAGGTGCGGCGCAGCTGCACGACGTCGCTGGCGTTGCCGCCCCAGGTCACGACCGTCGGGTCCTGGTCCTTGACGAGCGCCATGAAGTTGCGCAGCAGCCCCTCCTGCCCGGTGCGGGTGTGGTCGAACCACTGCTCGATCCGGCCGCCCTTGTGGTCGAGGAAGCCGTAGAGGAAAATCTCCGCCGCGGGGCCGTCGAACTCCAGGTCGAGGTGGACGATGGGCTCCTTGAGCTTGAACAGCCGCTCGTCGGCGGCGTACACGACCGGCGCGCCGAGGGCGTGCGCCTTGGCGTAGCCCTGGAGGAGCGGCAACTGGCCCAGCAGGCCGTCGTCGGTGGCGAAGGCGGGGTGCGCCCGCAGCGCGGCGAGGTCGGCCTTCCACAGCTTCTCGACCGTGTCGATGCCGGCGGCCTTGAGGCGGTCGGCGCGGCCCTGCTTGACCATGGGCAGGTCGGTGAGTTGCGGCCCGGCGCCTTCCGTCAACGGCGGCCAGAGACCCGGCCCCCGTCTTCAGGGTGCCGCGTCGGGCCGGAGGCAGACGAGGGTCTGGGTGCCGAACGCGACCAGCGTCCGCGTGGCGCCCCGCTCGGCCACCACGCGCATCTCGCAGACGGTGAGGGTGCGGCCCGACTTGACGACGGTGGCGGTGGCGACGAAGCGCTCCCCCTGGGCGGGCGCGAGGAAGTGCATCTTGTACTCCGTGGTCAGCACCCGCGTCCCGGCCGGCATCAGGGTGTAGCCCGCGTAGCCGCCGGCCGAGTCCGCCACCGTCGAGAGGACGCCGGCGTGGACGAAGCCGTCCTGCTGCGCGAGGTCCGCGCGGTAGGGCAGCGCGATGGCGGTGGTGCCGGGGCCGACCTGCTCCAGGCTGGCGCCGAGCAGCCTCATGACGCTCTGCTTGGCGAAGCTGTCGCGGACGCGGCGCTCGAAGTCAGGGTCCTGGGCCTGCACGAGGGGGGATGGGCCGCCGGGCGCTTGGCCTTGCCGCTCTAGCGCGCCTTGACGACAGCCTTCTTGGCCGCCTTGCTGGCGCCGTTGGCCTTGCCGTTCGTCTTCTTGCCCATCTTGGGCTCGACCGGCTCGGGGGCCTCGGCGAACTCGCCCTGGCGGCGGGAAATCCTCTTGCCGCCCATCTCCACGAGCTCGTTGCCGTTCCATTTCGGCTTCAGGAGCTTGCGCGGCTTGCAGGTGGCCAGCAGGTAGTTGGCGATGATGGGCCAGACCAGCAGCACGTCGGCGTAGCAGGTGGCCTTGGTGGCGTCGCGGTGGACCTTGCCCCACGCCTGCGCCTCCTCCAGGGTGCTGCCCGACAGGCCGTTGAACTCCGGGCGGTCCATCGTGATGTTGACGGCGTACTCGTGCCCCTCGCGGTCGGTGTACTCGGTGGTCTCGCAGACGACCTCGCAGTCGTTGACGAAGTTCTTCGGCACGCCGCCGCCCAAGTAGATGACGCACGACTTCTTCGAGTTGCCCTTGAGCTGGGTGATTTCCCAGTTGTCCGCCACGGGGTCGTGGAAGAACGTCTTCTTGGTGCCGGCGCGGGTGTGGCGCCAGTGGTTGATGCAGAGGCCGATGCCCATCGAGCAGTCGGTCAGCGCCGGGATGAACAGCGGCACCTCGTTGCGGGCGACGGCGGCGATGACGCCCTCGTTCACCGGCTTGAGGCCGTTGTAGGACTTGCGCGCGATGATTTGCTTGCCCAGGTGGTGCATGAACTGGCGGCTGGTGCGCGGGCCGGACAGCTCCTTGTCGTCCGCCATGTAGCTGATGTAGCCGTCGCAGGCGCGCAGGAAGTCCTCGTCGATGTAGGAGTCGTAGAGGCGGTCGATCATGTGCTCGCGCAGGAGCAGGTTGTCCACACTGGGCCGCCCGATGCCGACCGGGCCGCCGAGCGAGAGGTACAGGTCGTCGTCGATGCAGCCGCCGGTGCTGACCCAGGCGTCGATGAAGCCGGCCTCGACCATCTTGACCAGCAGGTCGCGCATGCCGGTGGAGATGAGGGTGCCCGCCGTGGCCAGCACGACGGTGGGGCGCGCGGGGTCCTCCAGCGCGCGGCGGAGGATGTCGCACACCATGCCGATCTGGCGGCCCTGCGCGCTCGTGTCGCGCATCATCTCGACGAGCTTGACGACGTCCCGCGTCGGCTGGACCTGCGCCACGGAGTTCGCGAAGAAGTCGGGCTTGCTCCACGAGTACTCCTCGTCGGGGGTGTGCTTGGCGGGCATGGCTTCAGCCCGGGGACGCGGGGTCGCCTTGAACGTTTTTCCCTGGTGCCACGCTATCCGCGCAGCCTGGCCCCGGCGACCTGGACGCCGATGGCGCCGAGCCCCGCCGGGTACGCGGTGGGGGGCTTGCCGCCGGGCTGGGCGCAGGCGCCGGTGCAGACGTCCACGAGCGCGACGTAGACTTGGCCGGTCCGGGGTTCGATGTCGATGTCCAGGAAGTCGTAGACGCCGTAGCAGCGGAACAGGCAGGCGCCCTTGGCAAGGGGGTCGGCGGGGTCGTTGGCCAGGGTCGTGGCGAACACGGGGGCGTCGCCGTCGGCGTTCAGGGAGAGGCCGACGTAGGCGTTCCAGTCGGGGTTCGCGTCCCGGTAGTCCTTGGCGAAGCCGGGGGCGTCCTTCCCGGGGTCCTTGGGCGAGTGGTAGGTCGTGGCGTAGTAGAGGAACGCGACGCGGCCCTGGTCGCCGGCCACGATGGTCGGGTAGTTCGCCGTCCGCAGGCCCGGCACGGTGACGTTCCAGGCGGGGCCGAAGGTGGTGCCCCCGTCGCGGCTGACGGCCAGGCGGGGCAGGGCCTTCTCGTCCAGCCAGAAATAGTAGACGTTGCCGGACTCGTCCACGGCCACGCTCGGGTCGGTCTCGTTGATGTCGTCGCCGCCCAGGGTCCCGTTCACGGTGCTCTCGGTCCAGGTGGTGCCGCCGTCGCGGCTGATGTGCAGCAGCGGGTGGTCGCAGTAGGAGGACTGCGGCAGGTAGGCGGTGCCGCTGCGCGCGACGACGCCGTGCCCGTGCAGGCCGCCCCGGCAGCTCCCGATGGCGGGCGAGCCCACGTTGCCCCAGGTGGTGCCGCCGTCCAGGCTGCGGCCGCACGAGACGCCGCCCGTGTTGACGCAGTAGTAGAGGACGTTCGGGTAGCCGGTCGGCCGCGCCTCGCCCACGCCGGGGCCGCCGAAGAGGGTCTGGTGGTCGTGCGACTCCTGCGGGTTGCCGCCGCCGACGGGGACCGCCTGCCAGGTCGCGCCCCCGTCGTCGCTCCACGAGATCCAGGAGCCCCCGGCGGCCTGCAGGTCGAGGTTGAACAGACGCCCGGTGTCGCGGTCGCCGTAGACCATCGGGTCGAAGCTGTAGGGGCTGACGCGGCCCGCGCACAGCGAGCCGCCGGCGGGGGCGGGAGCCGGCACCGTCACCTCCGTGACGCAGGGGGTGACGTCGGTCCAGGTGGCGCCGTTGTCCTTGGTGGCGAAGAGCTTGGTGCGGGGCAGCGTCTGGCCCGGCGTGTCGAACGCGATGGCGGGGTAGAGCAGGGTTCCGTCGCGGGAGATGGCGAGCGTGGGCTCCCCGGCGGGGCGGCCGGCGACCATGCGTTGCTCGAAGCGGGGCAGCTCGCCCGCGAACGCGCTGGCGGGCAGCGGCTCCTGGTGCGCGCCCAAGACGGTGGTGCTGCCGGCGGTGGCGAGGGGCTGCTGCGGTTGCGGCGACGGCGAGGCGCTGTCCTTGGTGGTGCCGCCGAGGCAGCCGGCCACCAGCAGGGCGGCAAGCAGGAGAGGGATGCGCATGGGGGAGGGGAGGCTTCGCGCCCGATAGCCATTTCCCCGGTCACTACAGGCCAAGCAGTTGCCACAGCAGCCGCAGCAGCAGGGCGCCCGTGATGGCGATGAACAGCGGCTTGAGGAAGCGGTCGCCGTGCCGCAGCGTCGTGTGCGAGCCGAGGTAGCCGCCGAGCGCCATCGCCGCCGCCATCGGGATGCC
The DNA here is from genome assembly GCA_034667745.1 of Thermoplasmata archaeon. Lineage (GTDB taxonomy): Archaea > Thermoplasmatota > E2 > JACPAO01 > JAHFTW01 > JAHFTW01. Next base: position 21,036 of record JAXDQP010000072.1, read on the forward strand.
GACCGCCCAGTCGACCTTGCCGGCCCAGGCGTAGTAGGCGAGCGCGCTCAGGTTGCTGCCCAGGTTCAGCACCCGCCCCAGCGCGGCGGCGCGCCGGAAGCCGTGGCCGAGGAACGCGATGATGGCGAAGATGAGCATCGTCCCGGTGCCCGGCCCGAGCAGGCCGTCGTAGACGCCGATGTCGAGCGCCGCCAGGGTCATGGCGACGGTTGGCCACGGGCCGAGGCGGGGTTGGTCCGCCGTGCCGAAGCGGGGCCGCAGCAGGACGTAGGCGCCCATCGCCACCATCACCACGACGATGACGGGCCGCAGCCAGGTGGCGTCGGAGTGCAGCACCGCCCAGACGCCGACCGCGCCGCCGACGAAGGAGAGCGGCAGGAACCACAGGTGGCGCAGCGGGACCGCTTTCTTGTGCAGGTAGTTGGACGAGGCGACGAGCGCGCTCGCGGTGCCGCCGAGCTTGTTCGTGCCCAGCGCCACCGCGTTGGGGAGGCCGACGACCAGCAGCGCCGGGAGGCTCATCACGCCGCCCCCGCCCACCTGGCTGTCGATGAAGGAGGAGACGAGGCCGACAAAGGCCAGGAAAAGGATGTGGGCGCCGTCCACCACGCCCCCCAGCCGGAGCGGACGGTTGACCGTTGCCGGGGAGTTCCACAGGAAGGGGCCCCGATAGCCTGAAGTGGCGCCGCGCTACGCATGCGTGCGGTCCGATTGTCGAAGCCCAAGCCCCCCGTCATGGAGCCGGTGCAGCGCCTGCCCCGCCGCCGGCTCGACAAGGCCAGCAACGGCTCGCGCCCCAAGCCGTTCATCAACCTGTGCGGGGACTACCGCTTCCTGCGCGCCGGCTACTGGGCGCTCGTGGACGCCGAGCTGAACGGCTTCGACTCCTCGCCCACGCCCATCCAGGCCGTGACGGCGCAGAACGCCGCCGCCTGCCTCCTGGTGGCCAAGCACAACGGCATCGAGACCGTGGACTGGAAGATTGCCCGCAAGCCGCAGGACGTCGAGCCGCCCTGCCTCCTCGTCCCCGTCGCCGGCCTCACCGACACCTGCTACGAGGTCAAGTCGACCCGCAGCCGCGCCACCCAGTGGCGCAGCGCCACCCAGAACGGCACCCGCCCGACGCTGGCGGTCAAGCTCAGCGGCGACCTGCGCTCGATGCGCATGATTGTCGGCGTCACCGCGCACGAGAACTACCACCTCGCGTGGGACGTCTGGCGCACCTTCGGCGTGCCGCTGGCCGAGATTTGGTACGTGGAGGGTGGCGACCCCGACGGCCCCGAGGGCAGCAAGCCGTTGTTTCTCGGCCTCGACCCCTTGCCGCTGCACGAGCTGACCGAGCGCGAGCTGCGCCTCTACGAGGAAGTCTCGCAGCGCCCCATGGAGCCGTGACATGGCCCCCGTCGCGTGCGTGCGGGCCGCTGCACCCGCAAGCCCCCCTCGCCTCGCCCGGTGCCACGTGCGCCCTCAATGGGCCGGGGTGGCCTGATGGCGCACGTTGCGATTGTCTCGGACGCCTCAAGCCGCGACCGCCAGGTCGAGCTCGACGCGATGAGCACCTACGTCGCGCAGGCCCCCGACCACGGCCACACCGCCGAAATCATCGACGTGGACGAGTTCGCGCGCCTGCCCGAGTTCGACGCCGCCTTCCTCCGCCTCGACACCTCCGTCCTCGGCCTGCCCTTCGCCGTCTCGCGCTACGCCTGGAAACTCGGCCTGCGCATCGTCGACGACCCCAAGTCGATGCTCACCTGCATGAACAAGGCGCACGTGCAGGGCCTCCTGGAGCGCGCCGGCATCCCAACCCCCGACACTGTCCTGCTGACCAAGGAGGGCCGCGAGCACCTCGACGCCGAGGCGATGTTCGCTGAGCTGGGCACCCCCATCGTCGTCAAGGCCCCCAGCGGCGCGTTCAGCAGCGCCGTCGAGAAAGCGCACGACGCCAAGGAATTGCGCACCCTCGTCCGCCGCTTCGCGTTCCAGAGCGACGTCATCCTCCTCCAGCGCTACACGCCCAGCACCTACGACTGGCGCGTCGGCGTCCTCTGCGGCGACCCCATCTACGCGGCGCGCTACCACATCCCCAAGGGCGGCTGGCGCATCCACGACACCCCCGAGGGCAGCAGCAAGAAGGAGTGGGCGAAGATTGAGCGCGTGCCGCTCGGCAAGGTCCCGTACGCCGTCATGGAGACCGCCCTCGCCGCATGCAGCCAGGTCGGCAACAGCCTCTACGGCGTGGACCTCAAGCAGCGCGAGGACGGCACCGTCGTCGTCATCGAGGTCAACGACAACCCCAACATCGACCCCGGCGGCGAACTGCCCAAGGACAGCCCAGTTTTCGGGCAAATCATCGACAAGATTGCCCGGGAAGGGCCGCGGGCCTAGCTCCCGCGCGCGGCGCACTTGGCCGCTCAATCCCCTTAAGCCGCCCCGTGTTCGGCGCCGCGTGAAGCAGGCTCCCGCCCCCCGCCTCGCCACCCTCGCCGACCTGCCGGCCATCGAGGCGCTGGAGCTGGCCTGCTTCCAGGACTACCGGCGCGCCAGCCCGGCGAGCCTGCGCCGCAGCATCGCGAGCCCCCGCCAGTCGGTGTGGGTCGTGGAGGGCGGCAAGGGCTGGCTTGCGGGGCTGCTGGTGCTGTGGCATTTCCCGCACCGCGTCCGCGTCTACGACATTGCGACGCACCCGGACGCGCGTGGGCAGGGCATTGGGGGGCGGCTGCTGGAGCACGCGGAGGCGCAGGCGCACGCGGCGGGCTGCTCCTGGATGACGCTGGAGGCGGAGGAGCAGGACGGGCGGCTCGTGGAGTGGTACCGCCAGCACGGCTACGCCGTCGTCGATCGGCTCAAGGACTTCTACCACGCGGGCTGCTCGGCCGTGCGGATGACCAAGCGCCTGGGCTAGCGGCATGGACCCCGCGCCGTGGGCCGCCGCCATCTTCGCCGCGACGTTCCTGCTGCTGGCCGCCGGACGCGTCGGCCGCCTTCCGTTGCCGCGCGGCTACACGGCCATTGCGGGAGGTCTTCTGACGGCGCTGCTCTACCAGTTCTCCTGGCGCGTCGTGGACTGGGACGTCATCGCGCTCCTGGCTGGGCTGATGGTCCTGGCGGCGCTCGCCGAGTCCGCGGGGCTGTTCGCAGGCGTCCGCCGCCACCTGGCAAGGCGCACGCCGCCGGTGGCGCTGTGGCTCGCGGCGCTCCTGGTGGCGGCCGCAAGCGCCCTCCTGCTCAACGACGCCGCCGTCGTGGTCCTCGTCCCGTTCCTCCTCCCGGCCCTCCGCGCGCAGGGCCTGCCGCTGCCGTCGTCGGTCGCCCTGCTGGCGGTGGCGGCGAACGTCGGCAGCCTCCTGACCCCGTTCGGCAACCCGCAGAACGCTGCGCTCGCCCGCCACGCGGGTTTGGGCGTCCTCGACTTCTTGCGCGTGCAGGGGCCAATCGCGCTCCTCGGCCTGCTCGCCGTGGGCGCAGCGGCGTGGCTCATCGGCTGCAAGTCCGTCCCCCAACCCGAAGCCATCGCGCCGGTCCATCCCCGGGGGCGCGCAACCGTCGCCGCCGCGACCGCGCTGTTTTTCGTGCTGGCCGCAAGCGGCCGCGTCCCGTTCGGCGTGGCCGCCCTCGGCTGCGCCCTGCTGGCCTGCGCGGCCCTCCGTGCCCCCCGGGTCGCGTGGCGGGGCCTCGACTGGAACGTCCTGCTGCTGTTCGTCGGCCTCTACGCCCTGACCGCCGGCCTGCCGCGCTGGTTCCCCGCCGACCGAATCCCCCTCGCCAGCCTGGACGCTCCGCGCGCAGCCGGGCTCACAATCCTCCTGAGCAACGTGGTCGGCAACGTTCCGGCCATGCTTGCCTTCATCGGCCTCGACCCGGCGTGGGCGCGGCTGCACGCGCCGTTCCTCGTCGCCGTCAGCACCTTGGGCGGCGCGCTGCTCCTGACCGGCTCCGCGGCGGCCCTGCTGGCGGCGGACCAGGCGCGGCGGCACGGCGTCGAGGTGCGCTTCTGGCCGTTCGCCCGCGTCGCGCTCTGCGTCCTGCCGGTCCTGGGGCTGGCCGCCTGGCTCACGTGGGGCGCCGCGCCATGAGGGCCGCCACCACGAGGCCGGACGCCGCAAGCCCCGCCACCAGCCCGCCGGCAAGCAGGCCCAGCAGCGCCGCACCGTCGTAGCCGCCGAACGCGACGTGGACCGCCTGGGCCTCCTGGCTGGCGGGGGCAAGCTGGAGCAGCGCGAGGTTGCGCGCCGACCAGTATTCCTGGAGGCTCACCGGGCCCTGGTCCTGCCCCTGCGCCAACTCCACCAGGCTGACGGAGAGCATCGGCTCGGCGCCGCCGGCACGCGCGCGGGCGATGGCGCGGGCGGCCCCCTGCTGCGCCGCCGCGAGGACGCTGGCGGGGACCTGGGTGCCGCCGCCCGTCTGCATCGCGACGCTTGCCAGGCTCTCGGCGTCGGCGGCGGCCACGATGGCGGCGGGGAGGCGGCCGGCCTGCTGCTGCGCGCTCGCCTGGTCGAGGCGCGCCTGCGCCGCGCCGGCCTGGCCCTGCAGGGTCGCCTGGGCGTAGCTCACGAGGTCCGCCGCCTCCTGCAGGATGACCTGCGCCGTCTCGGCGAGGTCGCCCACCGCCGGCCCCGGCGGGAAGAGGTCGCCCAGGCCGGCCCACCACGCCACGGTGCGGGCGCGCTCGACGCAGAACACGCTGCTGGCGAGGCTGTCGCCCCACGCGCCCTGGCCGTGCTGCGAGCGGGCCTGCGACAGGAGGGCGGTGGCCTCCTGGGCGCGGTCCTGCGCCGCCCCGACGGCGTAGATGGCGTTCAGGCGGTCCGGCTTGAGGCCCCCGACGAGGCCGTCGGCCCCCTGCGCCGCCGAGGAGCAGGCCGCGATGGCGCCGGTGACGACGGCCTCGCGGCTGGCGGTGGGGGCGGCGTAGAAGCGCGTGAGGTTCTCGGCGGTGCCGATGGCGATGGCGCCCTTGAACGCGGCCGTCGCGCTGCCGTAGTGGCGCTGCTGCGCGAGGGCGTCCTGCGCCTGCCGGAGGTTGTCCTGCGCGGACCTCGCCTGCGCATCCACCTGCGCCCTGGCCTGGGTGGAGAGCCGCCCCGCCGCCGGGTCCTTGGCTGCGTTGTCGATGCGGGTGGCCAACGCCTGCACCTGCGCGGTGACCGAGGGCGCCAGGAGGTCCGCGTAGCCGGTGGTGTCCGGGATGGCGATGTCGGCCGCGCTCAGGCGCACGTGCGCGGCGGCCTCCAGCAGCTCGTGCAGCGTCGCCACGCTGCGGCAGGCGATGCCAAGCTGGGCGCAGTGCTGGGCCATGTCCACCTGGACCGTCTGCACGCCCTGCGCGGTCGCCTTCCGCGTCGTGGCCGTGTCGAGCCCGGCCGGGTAGAGGAAGGTCGTGATGCCGGCCTGCGCCGCGCCCTCCGCCTTCGCGGGGACGCCGCCCACCGGGCCGATGGTGCCGTCGGGGTTGATGGTGCCGGTCGCGGCGACCGCCGGGTCGAGCGTCCATGGGTCCTCGGGGTGGAGGAGGTTGTGCAGCGCGACGGTGAGCGCGAGGGTCATGTCGGCGCCGGCGGAGGGGCCGCCGATGATGGTGCTGGCGCTGCTGAAGGAGACGAGGTAGTCCTGCTTGGCCCAGTCGACGCCCAGCGTGTCGCCCGCCACGCGCGCCGCCAGCCGCGCCGAGCCCTGGAAATCGGTCTGCGCCAGCGGCTTGGTGGAGAGGAACACCTTGCCGCTGCCGCCGCCCAGCGCCGTCGCCTCCACGTCGGCGGCCGTCCCCACGAAGCCGTTCGGGGTGTCCTCGACCGCCAGCGCCTTCACGTGCACCGGGCCGGAGCTGGGCAGGCTCGGCCCCGCGCCCGCCGCCGGCAGCAGGGCCGGGAACGCCAGGAGCAGCAGGAGCGGAACGGCGAGGCGCATGGGGGCGCGGGACCTGCACCGGGGCCATGAAGTTTGTCGCCTGGCCGGAGCAATCGTCCGGAATGCAAATCCCCGGACGGCATCGCGAAGCGTGATAAACGATGGCGCGCGTTGCCCGCGCATGCTCCGCCTCGCGTCGGCCCTGTGCCTGCTTGCCCTCTGCACCCTCGCGGCCCTGCCCGCAGCGCAGGCCCAAGCCGGCGCCAACGACCCCAAGATCACGGTCACCCTGGAAGTCTCCCCCAAGGGGCCGACCATCCCGCTGGGCGGCATGCAGGCGTTCAACGTGAACGTCAAGCTGGCCACCTCCAACATCTTCTGCACCAGCGCCGGCAAGGTGACGGTCGCCCTCGCCCTCAAGGACACCGGCCTGCCCGGCGTCGTCGGCACCCTCCCCGCCAGCGTCGACGTCCCCATCGCCGCTAACTTCGCGCCCCCCGCCCCCGCCAGCACCACCTCCAGCGGCAACGCCACCGCCCGCCTCGAGGTCGCCGTCGCCGGCACCGCCAGCGCGGACCACGCGCACAGCTTCACCGTCACCGCCAACACGCCCGCCACCCTGCCGCAGGGCTGCCAGGCCCTCAGCTCGGTCGCGCCGCCCCCCAACACCGCCACCGCCGAGGTCACCCTCAAGACCGGGCCGGCGGGCGTCGGCGGGACGGGCGGCGTCTCCATCACGGGGAGCAGCTGCTCGGCCAACGTGTCGGCCCCCGGCGTCACGGTGAGCGCCGCGGCGAACTGCCCGACCACCAAGGCGGCGTTCTTCCTGCCCCTGCAGGTCGAGGTCGCGGCCCTCCTGGCGGTCGGCCTGCTGCGCCGCCGCGTCGCCTAGGCCCCGCCCGACACCGGGCGGCTCTCCACGGTGCCGTCGTACTCCTGCCCCTCGCCCAGCAGCCGCGCGCGCTCGACCTGGAGCGGCGTGCCCAGGAGAATCAGGCGGTCCCCCGGCCGGATGGACTGCGCCTCGATGGCCGGGAGCGGGTGCTGCGCGCCGGCGGGCCAGATGCCGACGACGACGCTGCCGGTGCGGCCGCGCAGGTCGGCCGGCCCGACGGACTGGCCCACGAGGCTGGAGCCCTCGCGCACCAGCACCTCGGCCACGGTGGCGAGGCGGCTCTGGACCGTCATCCGCAGCGCCTCGCCGTGGGCCACGATGAGCGCCTCCGCCCGCGCCAATTGGTGGGTGTCGCCGAGCAGGATGAGGGTGTCGCCGGGGCGGACAATCTCCTCCGGGCCGGGGTTCACGACCTCGCGGCGGCTGCGCTGGAGGACGGCCACCGTCGCGCCGGTCAACTCCGGGATGCGGCCGCTGCCCAGCGTGGCGTTGGCCAGGGGGGAGTCCTCGGGGACGGCGACGGCCGCCGAGCGCACGCCCCACGGGTACTGCTCCATCAGGCGGTCCAGGATGGCGCCCGACTCCGGGTCCTGCCCCAGGACGCGGGTGATGCTGGTCTCGACGGCGCGGTGGATGCGGTGCAGCTGCCGCCACGCCAAGGCGGCCAGGATGAACGCCAGCAGGACGCCGCCCGCGAAGATGGGCAGGGCGCGCGGCACCAGGAGGGCCATCGGCGCGAAGACGAGGACGCCCGCCGCCAGCACCCAGGCGTCGACGAGGCGCGCGCGGGCGCCCGCCATCGCGTCCAGGTCCGCCACGTTGCGCACCGCGTCGCGGTAGCGGCGGTAGGTGCCCAGCAGCAGGGGCGCGGCCACGGCGACGGCGACGCCCACCACCAGGACGGGGACGATGAGGCCGGAGCGCGCGGCGTAGGCGTCGATGATGCGGGGGCCGGCCCACGAGCAGAGCAGGACCCAGGCAATCAGGAGGAAGACGTTGGCGGCCAGCAGGCGCAGGGCGCTGCGCCGCCGCGTCGGGTCCGCCTCGGGGGTGGGCCGGGTGATGCGGAGGCTGTGCATGATGCGCCACACCGGGCGCCGCAGCCCGACGGGGAGCTGGTTGATGAGCGACACCAGGAGCGGCACGCTCCGGAGCAGGATGGGCGCGGCCACCAGGAGAATCAGCATGGCGCCCACGACGACGCCGCGCAGGGCGGGGTTGGCCACGCCGTTGGCCTCCGCCGCGACCACGAGGATGAGGCTGAACTCGCCGAGGGTGCCCAGGCCGAGCGAGGTGCGGATGGAGTCCGACAGCCCCTGCCCCGCCGCGAGGGAGGCCGGCACGTTGACCACCAGCTTCGAGACGAGGAAGACGATGGCCACCACGAGGGCGAAGGGGGCCTGGCCGCCCAGAAGGGTGGGGTCCACGGCCATGCCGGCGCCAACGAAGAACAGCGCCAGCGACAGGTCGCGCAGGGGGGCCATGTGGTTGCGGATGGCGAAGCGGGCGCCCGCCTCCGCCGCCGCGAGGCCCGCCACGAGGGCGCCCAGCTCCGCGCTGCCGGCCGCGGCCCCCAGGGCGCCGAAGCCCAACACGAGCGCGCCGCCCACCAGCACCAGCAGCTCGGGGACGCGGGTGCGGGCGACGGCGTCCATGACGCGCGGCACCACCAGGAGCGCCCCGGCAGTGATGAGGACGAGGAAGAACAGCAGCCGCCCCATCGCCAGCAGCGGCGCCAGGAAGCCGCCGCCCGCCGAGGTCCCGCCCATCAGGACGAGGATGGCCAGGAGGGCCGCCGCGCCGACGTCCTCGCCCAGCAGGATGCCGAGCATGCGCTTGCGCGACTCCTGGCTGAAGCCGGGCGTCACGGACAGCCGCTCGCCGAAGATGGTGGAGGAGACGCTGACCGCGATGCCGAGCGCCACCGCCTGCGCCGGCGTCCAGCCCGCCAGGGCCGCGATGCCGGCCACGATGACGGCGGGGACGACGATGTTGAACAGGGTGGTGGCGGCGGTCTGGCCGATGATTTCCTGGAGCTTTTTGAGGTCCAGCTCCAGGCCGATGAAGAACAGCAGGACGAGGACGGCGACGTGCGCGGTGGCCGTGATGGCGTCGAAGGGGATGCCGAGGCGCCCCGCCAGGGCGGGCGAGATGGCGATGCCGACCGCGAGGTAGCCCAGCGCCGGGGGGAGGCGGAGGCGGTGGGCGAGCCACCCGGCCGCCGCCACGGCCAGGCCGAGCAGCGTCAGGACGACGAAGGACAGCTCGACCATGCCTCGGCCAGGGGTTGCGCACGCAAAGCGTTTCGCAAACTGGGCGCCGCGCGCCGGGGCGCGCCGCGTGGCTGCGCCGAGGCAAACCCTGAAGCCCGCGCGCCGGAGCGGGGGGCGTGGCCGAGGCGCCCCGGGCAGCACCCCGCGACGAGCGTCGCCCCGTCCAGCTGCCGCTGTGGAGCTGGAGCTACGTCACCTTCCGCTTCGGCGACGGCGTCACGAGCGGCCTGGTGTCGCTGGCGGTCCTGCTGCACTACGGGCTGCCGCTGTGGGCGATGGCGCTCACGACGGCGGCGCAGAACCTGGCGGGCGTGCCGGCGACCTTCCTGTGGGGCAAGCTGATGGACATGGGCGTCAAGCGCCGCCCCATCGTGGTCACGGGCTTCGCCATGGCGGCCCTCGCGCTGGCGGTCCTGGCGACCCTGCCGCCCTACCCCGTCTTCCTGGCGGCGAGCATCCTCTACACGGCGTTCGGGGTCGCGACGGCGCCCGCCGCCTCCACGATGGTGCTGCAGCGCGTCCCCCGCCACCGCTGGAGCCGCACCACGGCCGCCCTGAGCCGCCGCACCGGCACCGCGTTCCTGCTCGGGATGCTCGCCTCCATCGTCATCGCCCTCCCCTCCGACTGGTGGCTGGCGCTCGGCGGCTCCCTCGGCCCCGCCCTGGCGTCGTCGCTCTACTTCGGCGGCCCGCACTTCCAGGGCGCCTTCGCCGCGGCCGCCGTGATGGCGGGGATGGCCGCCCTGCTGGCCTACACCACCGTGCCGCCCTACCAGCCGCCGCTGCCGCACGAGGCGGGCCACGACCCCCGGCTCATCCAGGCCAGCCAGCGCCGCTTCGAGCGGCCCGTCTTCTTCCCGGGCCGCATCCGCAACCGGCCCCGCCTGCGCGACCTGCGGGCGATGGCGCAGAGCCCGCACCGCCTCTGGCCGCTCGGCTACGCGCTGACCTTCATGGGCTCGGTCTGCTTCTTCGCCACCTACCCCGGCATCCTCTCCGAGCACCTGGGGCTGGCGGCGGGCCTCGTCCTGCTGGCGCAGGCGCCCAGCAACGTCGTGACGCCCATCGTCTACCCCTGGGCGGGCCGGCACGGCAACAAGGTCGGCGAGTCCGCCTGCGTGGTCGAGGGCTCCATCCTGCGCACCGCGGCCCTGCCGCTGTTCTGCGTCGCGGTCGTCGTCCTCGGCTCCAAGGGGTACCTCGTCCTGCTGCTGCTGCACGGCCTCATGGGGCTCAGCTTCGCCCTCATCCAGGTCAACGGCCCGGTCCTGCTGGCGGGGCTGCACCCGGGCGGGCGGGGCCAGGGCGTCGGCACCTACCACGCCGCCGTCGGCGCCGGCACGCTGCTGGGCTCGCTGTCGGCGTTCGTCCTGCTGCGCGTGGCCGACTACCGCTGGAGCTACCTCTTCGCCGTCGTGGTCGCGGTCCTCGGCGGCCTGCTCATCCAGGCCGCGCACCGCCGCACCAGCGCGCAGCCCGCTCCCGCCTAAGCGGTCCACCACAAGCCCCAAGTGGCCCGCCCCGCGTCGTTCCGCGATGCGCCCGTCCGCCCCCGCCCTCCTTGCCGCCCTGCTGCTGGGCGCCCTCCTGTCCGGCTGCGCGGCGCAGACCGGCCGCACGGGCACGGACGGCAGCGCGCCCCTGTCGCCCGGGACCTGCCTCCCGCAGGCGCAGGCCATCCCGTTCGGCGGCGCGCACGACCACAAGGACCCGGCGCAGCACCGCCTCGCCTGCAACGCGACGATGCTGGCCTACGACGACCTGCGGCGCTTCGGCTGGGACAACGAGACCGTGGTGGGCGCGCACGTGGCGGACGTGAGCGGCACGCTGCTGGCCATCGGCGTCAACGCGGGCGAGACCAAGGACGGCCAGCAGGGCTTCCACCTCTTCGACATCAGCGACCCGGCCCGGCTCGTCCACCTCGCGTACTGGAAGACCGGGTACGTCGGCGGCGACCGCACCGTCGTCTTCTCCGGCGACGGCAAGACCGTGTTCGTCGGCTACGAGAAGGCGTCGCGCTCCGGCGTGGCGGCCGTGGACGTGCGCGACCCCACCAACCCCCAGGAGGTGGCGTTCTGGAGCGACCCCGAGGGCTACGGCAGCCACACCATCAGCGCCGGCGTCATGGGCGGGACGCAGTACGTCTTCGCGCTCGCCCTCGGCGTGAACGTGCTGAAGTACGACGCGGGCGGCTTCACCCTGGTCGGGAAGTACGCCACCAACGACCAGCTCTCGGCGGCGGGCGCGGCGACCTCGAAGACCGGCCCGACGACCTACGCGTTCCGCTCGCTCTACGGCCACGACATGACCTTCTACGCCGACCCCACCGAGGGCGGCCGCCCGCTGTTGTTCGTCGCCTACGCCTATGACGGCCTGAAGATTCTGGACCTGACGGTTCCCAGCGCGCCCACCCTCCTGGGCCGCTGGCTGCCGCCCGCCGACACGAGCAGCGCGCACTACACCCACAGCGTCGCGGTGGAGCGCGCCGCCGACGGCAAGCTCCTGCTCGTGGTGGGCAGCGAGACCTTCGAGCCGGAGAACCAGGGCATCGCGAGCCCCCTCTGGGTCCTCGACGCCACGCAGACGGTGAAGGGCCCGCTCGGCCTGGGCGCCGTGAGCGGCCTCGGCCCCGACCCGGTCCTGCTGGGCACCTGGCGCAACCCCAGCAACGCGCCCGCCGGCAACCTCGGCCTCTCCGTCCACTTCTTCCGCCTGGAGAAGGGCCTGCTCTACGTGAGCCACTACCACGGCGGCGTCTGGGCCATCGACCTCCGCAGCGACGCCGCCCGCCGCGCCCCCGCCGCGTTCGGCTACGCCATGCCGGTGCCGCCCCAGGCGGTCCGCGCGCCGGAGCAGTGCTGCATCGGCTTCGACCTCGGCGGCGTGCCGATGGTCTTCGACGTCGCGGTCCACGACGGCGTGGTCTACGCCGCCGACGAGACCCAGGGCGTGACGGCCCTTCGGTTCACGGGTCCCTGAGCGGGCGCAGGTCGTCGCGGAACCTTGCCGAGCGCAGGGCCTCGAGGCCGCGCTCCGTCGGCCAGTAGCCGGTCCTGCCGTCGGGGCGGTGCCGCACCTCCAGCAGGCCCTGCGCCACCAGGACCTCCAGCTCCACGAGGCAGCGCGTGAAGTGCGACGGCTCCCGGGGGGCTTCCATCCAGCAGGCCAGCGGCCGGCGCCTCCTAGCTTTGGGCAGACGCGCGTCTGCCAAGGTTTTTGGCGCGGCGCACCCTTGCCTTGGGTCTACATCACGTAGTATTGCTGCGCCTTGCGCTCGACCACGCACAGCACGATGCCGGAGCGGACCTGGATGCGCGCGCCGTCGGCGGCGATCTTGTTGCTCAGGCCGCGGGCGCTCTTCTGCTCCAGGCGGATGTCCTGGCCATCCCACGCCGTTCCCTGCAGGCTCACGACGGCGTCCGCGTCGATGGCGAGCAGGTTCAGCGTCGCGCCGGTGCGCCCGGCCAGCAGCAGCTCGCCGCCCGCCGAGATGTAGCGCAGCGACTCGCCGCGGCCCACCATCGAGCCGTCGAGGCCGAGGTCGTGCACGCGGCGCAGCAGCTTGAGGTTCGCGAGGAACATGGCGCTGCGGCCGCCGTGCCCGCCCAGGATGAGGACCGAGGTGGCGCCCAGCTTGATGACGCGGTCGAGGGCCAGCTCGCCGTCGATCTCGTCCTTCTCGCTGTTGTGGCGCTCGATGGGGATGTCCAGCGCCTCCGCCCACTTGTAGACGTCCGGCTTGAGGGAGTCGAGGTCGCCGATGATGACCGTGGGCGGGTGGTTGCTCTTGAGCAGGCTCTGCGCCGCCCCGTCCGCGCACACGATGGCGTCGCAGGCGTCGAGCAGCTTCAGGTCGTCGTTGCCGGGCTCGTCGCCGTTGAGCACGAGGGCAACCTTCACACCCGCGCACTAGGCGGCCTATTTGAAAACCGTGCTGCGCGGGCATCAGGAGAGGACAGGAGGGGAATCGCGAACGCTGGAGAAACGGAGGAAGGGGGAAGAGGGGTTCTCCTGCCCCGCGGCGCGGTGGAAGCGGGCCACGCGCGAGGTGGCTGTCCGGCACCCGAGTGGCGTCCGCGCGCAAGGAGGTTTGGCGGCGGTGCCGTCCTGCCGAACCGCCCGGCGCCGCGCCCCCGCCGCCCTCTGGGCCATCTCCCCGCCACGCTTTTCCGTCCGCCTCCTGTGCGGCGGCCACCCATGAAGCTGCTCCTGATTCACTCCGACTTCATCGAGTACCAGGCCACCAAGAAGGCGCTCAAGTCGGCGCCCGAGCTGGCCGACGCGGAGAAGGCGGGCCGCATGGAGGAGTGCATCTGCGCCTTCGTGGCCGTCGAGAAGGCGGACGAGGCGAACCTGCAGAGCGCCGTCACCAAGGCCGCCGCCGAGATCGTCAAGGTCGCGGAGCAGGTCAAGACCCAGAAGGTCATGCTCTACCCCTACGCGCACCTGAGCAACGACCTCGCCGCGCCGCCCATCGCCATCCAGGCGCTGCCGCTGCTGGCCGAGGCGCTCCCGAAGACGTTCACCGTCCAACGCAGCCCGTTCGGCTGGTACAAGGCCTTCAGCATCAAGTGCAAGGGCCACCCCCTCAGCGAGCTGAGCCGCCACGTGCTGCCCGACCCCGCGGACGACGGCCATGGCCATGCCCACGGGCACGACCACGGCGCGGCGGTCAGCACGGTGGCGGCGGCGCAGGCGCAGGCCAAGACGGCGACGAAGGGCGACGCCGGCGGGTCCCTGGCCAGCGACGAGCAGAACGCCGCCCTGAAGGCGGAGAAGACCCTGAAGTCGCAGTGGTACGTCCTCTCCCCCGACGGCAGCATGGTGCCGGCCGACAAGTTCGACTTCAAGCCGTGGCCCGGCCTGGACAAGTTCTACGCCTACGAGCGCGGCGGCTCGCGCAAGGCCGACCAGGAGCCGCAGCACATCCCGCTCATGCAGCAGATGGAGCTGGTTGACTACGAGCCCGGCTCGGACAACGGCAACATGCGCTGGTTCCCGAAGGGCCAGCTCATCAAGCGCCTGCTGGAGGAGAAAATCAACCGCATCTGCCGCGACGCCGGGGGCCTCCAGATCGAGACCCCCATCATGTACGACGTCAACCACCCGGCGCTCAACAAGTACCTCAACAAGTTCCCGGCGCGCCAGTACCGCATCCAGTCGGACGACAAGGAGCTGTTCCTGCGCTTCGCCGCCTGCTTCGGCATGTACCTCACGATGGGGCGCGCCAACCTCTCGTACCGCCACCTGCCGGCGCGCATCTACGAGCTGACCCACTACTCCTTCCGCCGCGAGCAGAGCGGCGAGACGGCCGGCATCAAGCGCCTGCGCTGCTTCACGATGCCCGACATGCACACGCTCGTCGCGGACCTGGAGCAGGCGCGCGGCGAGTTCAAGGCGCAGTTCGACCGCAGCAAGGCCTGGATGGACGCGCTGGAGGTCCCCTACGAGACCGCCGTCCGCTTCGTCAAGTCGTTCTACGAGCAGAACAAGGAGTTCGCCGTCAGCCTCGCCAAGACCGTCAACAAGCCGGTCCTGGTCGAGATGTGGGAGCAGCAGAGCTTCTACTTCGTCATGAAGTTCGAGTTCAACTTCAACGACACCGTCAACAAGGCCTTCGCGCTGAGCACGGTGCAGATCGACACCCAGAACCCGGAGAATTTTGGCATCCAGTACACCGCCGCCGACGGCAGCCGCAAGACGCCGTTCCTGCTGCACGCCAGCCTCTCCGGCGCCATCGACCGCAACCTGTGCGCCATCCTGGAGCAGCAGAGCATGGAGGCGAAGGCGGGCCGCAAGGCGAGCCTGCCGTTCTGGCTCAGCCCGACGCAGGTGCGCTTCCTGCCCCTGAACGACTCCTTCCTGGAGGAGTGCCGCCGCCTCGCCGACAGCCTCAACGACGCCGGCTACCGCGCCGACGTGGACGACTCCTCCAGCGGCGTGGGCAAGAAGATCGCCCTCGCCGAGGTCGAGTGGGTGCCGGTCATCATCGTGGTGGGCGACAAGGAGAAGGCAAGCGGCAAGTTCGTCCCCCGCGTCCGCAAGGCCGCCTGGCTCGACGCCGCCGGCCTCGCTCCCGAGCAACCCTGCACCCTGAAGGACCTGGAGAACCTGTGCCGCATGAACGTCGGCACGGAGCCGCGCGCCCCGCTGCCGCTCCCGGTGATGCTCAGCCAGCGCCCCATCTTCAGGGGATGAGACCCACCCGCCGGGGGCCGCGCCCAGGCGAACGGTTTGAAGCAGGGCAGGCTTCCCCCGCGCATGCCCAAGGCCAAGGTCTCCGCGCGCACGCCCAGCAAGAAGCCCGCCAGCAAGGCGCCCGCCAAGGGGACGTCCGCACGCAAGGCGGCCGGCAAGCCCGCGGCGTCCCGCAGCAAGGCAGCCACCCGCCCGGACGGGCTGCGCAGCCACACGCCGACGCCAGGCCTTGAGGGCTGGCTCACCCACACCGAGTTCGCCTGCACCGACCCGGTGGCCCTCAAGCGCTGGGCCGAGAAGGTCCTGGGCTGGTCCTTCGGCGCCCCGTTCAAGATGCCGGGCGAGGACTACCACCTCTTCGCGTACGGCAAGACGGGCGGCGGCGGCATCATGCGCACGCGGGACGGCGAGGGCCCGCGCGTCACGCCCTACGCGCACGTGGCCAGCGTCACGACGACCCTGGAGAAGGCGCTCAAGGCGGGCGCCAAGCACATCATGGGCCCCGACACCGTCATGCCGGGCGTCACGCTCGCGGTCGTCGAGGCGCCGGGCGGCATCATGATGGGCTTCTCGGGCGGCCGGTAAGGCATGGCCACCTTCGTCGCCCTGCTGCGCGCGGTGAACGTCGGCGGCCGCAAGGTCCCGATGGCCGACCTGCGCAAGCTCGTCGAGGGCCTGGGCTTCAAGGAGGTCCAGTCCTACATCCAGAGCGGCAACCTTGTTCTGTCCGGCCCCGGGACCGCCGCCGCCGTCGAGGCCAAGCTGGAGAAGGCCATCGCGGCGAAGTTCGGCATCGCGGTGCCCGTCATCGCGCGCACCGCCGAGCAGTGGAAGGCCTACCTCACGGTCCCCAAGCCGTTCGCGCAGGCGGCGGCCGACACCCCCAACGGGCTCCTGCTCGGCCTGTCGAAGCAGCCGCCCCGCAAGGAGGCGGTCGCGGAGCTGCTGGCGCGCGCCAAGCACGGCGAGCGGCTGGAGCTGGCCGGCGACGGCCTCTGGGTCCACTACGCGGCCGGCGTCGGCGAGTCGAAGCTCACGCCCGCGTCCATCGACAAGGCGGTGGGCTCGCCGCTGACGGCGCGCAACTGGAACACCGTGCGCAAGCTGGCCGAGATGGCTGGCACCGCCTAGCAGATGGCTCCGCCGACCAGGACCGCGGCGGGCTGCGGCGCCGGCAGGCCGTCCTCCTGGAGGAGGCGCACGACCTCCTTGCCGTACGCGGCGAACCCCTGGCGGTGGGACGGGCTCTTGAAGGCGGCGTTGCCCATGGCGTCGACCCGCAGCGTGCCGTCCGCCAGCGGGCGTTCGCGCGTCGGCAGGCTGAAGGCAAGGCTCCAGGAGGGTCCCGCCGCTCCACCGCTCCCCGGCTGCGGGTTGTAGCGGCCGGGCGGCAGCACCGTCAGGTTGGCCGCAAGGGACGCCAGCTTGTCGAGCGGGGCGACGCGGACGATGGCGCCGTCCTGCAGGCTGCGCGCCCAGCCGGCCACGGTGGTCGCGTTGGCGCTGGAGAGCCCGCGGGTGAAGTTGACGAACATGGCCCGTGCCTCGTTGTCCCAACCTCCGTCGTAGAGAACACGAGCTTGCCGGTCGAGCGCGAAGGAGGCCTGCCCGGGCACCTGGTAGCGCACCTCCTGGACCGTCGTGCCGTTGAAGGGGAGCGTTCCGTCCGGCAGCGGCAGGCCGGTCGCGGCCGCGAGCGCCGTCCAGCCCGGCCCTTGGGACGCGGTGCGCAGGGCGGGGTCGTTCCACTGCGCGGAGCTTGGGTAGCTGCAATCCTCCCCGAAAGCGATGAGGATCGCGGCCCCCACCACGACCCCCACGACGGCGCCGAGGCACAGGTAGCCGAGGCTGCGCGCCAGGTAAGCCTTGACGCGCAGGCGCAGCGCCCCGAGGACGCCGACCGCGACGAGGACGCCCAGCGCCGCGAAGATGGGCCAGGCCGCCCCGGGGAGCAGCCCGAACGTGCCCCAGCGGGGAAGCAGGTAACGGGCATCCAGGGCCAGTTGCAGGGAGGCGAACAGGACCAAGGGCCCCAGGACCCCCAGGAGCAGCCGCGCCCAGAGCCACGGCCGCGCTGGCTTGGCGCTGGCGGCCGTTGGGGCGGCCTCGTTGGCGTCCTGCATCCATTGCGGGGAGTGCCGGCCCCGTTCAAGACCCTGACCGCGCGGCTACTCTTCCGGCGCCTCGGTGTCCTCGTCGTCGTCCTTGCCGGTGGACTCCGCGGCCTTGGCGGCCTCGGCAGCCTTCTTCTCGGCGTCGGAGGCGCCGGTGCCGAACTCCTTGCGCAGCTTGGCCATCGCCTCCTCGTCCTCGAACTTGCTCAGGACGTTGGGCTCCACGGCGTCGGTGACGTAGACGGCCTTGCCGGCGCGGAAGATGAAGTTGCCCGCGTCGCTGGCGCCCTTCACGTCGACCTCCAGGAGGATGGGGTCGGGGATGTGGACGCGGCCAGCGCTGTACGCCTTGTCCGGCGTGGCGCTGAGGTGAATCATGTTGCGGTCGCTGGGGCGCAGGCCGGCCTCCAGCACGACGTCCAGCTCCTCCTCCGCGACGGGGAAGTAGAGCTTGTCCACGTTGGCCTCCGGCAGGTCGTCCAGGTTGACGTTGACGCTGTGGGCGTAGGTGGCGCGCACCATGCCGCCGTCAATCTGGTAGCGGCCCTTCTCGTCGGTCTCGACGAGGGCGACGATGTGCTCGCGGCGCAGCCAGCGGCGGTAGTTGTCGCGGCTGTCCTTGATGGCGTTGGTGAACTCCTCGAGGTCGACCCAGCCGCGGCCATCCATCGTGAGGTTGAACCTCTCGGGGAAGTGGCGCAGGATGCCGGCCATCATGCGGCCGACGCGGTCGATCTCGAAGTCCTTCATCAGGAAGCGGCCGGCCTCGTCGCAGAGGGGGCACTGCTCTCCGCGGTAGTAACCATGGGTGCGGCATTGTGCGAGCATGGCAGAGGGGAGAGAGGGATTCGAACCCCCGTAAAACGGGATCTGCAGTCCCGCCCATAGCCGCTTTGGTATCTCCCCGGACAGGCCGGTGCCAGGGCGGTAGAGCCTCCCCCAGAGGGGAAGTTGCCGGTCCCTTGACGGCGGTCGCGACGGGCCGGGGTTTTTTAAGCCGTTGGCCGGCGGATTACGACTTCAGGACGGCGTAGGTCGCCAGGTCCACCGCGGGCTCGCCCAGGAAGACGCTTTGGACAATCTTGCCCCGGATGCCGAACGAGGCGCCCAGCGAGTAGGTGCCGTGCAGGGGGCCGACCGTGGTGGCGTTGTGGACCTCCGAGTAGGCCAGCCCGTGCACGAAGACCGTGGTCGAGAAGCCCTCCTTCAGCGGCTCCCACGGGATGTTGCGGCGGCCCGCGTTGGCGTCGGTGTTGGCCTCCCCCGCCCGCAGCACGATGCGGCCGTAGGTGTCGTCCGCGATGTCGCGCTCGGCCCAGTAGCGGTCGAGGAGGCTGTCGCCATCGTCGTCGATGGCGATGTCGAAGGCGTAGTTCCCCTTCTGGTTGAACGTGATCTCCGTCACCATCGCGGTGACGTTGCCGTCGCGCGTGAGGTTGCTGCTGAAGAGGGTGCGCTCGGAGTCGCCCGACTGGTCCTGCAGGCAGTTGAGGCCGTTGCCGGAGACGGCGACGGCGTCGATGGTGCAGGTCATGAAGATGGTGTACTCCGTGGTGACGATGCGCGAGCCCGCGTTGAACAGGCGGTCGGCCTGCACCTCGACCTCGGTGTACTGGCCCGCGACGACCTGGACGGTGCGCGGCCCGGTGGCGTGGCCGTCCGCCTGCACCTTGAGGATGTAGGCGCCCGGCTCGAGGCCCGCGAAATTGAACTGCCCCTCGCCGTCGGAGGTGGCGGTGAGGCCGAGCTTCTCGACGAGGATGAGCGCCTTGGGCACGGGCCGGTACACGTCGTCGATGACGAGGCCCGCGATGGCGCCCTTGCCTTCCTGCAGGGCAGGCTTCCCCGTCTCCGTCCCGGTGCCACCGCCCTTGCCGCCGCAGCCCGCGAGGGCCGGGGCCAGCAGGAGCACGGCGAGCAGGAGGGCGGTCCTCATGCGGGCACCCTCCTGCGCAGGAGAGCGACCCCAAGCAACGCCACGGCCACGCCGATGCCCGCCGCTGGCGACTTCTTGCCGGAGGTCTCGCCACTGGGCGCCACGGTGTTGTGGTCCTGGTCCACGCCGAACGCCTTCTTGCCCTCGACGGTGAAGCCCGCGTCGCCGCTCGCCAGCGCGCTGCCGGCGAGGTTGGGGACGCCGAGGTGGATGGCGTAGTCCCCGTCCTTGGCGCCCTCGTCGCGGAAGCGCCACAGGTAGGTCACCTCGGCGCACTTGTCGTGCAGGCCGTGGTTGTGCGCGTTCTGGCTCGTCACGACCGGCATGGTGCCCGGCTTGGTCGGCCCATCGACGGTGACCGTCATCTTGGAAACGTCCACGTCGTAGGTCCCCCACGGCGAGTTGACGCAGGTGTGGATGAGCAGGATGCCGGC